>NZ_PSTT01000046.1 GCF_002931235.1 Subtercola sp. Z020 | reverse complement strand
GCCTGCCCCTGGTGCACGAGCTGAACGTCGAGGGCCTCGGCCTCAGCGACGCGGATGTCGCGACCCTCGTCGGGGTCGACAAGGCCGCCTGGCTGGCGCAGGCGGTACAGCTCGTGCGTCAGGGTGGCGGGCAGGCGGTCGGCGCCGAGGGAGTCGAAGTAGGCGGCGGTCTCGTCGGCCTCCGCCAGCCAGGCGGCCTTGTCGACCCCGACGAGGGTCGCGACATCCGCGTCGCTGAGGCCGAGGCCCTCGACGTTCAGCTCGTGCACCAGGGGCAGGCCGCCGATGGGGGTCTGGCGCGCCGCGACATCCCCTTCGAGGCGACGGACGATCCACTCGACGACGCGCGAGTTCTCGCTGAAGCCCGGCCAGATGTAGGAGCCGGACGAGTCTTTGCGGAACCAGTTGACCTGGAAGATGGGCGGCGCGTTCTCGCCGAGCACATCGCCCATGTCGAGCCAGTGCTGGAAGTAGTCGGCCATGTCGTAGCCGACGAACGGCAGCATCGCGAACGGGTCGTGGCGGAGGCGCCCGACGGCACCGGCCGCGGCAGCTGTCGTCTCTGAGGCCATCGTCGCGCCCATGAAGACGCCGTGGCCCCAGTTCTTCGACTGCGCGACCAGCGGAACGGTAGAGGGCCGACGGCCGCCGAACAGGATCGCGTCGACGACCACGCCCTCGGGCGACTCCCAGTCCTCAGCGATCGAGGGGCACTGCTCGGCCGCAACGGTGAAGCGCGCGTTCGGGTGGGCGGCCGGGGTGCCGGAGGCCGGAGTCCAGTCGTTGCCCTGCCAGTCGATGAGATGCGCGGGCGGAGTGGGCGTGAGCCCTTCCCACCAGACGTCGCCGTCGTCGCGGAGGGCGACGTTGGTGAAGATGGTGTTGCCCCACATCGTGTCGACGGCGGTCTGGTTCGTTTCGACGCCGGTGCCGGGGGCGACGCCGAAGAAGCCGCGCTCGGGGTTGATCGCGCGCAGTCGGCCGTCGGCGTCGGGGCGCATCCAGACGATGTCGTCGCCGAGCGTCTCGACCTGCCAGCCGGGCACGGTGGGCTTCAGCATGGCGAGGTTCGTCTTGCCGCAGGCCGACGGGAACGCCGCCGCGACGTGGTACGCCAGCCCCTCGGGCGACGTGACCTTGACGAGCAGCATGTGCTCGGCCATCCAGCCCTCGTCGCGGGCCATCACCGAGGCGATGCGCAGCGCGAAGCACTTCTTGCCGAGCAGGGCGTTGCCGCCGTATCCCGAACCGAACGACCAGATCTCCCGCGTCTCGGGGAAGTGCGCGATGTACTTCGAGGGGTTGTGGGGCCAGGCGACATCCGCCGCCGCATCGACCAGGGGTGCGCCGACGCTGTGCAGAGCGGGCACCCAGGGTGCGTCGCCGGTGATCAGGTCGAGAACCGGCGTGCCGATGCGTGTCATCAGGGCCATACTCGCGACGACGTAGGGGGAGTCGGTGACCTGCACACCGACCTGCGAGAGCGGGCCGCCGACGGGCCCCATCGAGAACGGCACCACGTACATGGTGCGGCCGCGCATGCTGCCCGCGAACAGGGCGGTGAGTTCGCCCTTCATCGCGGCAGGCTCCCGCCAGTTGTTGGTCGGGCCGGCGCCCTGCTCGGTGGCCGAGCAGATGAAGGTGCGGTCTTCGACCCGGGCGACGTCGGCCGGGTCGCTGCGGGCGAGAAAGCTGTTGGGGCGCCACTCCGGGTTCAGCCGGATGAGCGTGCCCTGCGACACCATCCGCTTCGTGAGCCGGTCCCATTCGGCGGTCGATCCGTCGCACCAGACGACCTCGTCGGGCTGGGTGAGGGCGGTGACGTCGGCGATCCAGGCGGCGAGGCCGGCGTCGATGCGCAGCGTCGTCGGTGGGGTGGATGCCGCGGCCGCATCGATCGGATCGGGCGACGGGCTCGCGTGCTTCGCCGTGGCGTGCTTCTGTGTGGGTCGTTCCAGGAGGCTCATGGTCGCTCC
Source organism: Subtercola sp. Z020 (assembly GCF_002931235.1). Taxonomy (GTDB): domain Bacteria; phylum Actinomycetota; class Actinomycetes; order Actinomycetales; family Microbacteriaceae; genus Subtercola. The sequence continues at coordinate 23,559 of NZ_PSTT01000046.1, read as the reverse complement.
GCTCTCTGTGGCTGCTGGCCGGATGATCGGTGGCCAGGGTTGGTGGCTGGTGCTGGGTCATCGTCGTCGCCGCTGGGCGACCGGATGAGCAAGTTCGTGGTGGTTCTTCCACTCTGGGGCACTTCTGGGGTAGATTCTGGGAATTCCAGCCGAAAGATCGGCCGTTCTTTACAGGAGGCAAAGATGCCGTCAACCCTCGACCTGATCACGCTTGGGCGGCGCATCCGGCACTTCCGTAAGAACGCCGACCTGACCCTCGACCAGCTCGGCGAGAAGGTTGGTGTCGTCGGCAGCCAGCTGTCGCTGATCGAGAACGGCCGCCGCGAGCCGAAGTTCTCGCTGCTGCAGTCGCTGTCGGCGGCTCTCGACGTTCCGCTGGCCGACCTGCTCTCTGAAGAGGCGCCCGACGAGCGCACCGCCCTCGAGATCGAACTCGCCCGGGCCCAGACCGGCGACCTCTACGCCTCGCTCGGCCTGCCGACCGTGCCCGCGAGTCGCAACCTGCCGCAGGAGACCCTCGAGTCGCTGGTGGGCCTGCACCGCGAACTCATCCGCCGGGCCACCGAGTCGATCGCGACGCCCGAGGAGGCACGCCGGGCGAACACCGAGCTGCGCGACACGATGCGCGCGCGCAACAACCACATCCCTGACCTCGAGAAACTCGTCGAGCAGACCCTCTCCCGCGTCGGCCACACCGGCGGCGCGCTCAGCCACCGCACGGTGAGCCTGCTCGCCGAAGACCTCGGTTTTCGACTCATCCACGTGAACGACCTGCCGCACTCGGCCCGGTCGGTCACCGACCTCGCGAGCGGGCGCATCTACCTGCCGCCCGCCTCCATCCCGGGCGGCCACGGCCTGCGGTCGATGGCGCTGCAGGCGATGGCGCACCGCGTGCTCGGCCACACGCCGCCGCAGAACTACGCCGACTTCCTGCAGCAGCGCCTCGAGATCAACTACTTCGCCGCTGCCTCGCTGATGCCGGAGGCCGCGTCGGTGAAGTTCCTCGCGGCAGCGAAGGCGCGCCGCGACCTCTCTGTCGAGGACTTCCGCGATGCGTTCGGGGTCACACACGAGGCCGCGGCGCTGCGGATGACGAATCTCGCGACATCCCATCTCGGCATCGACGTGCACTTCCTGCGGCTGACCGACGACGGCGCCATCCAGAAGGCCTACGAGAACGACGGCCTGCCCCTGCCGCAGGATGTCACGGGCGCCGTCGAGGGCCAGCTGGTCTGCCGTAACTGGGCGGCCCGCGTGGCGCTCACCCGCACCAACCGGTCGACCGAGTTCTACCAGTACACCGACACGCCCTCCGGCACGTTCTGGTGTGCGACGCAGACCGGAACGACGGCCGCGGGGGAGTTCTCCATCAGCTTCGGCACGTCGTTCGCCGACGCGAAGTGGTTCCGCGGCCGGGACACCGAGAAGCGGGCGCTCTCGAAGTGCCCCGACGAGTCGTGCTGCAAGCGCCCGCCGAGCGAGTTGGTCGAGCGCTGGTCAGACAGCGCCTGGCCGAGCGCGCGGCTGCACGCCCACGTGCTGTCGCCGCTGCCGTCGGGCAAGTTCCCGGGGGTCGACGACCGCGAGGTGTACGAGTTCCTGGAGTCGCACGCGGGGTCGTGACGGCGGGGTTCCCGGATGCGCCGGGGTGAGCGCGTGGGCGTCCCCCAAAATGCGGCCTGTGGATGTCGGGGGTGCGAGTTATGGTCGACACGTGCCGATCTTTCGCAGAACCTCCTCCCTCACGAGCGCCGTCGTCGGCGTCGTGGCAGCCGTCGCGCTCGTGCTCGGAGGGGCGATGACCGCCTCGGCGGCCCCTGCCGGCACCTCGGCCGTACCTGGCGCCTCGACCACCGTGCTCGCCGACGACCCTGCCGCGGTCTCGCCGCGCTCGACCGACTCGGCCGACAGCATCCGCGCCCAAGCCGACGCGCAGGCGAAACTGCAGCAGGCGCTCGAGGCCGCGCGCGTCGCGTCGGGCGACGCTGAAGCGTTCGGCGCGACCGTCTCAACGGCCACGCCGGCGTTCACCGCGGGCAACATCATCACCGACTCCCGCTTCTACACCGGCTCCGCGATGACGGCCTCCCAGGTGCAGTCCTTCCTCGCCGCGAAGGGTTCGGGCTGTTCGGGGGCGCTGTGCCTGAAGAACTACCGACAGAGCACCTACACGCAGGCCGCTGACCAGATGTGCGGGCAGTACGTCGGTGCGGCGAACGAGACGGCGGCGACCATCGTCGCCCGCGTCGGCCAGCTCTGCGGAATCAGCCAGAAGGTGCTGCTGACGCTCATCCAGAAGGAGTCCTCGCTCGTCGCGACCACCAACCCGACGACCGGTGCGTACGAGACCGCCACCGGGTACGGCTGCGCCGACACCCAGGCGGTCTGCGACAAGTACTACTACGGCTTCTACAACCAGGTGTACAACGCGGCATGGCAGTTCAAGCGCTACCTGAACCCTCCGGGTCGCACGATGGACTTCACCTACTTCCCGGTCGGTACGCCCACGAGCATCCAGTACAACTACGACACCAGCTGCGGCTCGTCGAAGGTGACCATCCGGAACGCCGCCACGGCAGCGCTCTACTACTACACGCCCTACCAGCCGAACGCGGCGGCGCTGCGAAGCCCCTACGGCACCGGCGACGCCTGCTCGGCCTACGGCAACCGCAACTTCTTCTACGTCTACGCCGACTGGTTCGGCGTGCCGAACACTGCACCCGACCAGTACTTCAGCGATGTGACGCCGACAACGTCGCAGTACGCCGACATCCAGTGGATGGCGCGGCTCGGCTTCAGTACGGGTGCCGCTGCAGCGAACGGTACCCGCACCTACTCGCCCACCCAGACGATCAGCCGTGCGACGGTCGCGATCTTCCTGTACCGCTACAGCGGGCTGCCGTTCACCCCTCCCGCAACGCCGTCGTTCGTCGACGTGCCGAAGACGAACGGGGCCTACACGGCGGTCGAGTGGATGCTCGCGAACCACCTCATCTCTGTGCCCGCGAACAAGAAGTTCAACCAGGGTGCCATCGCGACGCGCACCGACCTGGCACTCTGGCTGTCGGCCTACAGCGGCGACACGCTGCCGAACCCGGCGACGCCGTCGTTCACCGACGTACCGACGTCGAACCCCAACTACCGCTCGATCGAATGGATGAAGGCCAACGGCGTCTCGACCGGCACCGTCTTCAGCCCCAACGCGCAGATCACCCGCGCGGTGCTCGCCGCGTTCCTCCACCGGTACTACCTCCGCCCGTAGCGGGCCGTCAGTGCGGCGGTCGCAGCTCCTCGTCGCTCGCTAGCGCGGTCTCCGGCCGGCAGCCGAGCTCTCCCGCCTGCAGCAGAACGCGCGGCGCGTAGACGTCGGCGACCGCGCCGTTCTCGCTCTTCACCAGCACGCAGTCGTCGCCGGTGCCGACCGCGACCCCGACACGCGCCTCTGCGCCTGGGCCATCGCTTTGGCCTTCGCCTTCGACGAGGGCGTGCGGCTCCGCCGCGACCTCGTACTGCCCTGCGGGCTGCTCCAGCCGCGCCGAGATCGCGGCCTCGACCTCGGCGGCGGTCGTCGGCGCTCCGGTGGCGAGGCGCTCCAAGAGAACGGCCGTTACGGCCTCGCGCGTGTTCGCCGACACGACGCTCCTGATCGTCGTGTCCGGCGGCGGGGTGACGGACACAGCGCCAGGCGGACAGTCGATGGAGTTGATCCCGTCTGACGGTGTCTCGCCACCCGCCTTCCCGTAGTAGTCGAATGCCACGGTGAAGCAGTAGGCGGCAGGGTCATCCCCATCGGGGTCGCCGACCACGGCCGGGTCGTCGGCAGCCGGAACCCGGAAGGTGAGCGCGCCGAACGGTTCGATCAGCTGCTCGGACTGCCGCGCCTCGATGCCGATCAGCTCGATCCCCGACGGATACACGTCGCTACCGCTCCCCGCCGCAGTCTCGGCGGCGGCGCGGGCCCAGCCGTTGATGTCATCGGGCCGCGGGTCGCCCATCTGCTTCACCAACTCCACCACGCGTGCCTCCGCGAGCGACCGTTGCTGCCACTCCGTGTCGCCGGCCGCCACCTCGCGTAGGCTCCCCGCGCAGCCAGCCAGTCCTAGCGCGGCGACGGCCGCGACAAGGGCGAGCCCGGCGCCGCAGGCGTGCCGCCTGCGCGGTGTCGACATCCGGTGCGTCATCTCCTCATGCTCGCAGCCGAACCGTCGTTCGGCCAGTCGTCGGAATGGAGGACGTGGCACTCCACGTGTCAGAGGCGGGGCGGAATGGGGAGCGGTTCGTCCAGAGCGGGCGGATGCTCGACCAGAGCAAGCGCATCGGCACGGGTGACGTGGTCGGGGAAGTTGTAGCGGGCGAACTTCCCCTTCGGATCGTCCGGCGACACAGGCAGCTCGATGCCGGACCGCTCGATCAGGTCGCGCACCAGGTCAGCCGCCTTGGGCGCGAGGGTACGCTGCTTCCCGTCACGGATCAGGATGATCGCCCGCACGCCCGTTCTGGTGCGCAACAACAGAGTGAGGCCGCGGCGCGCGCTCGTCGCGGTCACCAGTAGCTGCGCCGTCGATACTTCGGAGTACGCGGCAGTTCGTTGACCGGCCCGGATGAGACCCCTCCCGGCGTTCAGCTGCACCGGCGGGTATATCAGCCGGACGATCGCAACGATGAGACAGGCAATGAGGGCTCCGATGACGACGAGCAGCACGATCGACCACGGATGCGGGACGCCGTGCAGGAAGATCGCAGCGAGCCTGACTCCGTTGCTGAGCAGCAGAAAGAGAATGAGCGGGCTTGCGATGAGCAGTGGTGTGAACCAGCTGACCCCGCTCAGGGTCACCCAGCGATCAGACTCGGCAGTGTGCATCTCGAGATCGTCTCACGTCTCAGGCTGCGGGCGGTGGGCGGCAGGCGTCAGCCGGCGAAGCCACCCGCGAGGGCGGCGAGGGCGCGCTCGACGAAGGGGTCCAGCCCCCCACGGGCGGGCCCCGCCGCCGCCCACTCCTGGGCTGCCGCGACGACCGCCCCGGTGGCCGCGTAGGCGAGCGTGCGGGGCAGCAGCGAGTCGGGGTCCACATCCAGCCGCACGGCCACGAAGGTTCCGAGCACCCCCGCGCAGCGTGCGAACCGTGCGAGCGCCGAGGCCTCCACCTCGGGCACCGAGCCGACCGACCCGTGCTGCGTCAGAATCCACGGCACCCGCGACGGGCCGAACCCGCTCGCCACAGCCGTCAGGGCGGCCGACAGCGCAGGCAGCGGCCGGGCATCCGGAGCCTGCTCGTCGAGCCGCCGCTGCAGGGTGTCGAACGCCCGGTCGATGTCGCCCCAGAACACGTCGCTCTTGCCGTCGAAGTAATTGAAGAAGGTCGACCGGCCGACGCCCGCCCGCTGCGTGATCTGCTCGATGGTCGTCTTCACGTAACTGTTCTCGAGGAAGAGCTCGAACGCCGCGTCTTCGAGCAGTTCCCGCGACGACGACCGGGGCCTGCCGCGGGTGGGTCTCGCCGGAGGCGTGGGTTCCATTCCAGCAGCCTAGTCACCGTGCTCGACGTGTAATATTGCTCAGTAACGACACTGAACCGGCCATCACCGGGGAGTCGCCGGAAGAACGGTGTACACCGGCCCGCGAGGGGCGGCCGCACCCACTAGAACCGGCCGGGCCTGGCCCGTCACAGCCAAAGAACAAGCGATCATCCCGGTTCGTTGCGGGGTGGTAAGCGGGGTGGTACCGCGCCGGCACGACCGGCGTCCTCGTGGAACAGGCAGCAGCACCTTCGACAGCCGTCCAGGAGACACAAGCGACATGACCTACCCGAAATCGAACACCGACGGCCCGGCATCCGGGTCTGCCTTCGGAATCTCCCCGTCGCCGCGCTTTCCCGACATCGAACAGCAGGTGCTCGGCTTCTGGCAGGCCGACGGCACCTTCCAGGCGTCGATCGACCAGCGCGCCGACGCGCCCGAGTGGGTCTTCTACGACGGCCCGCCCTTCGCGAACGGCCTGCCGCACTACGGCCACCTGCTGACGGGGTACGCCAAAGACCTCTTTCCGCGCTTCCAGACCATGCGCGGCAAACTCGTGCACCGCCGCTTCGGGTGGGACACGCACGGCCTCCCCGCCGAACTCGAGGCCATGCGCCAGCTCGGCATCACCGAGAAGAGCGAGATCGAGGCGATGGGCATCGCCGAGTTCAACGCCGCCGCCCGGGCATCCGTTCTGCAGTACACCGGCGAGTGGCAGGAGTACGTCACCCGCCAGGCGCGCTGGGTCGACTTCGAGAACGACTACAAGACGCTCGACATCACCTTCATGGAGAGCGTGATCTGGGCCTTCAAACAGCTGCACGACAAGGGCCTCGCCTACGAGGGCTTCCGCGTGCTGCCGTACTGCTGGCACGACGAGACCCCTCTGTCGAACCACGAACTGCGCATGGACGACGACGTCTACAAGATGCGCCAGGACCAGACGGTCACGGTCACCTTCCCGCTGATCGGCACGAAGGCCGAGGCACTCGGGCTCACCGCCGTGCGCGCCCTCGCATGGACGACCACCCCGTGGACCCTGCCGACCAACATGGCGCTCGCCGTCGGGCCCGGCATCACCTACGCGATTGTGCCCAGTGGCCCGAACGGAACCGCCGACGCCGAGGTGCAGGGCGAGGTCGAGGGGGCTCCGGATGCCGCGACCGACGTACTGAGTGCCGACTACCTGCTCGCCGAAGACCTGGTCGGCAACTACGCGAAGGAGCTCGGCTACGACTCCGCAGAGGCCGCCCTAGCAGCGGTCACCCGCACGCTGCAGGGCACCGAGCTCGACGGAATCCGCTACGCCCGGCTCTGGGACTACTACGCCGACACCGAGGCGTACGGTACCCAGAACGCCTGGCAGATCCTCGTCGCCGACTACGTGTCGACCACCGAGGGCACCGGCATCGTGCACCAGGCTCCCGCCTACGGCGAGGAGGACCAGAAGATCTGCGAGGCCGCGGGCATCCCGGTCATCATCTCGGTCGACGAGGGAGCGCGCTTCCTGCCGAACATCACCGAGGTCGCGGGCCTGCAGGTGTTCGAGGCGAACAGGCCGCTGACCCAGGCCCTGAAGGCGAACGGCCGGCTCCTCCGCCAGGCGAGCTACGAGCACTCCTACCCGCACTGCTGGCGCTGCCGCAACCCGCTGATCTACAAGGCGGTCTCGAGCTGGTTCATCCGTGTCACCGAGTTCCGCGACCGCATGGAGTCGCTCAACCAGCAGATCGACTGGGTGCCCGAGAACGTCAAAGACGGGCAGTTCGGCAAGTGGGTGTCGAACGCCCGCGACTGGTCGATCTCGCGCAACCGCTACTGGGGTTCGCCCATCCCGGTGTGGAAGAGCGACAACCCCGAATACCCGCGGGTCGACGTCTACGGCTCACTCGACGAGCTCGAGCGCGACTTCGGCGGCCTGCCGTTGAATGCTGACGGGCAGCCCGACCTGCACCGCCCGTACATCGACAGTCTCACGCGGCCGAACCCCGACGACCCCACCGGCGAGTCGACCATGCGCCGCATCGAAGACGTTCTCGACGTCTGGTTCGACAGCGGGTCGATGCCCTTCGCCCAGGTGCACTACCCGTTCGAGAACCACGACTGGTTCGACTCGCACAGCCCCGCCGACTTCATCGTCGAGTACATCGGCCAGACGCGTGGCTGGTTCTACACGATGCACATCCTCTCGACCGCGCTCTTCGACCGCCCGGCCTTCAAGAACGTGATCAGCCACGGCATCGTTCTCGGCAGCGACGGCCAGAAGATGTCGAAGAGCCTCCGCAACTACCCCGACGTGAACGAGGTGTTCGACCGCGACGGGTCGGATGCGATGCGCTGGTTCCTGATGAGCTCGCCGGTTCTGCGGGGTGGCAACCTCATCGTGACAGAGGAGGGCATCCGCGAGTCGGTGCGGCAGTTCCTGCTCCCGCTGTGGAACACGTACTACTTCTTCAGCCTGTACGCCAACGCGGCGGGCGACCCCGGCGGTTCCGGCTACGAGGCTTCCTGGCGCACCGATTCGACCGACGTTCTCGACCGGTACCTGCTCGCCAAGACGCGCGAGCTCATCGACGGGGTCACGGCCGACTTCGAGGCGCTCGACGCGACGGTCGCCTCGTCGCGCCTCCGCGACTTCGCCGACGTGCTGACCAACTGGTACGTGCGCCGCTCGCGTGACCGGTTCTGGTCGGGCGACGAGCCCCAGGCGTTCGACACCCTCTACACCGTGCTCGAGACCCTGACGCGACTGTCTGCCCCGCTCATCCCGCTCGTCGGCGACGCCGTCTGGAAGGGCCTCACCGGCGGCCGCAGCGTGCACCTCGAAGACTGGCCGCACTCGAACGCGTTCCCCGAAGACCACGCGCTCGTGGCGACGATGGACCGCATCCGCGCCATCTCGTCGAGCACTCTCTCGCTCCGCAAGGCCAGCGGCCTGCGGGTGCGCCTGCCGCTCGCCGGGCTCACTGTCGTCACCGAGAACGCCGACGCGCTCGGTGAGTTCGAGAGCATCCTCCGCGACGAACTGAACGTCAAACAGGTCACCTTCGTCGAGCAGACCCCCACGAGCGCGGCCGAGTTCGGCATCACCTCCCGGCTCACCGTCAACGCCCGGGCTGCTGGCCCCCGGCTCGGCAAGCAGGTGCAGCAGGTCATCAAGGCCGCTCGCGCCGGCGACTGGGCGGAGGAGAACGGCGTCGTCACGGCGGGCGGCATCGCGCTGGAGCCGAGCGAGTACGAGCTGGTGCTCGAAGCGTCGACTCCGGATGCCGGCGACGCCACCTCGAGCGCCCTCGCACTGCTGCCCGGCGGCGGTTTCGCCCTGCTCGACACCACGACGACCCCTGAGCTCGAAGCCGAGGGGCTGGCCCGCGACGTCATCCGGGCCGTGCAGGAGACCCGCAAGAGCGCCGGGTTCGAGGTGAGCGACCGCATCACCCTCGACCTCATCTTCTTCTCCGACGCCGATGCCGATGCGGTGCGGAGCACCTCAGGCAGTGTCGCGATCGACGACGAGACCCTTGCGAAGCGGTTCACGATCGTCTCGCCGAAGGACTTCCGCAACCTCGAGCAGTACCGCGAGGTTCTCGTCTCAGAATGGGTGGGACGCATGGTGGGCACAGCGCCGGAGCACTTCGCCCGCATCGAGAAGAGCAGGTACGCCAACAGCGACCTGTTCGTGGTGGCCGTGAGCCGGCCGCAGGGAGTGCGCGATGTCTGACCCCAACGACGAGCTGTACCGCGAGAGCGACGCCCGCGATGAGATCGGTTACGGCGACGACCCGGGTGACGGGGTGCACCGCCAGCGCTACGACGACGAGGGAACCGTCGACGACGACAGCGACGCTGAGGGTGATGGCGACCCCAGCGAGTTCGAGATGGCCGACGCCTACGACGAGCAGCTCGTGGTGCGCGCCGGTGGCGGCGCCATCATCGGCGACGACGAGCCCGAACTGCCCGACGAGTTCGTGGAGCAGGGCGATCAGGTCTATGCCGAGTTGCTGGCACGCCTCGGCGAATCGGCCCCCGAGCCGCGGCTGGGGGCGACGCGCAGGGTGGTCGAGCTGCTGGGCGACCCGCACAGGGCGTACCCGATCATCCACATCACCGGAACCAACGGCAAGACGAGCACCAGCCGCATCTCCGAGAGCATCCTGCGGGCGTACGGGCTCCGCACCGGGCTCTTCACCAGTCCGCACCTCGAACGGCTGAACGAGCGCATCGTGATCGACGGCCGCCCGATCAGCAACGAGGCGCTCGCGGCGAACTGGGCGGACATCCAGCCGTTCCTCGAGATCGTCGACGCCGAGCTGACCGGTGCCGGCGAGCCGCGCCTCACGTTCTTCGAGGCGCTCACGGTGCTCGCCTTCGCTTCGTTCGCCGACGCTCCCGTCGACGTCGCGGTCATCGAGGTCGGCATGGGCGGCGAATGGGACTCGACGAACGTCGCCGACGGCCAGGTCGCCGTGTTCACCCCCATCTCGCTCGACCACACCCAGCGCCTCGGCAACACGGTCGCCGAGATCGCGCGCACCAAGTCGGGCATCGTGAAGCCGGCCGCTCAGGTCGTCACCTCGACGCAGCTGCCCGAGGCCCTCGCCGAGTTGAAGCGGGCGGCCGAGCTCACCGAGTCGACCTTCGTCGCAGAGGGCGACGGGTTCGAGGTCGTCGCGTCGAGCGTCGCCGTCGGCGGGCAGGTCGTGACGATCCGGGGCATCGCCGGCACCTACAGCGACCTCTTCCTGCCGCTCTACGGCGACCACCAGGCCCAGAACGCGGCCGTGGCCGTGGCCGCAGTCGAATCGTTCCTCGGCGGCGGGTCGACGGCGCTCGTCGACGACGTGCTCACCGAGGCCTTCAACACGGTCACCTCGCCCGGCCGGCTGCAGCTGATCGGCACAGAGCCGACGGTGCTGGTGGATGCCGCACACAACCCGGGCGGCGCCGTGGCGCTCGCGGCGGCGCTGAAGGAGTACTTCACCTTCGACAAGGTCGTCGCCGTGATCAGTGTGCTCGCCGACAAGGATGCCGCGGGCATCGTTCGGGCCCTCGAACCCGTCGTGTCGGAGTTCGTCGTGACGCGCTCCTCCTCCGACCGCGCGATCGACGCCGACGAGCTCGCGAGCGTGGTGGTCGGCATCGCCGGCGCCGACCGCGTCATCGTCGAACTCGATCCGCGCGAGGCGACCGCGATCGCGCGGGAGTCGGCGGGCGAGAGCGACACCGGGGCCGTGCTGGTGACCGGGTCGATCACGCTCGTCGGCGAGATCATCACGCTGGCCGCCGATGAGGGGTGGAAGCCGTGAGCCGTGCGCCGCGGGCGCCGCGCGCCCGGCGCAACCGCACGGTGCGCGAGAGCATCTGCTCGATCGTGCTCGGCTTCGAATCCGTCATCATGTTCCTCGCGACGCTGGCCGTGTTCGGCCTGAAGGCGCTGCCGTGGCCCCTCGCGCTCGGCGGGGGAGCGGCGCTCTGCGTGCTGCTGCTGGCGACCATCCCGCTCCTGAACCGGCCGTTCGGCATCGCCCTCGGCTGGGTGCTGCAGGCCATCATCCTGGCCTCGGCCATCCTCGTTCCCCTGATGCTCATCGTTGCCCTGCTGTTCGGCGGCATGTGGGTGTTCGCCGTCATCAGGGGTGGCATGATCGACCGCGACAACGCGCGGTTGTCCCCTCTCGAAGAAAGTTGAACTGAAGTGACTGCACACGTCGAAGAGACCCTCGTTCTGATCAAGCCCGATGGCGTCGCCCGCAACCTGATCGGCGACATTCTGGCCCGCATCGAGAAGAAGGGCTACCAGCTGGTCGACGTGAAACTCTTCGAGCCGTCGCGGGCCCTGCTCGCCGCGCACTACGAAGAGCACGAGGGCAAGCCGTTCTACGAGCCGCTCATCGAGTTCATGGAGTCGGGCCCCGTGCTCGCCGCCCGGGTGGCCGGCAACCGCGTCATCGAGGGTTTCCGTTCGCTCGCCGGAACCACCGACCCCACAACCGCCGCCCCCGGCACGATCCGCGGCGACCTCGGCCGCGACTGGGGCCTCAAAGTGCAGCAGAACCTCGTGCACGGCAGCGACTCCCCGGAGTCGGCCGCCCGCGAGCTCGCCCTCTGGTTCGACTGACCCCACCGGCGCCCTGCCACCCCGGCCCGCCCCCACATCGGGCCGGGCCGGGCGGGCGGATGCTCAGCTGTTGGTGAGCGAGGTGATGACGTCGAGGCGCAGCTGCGCCAGCACGGCCACCACGAGGTACGACACGATCACGAACAGCCAGAGGAACGGGTAGAACAGCCGCGCTACACTCCGCACGCCGGCCGGAACGGGGATGTTGCCCTCCCGCAGGTTGTACACGGTCACGTACCAGAAGAGCGGTATCACGACCGTCCAGACGACCATGCAGTACGGGCAGAGCGTGCCGAGCACGAAGATGCTCTGCCCGACCAGCCAGATCACGAACACCAGTGCGCCGACGATGCCGAGGTTGAAGAGCATCCAGAACCAGCGGGCGAAACGTGCCCCGGCGAGGATGCCCATGCCGACGACGATCACGGCGACGAACGATGCGACACCGATCAGCGGGTTCGGGAAGCCGAACAGCGAACCCTGCGGGCTCGCCATGTTCGGCCCGCAGCTGACGAGCACAGAGATGTTGCACGACGGAACGTAGTTCGGGTTGACCAGCGTCTCGATCTTCTCGAGGGTCAGCGCGAAGGACGCGATCCAGCCGATCACGCCGGCGACGACCAGGAAGATCGCGAGACCGATGGGACGCCGTGGGAGGGGTGTTTCTTCGATCACTGTGGCATTCTGCCACACGCCTCTGGCGGGCGATCTGGGAATGCGTGCGATAATACCTTCATGCCTTCCGAGCCGCGCTCGGCCGGCAGCAGAACTCGCGCCGTGTGGCGCACAAGGATTGCCGGGTCACCTGAAGAAGGTGGCCCGGAGCATGAACACAGACACGAAGAGTCCATCCAGAGCTGAAGCCGGATGATTCGAGTGAAGGATTCGCGGTGACGCAGGCGGCGCAGGATGCCGGAGGCGGGGCCGCACGAGAGAGTACCTGGCAGGGTGGCGCGGTCACCCCGCTCGGCAAGGAGTGCACCAGCAATGGTGGAAGACAACCAACCGGTCAAACGACGGTCTCGCCTGTTCGGCGGGCGCTGGGCGGCAAAGAAGGCGGCAGAAGACAGCCCGCCCGAGCCCGCCCCCGGCACGCTCCGTGCGCCTGAACCGCTGGCGCCTGAATCCGCGCCGGCCCAGACTTCGTCGACCGCAACAGATGTGAAGGTCACCATGACAGATTCCACAGATTTCCCCGACGTGCGCGACGCTGAAGAGGATGCGGAGGCGACCGATCGCCCCCAGGCCCCTCTGGCCGGCGCCTCGAACGCAGGCACGTCGAACTCCGGCACCTCGAGCGAGCCGTGGCTCGAACCCGAGCTCGGCCAGGCGTTCGCCGCCTCCGTCTCGCCGGCCCCGCGCACGACCACGTCGCTGCTCTTCCAGGCCCCCGACATCCAGTTGCTGCCGCCTCGCCCGGGCCGCGACGACGACTACGACCTCGACCGCGACGACCGTCGCGACCGGGACGACCGTCGCGACCGCGACGACCGGGATGACCGTGGGGGCGATCGCGGCGACACCACCGTGCGCCGCCGCACCCGGCGCAGAAGCGGCGACGAGAGCCGGCTGCCCGACGACCTGCCGCCGAACACCGTCGTCAAGGTGCGCCCGCCCCGCCAGCAGGCGCCCGCACCCGAGCTGATCACCGAGCCGCAGCGCATCAAGGGCTCCACACGCCTCGAAGCGAAGAAGCAGCGCCGCCGGGACGGTCGCGATGCCGGTCGTCGCCGTCCGGTCATCACCGAGGCCGAGTTTCTCGCCCGCCGCGAGTCGGTCGACCGCCAGATGGTCGTGCGCTCGGCGCACGACCGCATCCAGATCGGTGTGCTCGAAGACAACGTGCTCGTGGAGCACTACGTCGCCAAGGCGCAGGATGCCTCGCTGATCGGCAACGTGTACCTCGGCCGCGTGCAGAACGTTCTGCCGAGCATGGAGGCGGCCTTCGTCGACATCGGCCGCGGCCGGAACGCCGTGCTCTACTCCGGCGAGGTCGACTGGGATGCGGCTGACACCGGCAACCAGCCGCGCCGCATCGAACTTGCACTGAAGCCCGGCGACACCGTGCTCGTTCAGGTCACCAAAGACCCCGTGGGCCACAAGGGTGCCCGCCTCACCAGCCAGGTCTCGCTGCCCGGCCGGTACCTCGTGTACGTGCCGAACGGCACCATGAACGGCATCTCCCGCAAGCTCCCCGACACCGAGCGCGCGCGCCTGAAGAAGATCCTGAAAGAGGTGCTGCCCGAGAACGTCGGCGTGATCGTGCGCACCGCGGCCGAGGGCGCGACCGAAGAGCAGCTCACACTCGATGTGCAGCGCCTCGTGAGCCAGTGGTCGGCGATCAGCGACAACGTGAAGTCGCTGCAGGCGCCCGCCCTTCTGCACGGCGAGCCCGACCTGCTCATCAAGATCATCCGCGACGTCTTCAACGAAGACTTCCAGAAGCTCGTGATCAGCGGCTCCGACGCCCAGGCGACGATCGAGACCTACCTGTCGCAGGTGGCTCCGGATCTGGTCGAGCGCATCGAGATCTTCGACGGCGAGGGTGACCCCTTCGACCGGTACCGCATCAACGAGCAGATCGAGAAGGCGCTCGACCGGAAGGTCTGGCTGCCCTCGGGCGGCTCGCTCGTCATCGATCGCACAGAGGCCATGACCGTGGTCGACGTGAACACGGGAAAGTTCGTCGGCTCGGGCGGCAACCTCGAAGAGACCGTCACCAAGAACAACCTCGAGGCGGCCGACGAGGTCGTGCGGCAGATGCGGCTCCGCGACATCGGCGGAATCATCGTGGTCGACTTCATCGACATGGTGCTCGAATCGAACCGCGATCTCGTGCTGCGGCGGCTCGTGGAGTGCCTCAGCCGCGACCGCACCAAGCACCAGGTGGCCGAGGTCACGTCGCTCGGGCTCGTGCAGATGACGCGCAAGAAGCTCGGGCTCGGGCTGCTCGAATCGTTCAGCGAGCCCTGCGAGGTGTGCGCCGGCCGAGGTGTGCTGGTGCACCACGACCCCGTGTCGAAGCACCGCCAGATGCAGACCCCCCAGCCCGAGCAGCGTCGGGGCCGGAAGGGCGGCAACGGATCGAACGGCAACGGGTCGAACGGCAACGGTGGCGGCAACGGCAACGGTGGGGGCAATGGCTCGAACGGCGGCGGCAACGGCGGGTCGGGTAACGGTGGTGGAACCGGATCCGGGTCGTCGAACGGCTCGAACGGTTCTGGATCGGGTTCCGGCGCACCGCACTCGAACGGCGTGACGCACAGCATCACGCCTGCGGCCCAGTCCGCCCTCGCCAAGATCGCGGCGAGCACCATCGCCTCGGCCAACGGGCAGAAGCCTGCCGTCGAGGTGACGCTGGCCGAGTCGGCCGCCGTGGCCGAGGCCGCACTGCAGGGGTCGCTGCCGACGACGGGCGGCTCCGACGCTGCGGGTCCGGCATCCGGTCCGGCCGCGGGTTCGGCCGGCGGCGCAGGGTCGGCCGAGTCGCCCCGAGCGGGCGGGAACGCCGGCTCGGAGGAGACGGTCGACACCACCGACGCAGACAGCACTGACGCAGACAGCACTGACGCAGACAGCACTGACGCCGACGCAGGCGCAGCGCCGCAGCGTTCGCGTCGCACCTCGCGCCGCTCCCGCAGCCAGCGGGCCGCGGCCGCAGCCGAGGCGGCAGACGAAGACCGTCGCGCCGTCGAGGGCTCGGCCGAGCCTGCCGCCAGCCGGGCCAGGGAAGTCGAGCCGACTGCCGGTGTCTCCGCCGAAGCCGCAGATGCGACCTCGGGTGTCATGGAGGACGCAGCGGTGACCTCCTCGTCGCCGATCTTCGACCTGCCCGTGACTCCCGCTGTGGCACCGCGCTCGAAGCGCGAAGACGCCGAGAAGCTGCTCGACTCTGTGCTCGAAGCCCTGCCCGAACCGAAGCAGCCCGGCCAGGGCCGCTCGCGCAGTCGTCGCGTGTCGACCGCGGCGCTCAGCGCCCCGGTCGCCCCTCCCGCCCCGTAGCCAGCGCGGTCGGCAGCCCCCGGGCTGCCGACCGCGCTTCCGGCTGGGCGTCCGTCAGCGGCGCCCCGGGCGATCCTTCGCGATCACCCGGAGCCCGCTCGTGCGGAGGGCGACGACGATCTCGCGCATCGTCGCCGGCACGGCCCCCGCCGCGACGATCTCGTCGTAGCGTGAGGCGGGCACGTCGTAGTGGTCCAGATCGAAGCCGCGCCGCGGTATCCCGAGGGCTGCGGCGAAGCTGTGCAACTCCGTGAGCGACGAGTCGCTGATCAGGTGCGACCACAGCGTGTCGTGGGCGGGCCAGCGGGGCAGATCGATCAGCACGGTCATCCGATCAGTTTGACCCGGGGGGTGCTTCGAAGTAAAGTAGACCGTTGGTGCGCGCATGGCTCAGCCCGCGCGCCGAAACTGGGTCTCCCAGAAGTTTTCATTGAATATCCAGGGTGCAGGTCAACTACCGTTGAGCGCAGTCGCCGAGTAGAGAATAGGTATGTGAAGTGGTTTACGCAGTAGTGCGCGCCGGTGGCCGCCAGGAAAAGGTCGAGGTCGGCACGATCGTCACTCTCGACCGCATCAAGGGCGACAAAGACGGCAACATCCAGCTGGCAGCGGTGTTGCTGGTCGACGGTTCGACCATCACGACCGACTCGGCCAAGCTGGCCAAGGTGAAGGTCACGGCCGAGGTGCTCGAAGACCTCCGCGGCCCGAAGATCGTCATCCAGAAGTTCAAGAACAAGACCGGATACAAGAAGCGCCAGGGCCACCGCCAGGAGCTGACCCGTGTCAAGGTCACCACGATCAAGTAAGGGCAGGTAGAACAAATGGCACACAAAAAAGGCGCGAGTTCCACTCGCAACGGTCGTGACTCCAACGCCCAGCGTCTCGGCGTGAAGCGCTTCGGCGGCCAGGTCGTCTCCGCAGGCGAGATCATCGTCCGCCAGCGTGGCACCCACTTCCACCCCGGCGTGAACGTCGGCCGTGGCGGCGACGACACCCTGTTCGCCCTCGCTGCCGGCTCGGTCGAGTTCGGTCACAAGGGTGGTCGCAAGGTCATCAACATCGTCGTGCCGGTTGTCGCAACCGAGCCCGTCGCGGTGCCTGCCTAGTCAGGTATCTCTTGTTTCACGCAGGGGCGGGCTTCGGCTCGCCCCTGTTTTTTCGTTTCGACGCGACCCGGGTCGCACCACTGTAAGGAGTGCAGATGGCAACGTTTGTTGACCAGGTAACCCTCCATCTGCGTGCCGGCAACGGCGGCAACGGCTGCGTGTCGATCAAGCGCGAGAAGTTCAAGCCGCTTGCAGGCCCCGACGGTGGCAACGGCGGCAACGGCGGCGACATCATCCTCGTCAGCGACCCGCAGACCACGACCATCCTCGACTTCCACCGTCGACCGCACCGCAGTTCGGAGAACGGCGGCCCCGGGGCCGGCGACTTCCGCAACGGCTTCTCGAGCGAGGAGATGGTGCTGAACGTGCCGGTCGGCACCGTCGTCAAGAACGCCGAGGGCGAGACGCTCGTCGACATGGACGAGCCGGGCATCCGCATCGTCGTCGCTCCCGGCGGCCAGGGTGGGCTCGGCAACGCCGCGCTCGCCTCCAGCAAGCGCAAGGCCCCCGGTTTCGCCCTGCTCGGCACGCCGGGCTGGGAGGGCGACGTCTTCCTCGAACTGAAGACGGTCGCCGACGTCGCACTCGTGGGGTACCCCTCCGCGGGCAAGTCGAGCCTGGTCGCGGCGATGTCGGCAGCGAAGCCGAAGATCGCGGACTACCCCTTCACGACCCTGCACCCGAACCTCGGCGTCGTCCAGGCGGGCGAGACCCGCTACACGATCGCCGACGTGCCCGGCCTGATCGAGGGCGCCAGCGAGGGCAAGGGCCTCGGCCTCGAGTTCCTGCGCCACGTCGAGCGCTGCAGCGCGCTGCTGCACGTTCTCGACTGCGCGACGCTCGAGCCCGGCCGCGACCCGCTCAGCGACCTCGACATCATCCTCGGCGAGCTCGCCGCCTATCCGGTTCCGGATGGCCAGCTGCCGCTGCTCGAACGACCCCAGCTCATCGCGCTGAACAAGATCGACGTTCCCGAGGGTCGTGAGCTCGCCGACTTCGTGCGCCCCGACCTCGAAGCCCGCGGGTACCGCGTGTTCGAGATCTCGACGGTCAGCCACGAGGGACTGCAGCCGCTGTCGTTCGCCCTGGCCGGCGTCGTGGAGAAGAGCCGCGCTGAAGCCGCTTCCGAAGCGGCCAAGCCGCGCATCGTCATCCGGCCCAAGGCCGTCGACGACACCGACTTCCGGGTCGTCGTCGAAGGCGGCTCGTTCGGCAACGTGTATCGCGTGCTCGGGGCGAAGCCCGAGCGCTGGGTCGCCCAGACCGACTTCACGAACGAGGAGGCCATCGGGTTCCTCGCCGACCGGCTCGCAAAGCTCGGCGTCGAAGACGAACTGTTCCGCGCCGGCGCGGTCGGTGGTTCCACCGTCGTCATCGGCCCGGGCAACGGCATCATCTTCGACTGGGAGCCCACGCTCACGTCGACCGCCGAGCTCGTCACCGCCCCGCGCGGCACCGATCCACGTCTCGACCCGAACGCCCGGCGCACCAACCAGACGAGGCGCCAGCGCTACGTCGAGCTGATGGACGCCAAGGCGGCCGCCCGCGCCGAGCTCGTGCGGGAGAAGGAGGCCGGTCTCTGGGGCGACGAGGCCGCCGACGGGCTGACCGAGCCCGACTACGACCCAGACGCCGTCGGAAGCCCGGTCTCGCGCGGCGAGGAACAGGAGTGACCCGAAGGCCCATCCTCGCCAGGGAGCAGATCAGAACCGCGACGCGCGTCGTCGTGAAGGTGGGCTCGTCGTCGATCAGCGGTGACAATGCGGGGCACATCGCCGTGTTGGTGGCCGCCCTCGCCGAGGTGCACGGCAGCGGCACCGAGGTCGTGCTCGTCTCCTCGGGTGCGATCGCGACAGGGATGCCGTTCCTGCAGCTCGGCGAACGGCCGACCGATCTGGCGACCCAGCAGGCCGCCGCAGCGGTGGGCCAGAACGTGCTCATCTACCGCTACCAGGACAGCCTCGACCACTTCGGCATCGTGGCGGGCCAGGTATTGCTGACGGCAGGCGACCTCGAGAACCCTGGCCACCGGTCGAACGCACAGCGGGCGATGGAGCGGCTCCTGAAGCTCCGCATCCTGCCGATCGTCAACGAGAACGACACGGTCGCGACCCACGAGATCCGGTTCGGCGACAACGATCGCCTCGCCGCCCTGGTCTCCGTGCTGGTCGAGGCCGACCTCCTGGTGCTGCTCTCCGACGTCGACGCGCTCTACACCCGTCCGCCGCACGAGCCCGGTGCGGTGAAGATCGTGGATGTGCCGGTCGGCGACCGGCTCGACGATGTCACGTTCGGCGATGTCGGCGCTGCAGGGGTCGGCACCGGGGGAGCGGCGACCAAGGTGTCTGCCGCCCGCCTGGCTGCGGATGCCGGCACCGCGGTGCTCGTGACCTCGGCCTCGCTCGTCAGGGAGGCTCTGGCCGGGCATCCGATCGGCACCTTCTTCACACCCGACGTGGAGTGAGAGTTATCCACAGAAATCGGTTCGGCCCCCGTGCGCGGCGAGCCTCGTCCTAGAATTCTGAGCATGGCCACCACCACTCTCGCTGCTCCGTCGCTCACCGACAGGCTCGCCGCCTCCCGGCGGGCCTCGCTCGTTCTCGCCACGGCGACCGCCGACCTGAAGAACCGCGCCCTCGACGCGATCTCCCGCGCCGTCGCCGGCGCAGCGGCCGACATTCTGCCCGCGAACGAACTCGACCTGGCGAACGGGCGCGAGAACGGTCTCTCCCCGGCGCTGCAGGACCGGCTCGCCCTCTCCGAGGCGCGCCTCACGGCTCTGGCCTCTGCGGTGCTCGAGATCGTCGCGCTGGTCGATCCGGTGGGTGAGAGTGTGCGCGGCCGCGTGCTGCCGAACGGAATCCGTATCGACCAGGTGCGCGTGCCGTTCGGTGTCGTCGGGGTCATCTACGAGGCGCGGCCGAACGTCACCGTCGACATCGCCGCGCTCGCCCTCAAGAGCGGCAACGCGGTCGTGCTGCGCGGCGGTTCGGCTGCCGAGAACACCAACCGGGTGCTCGTGGGTCTGATCCAGGATGCGCTGGCCTCCGTCGGGCTTCCCCGGGAGTGCGTGCAGACCATCGACGAGTTCGGTCGCGACGGTGCGCGCGAACTGATGCAGGCCCGGGGCCTGGTCGACGTGCTGATTCCACGGGGCAGCGCTTCGCTCATCAACACGGTGGTTGCCGAGTCGACGGTTCCCGTCATCGAGACCGGTGCCGGTGTCGTTCACGTCTTCCTCGACGAGAGTGCCGACGAGGCGTGGTCGGTAGACATCGTCGAGAATGCCAAGGTGCAGCGCCCGAGCGTGTGCAACGCCCTCGAGACGCTGCTGGTGCACCGGCGGGCTGCCGCGCGGTTGCTGCCACCCGTGCTGTCGCGGTTGCGTGAAGCGGGTGTCACCGTGCACGCCGACGACGAGGCGCGGGCTCTCTTCGCCGATTCCGTTCCGGCGACCGACGAAGACTGGCAGACGGAGTACATGAGCCTCGACATCGCTGTGAAGGTCGTGGCCGATGTCGACGAGGCGATGGAGCACATCCGCACCTTCTCCACACACCACACGGAGTCGATCATCACGAACGACCTCGGCAACGCGGAGCGGTTCCTGAACGAGGTCGACTCCGCTGCGGTCATGGTGAACGCCTCGACCCGCTTCACCGACGGCGGGGAGTTCGGGTTCGGCGCCGAGGTGGGCATCTCCACCCAGAAGCTCCACGCCCGGGGTCCCATGGGGCTGCCGGAGCTCACCAGCACCAAGTGGCTCGTTCGCGGCTCGGGCCAGATCCGCTAGCTCCCCGCGCAGGTGCCTCGTGCCCTCCGCCGGGAGCGGTATTGTTGACGTGTGGCCGTCTCGGCCGCCACAGTGACCAGGAGAATCAATGTCTGTCGTGACGAGTGCGATCGTTCTGTCTGAAGAGGCTGTCAACCAGCTGCCCTTCCCCGGTGTGTTCTTCGGGCTGATCGCCTTCGTGATCTTCCTGATCGCAGGCTTCGTGATGTGGAGCTACCGTGACGTGGCGAACCGTCACCCGCAGAAGTCCGCTGCGTTCGCGCAGTCGCACGACCTCCACGGCCACGGCGACCGCACCGGCGCCGACCACTGACGCCCGGGCATCCTCCCGCCGTCCGCTCCGATCGTCCGCCTGAGCCCGCAGAACGCCGCCCACACCCCATGACCGCTGCTCCTGAGGTGATCCCGGGCGAGGTGCGTCGGCAGCGCATCGGCATCATGGGCGGCACGTTCGACCCGATCCACCACGGGCACCTCGTCGCCGCCAGCGAAGTGGCGCAGTTCTTCGACCTCGACACCGTGCTATTCGTGCCGACCGGTTCGCCCTGGCAGAAGACCGATGTCACAGAGGCCGAGCACCGGTATCTCATGACGGTGATCGCCACGGCATCCAACCCGCGGTTCAGCGTCAGCCGCGTCGACATCGATCGCGGCGGCCCGACCTACACGATCGACACCCTGCGCGACGTGCAGGCCGCCAACCCCGACGCCGACCTGTTCTTCATCTCGGGAGCCGACGCGATCGCCCAGATCCTCGGCTGGAAGGACTCCGAGGAGCTGTGGTCTCTCGCCCACTTCGTGGCGGTTTCACGGCCAGGTCACACCCTTGCCATTTCCGCTTTGCCGAGACAGGACGTAAGCTATTTGGAAGTTCCGGCGCTCGCGATCTCGTCAACAGACTGTCGCGGGCGGGTAGGCCGGGGATTCCCAGTGTGGTACTTGGTACCCGACGGTGTAGTTCAGTACATCACCAAGCATCACCTATATCGGAGTGTTGAATGACTGTGCCTCACGACGAGCAGCCGCTGACACGGCGCGCGCTCCGTGAACTCGAGCGCCAAAAACCGCGCAAGCAGCAGAAGGAAGACGCGAAGGCCGCCGAAGAGGCGTCTGCCGAGCGTCGCGCTGCTGATGCCGACGCCGCGTCCACTGCGGCTGCGGCCCCCGCGCCCGTCGAGTCGTCGGCGCCCGTCGAGCCGCCGGCTTCAGTTGAGCCCGAGGCTCCTGCGTCTGCCACAACGGCTGCCCCCACCACCGACTCTGGTGTCATCGCGGCCGTGCCGTTCGCGCCCGCCGGTACTCCTGCGCTCAGCCGCCGGGCCCGCCGCGCACTCTCCACCGATCATCCACTCGCTGAGCAGCATGCCGCAGACCAGCAGGCAGCCGATGAGAAGATCGCCGCCGAACAGCGTGCGGCCGAGCAGCGCGCCGCGATCGAGCGCACCAACGCCGGGCTTCCCGGGGCCGGCACCGCAACGGGCCCGATCATCGCCGAGCTGATCCACGACGGTCCTGACGCCGGCGACGCCGCCGCACAGCGCGCCGACGCAGGAGCAGAGACCAACACGATCGAGGTCGTCGAGACCGGTGCTGTCTACACGACCCCGGCATCCACCGATGAGAACGCCTCTGCCGAGAGCACAGACGACACGAGCGAGGTCGTCGTTCCGGTCGTCGAAGAACTGATCGTCGTCGACGGCACCGTCGATCCCGAGGTCGCCAGCCAGGAAGACGAGGAGTTCGCCGAGATCGACGACACCGTCGCTCCCGAGGCCGTGCACGTCATCACGATCGACGAGAACCCGTCGGGCCCGATCCTGTCTCCGCTCTTCCCGGCCGCTGCGGGCACAGCGCCCACCGACCGCGAGGTCGACCGGCCGAAGCCGACCGACTCGTCGTTCGATGCCCTGATCGCGTCGCGCGGAGTGGGCTCGTCGAACAGTGTCGCCACCACGAGCGCGCTCGTGCTGCCCTCCGTTCCGAACCACGGTGACGTGGGAACGGCGCTCGACGAGACCGGCGAAGTCATCATCACGGGGTCGATCGACCTGCCGATGAGCCTCGGCTCGATGGGCGCGGCCCCGGCCGACGGCCTCGAGTCCTCCGAGCTCGATGCGTACCTCGACCCCGACGGCGACGTCGGTTCCGATGTCGCTCCCGTCAGCGCCACCCGCGCCGTCAGCACCCATGGATCGAGCTCGGGTCTGATCGCACCCCCCAAGCGCAGCCGCACCAACGCACCCGTGGTTCTCGCGGTGGTCGCCGGAGTGCTCGCCATCGGCGTGATCGGCCTCATCGTGGCCGTCGTCGCTTTCCGAATCATCTAATCGTCTGGTAACCCTGTGACAGCATCCGACCGTTCCGTCGATCTCACCCACGTCGCGGCTCGCGCCGCCGACTCCAAGCAGGCCGAGAACCTCGTCGCCCTCGACGTGTCCGGCCCTCTGCCGCTGACCGACGTCTTCCTCGTGGTCTCCGGTCGCAACGAGCCGAACGTGCGCGCCATCGCCGAAGAGGTCATCGAGAAGGTCGAAGAGCACGGCGCCAAGCTGCTGCGTCGTGAGGGCCTCTCTGAGGGTCGCTGGGTGCTGCTCGACTTCGGCGACCTGATCGTGCACGTCTTCCACGACGAAGACCGCCTCTACTACTCGCTCGAGCGCCTCTGGAAGGACTGCCCGGTCGTTCCTCTCACCGTGCCGGTGAGCTAGGCATCCGGATGCCGCAGCCCACCGGTTGAGACCGTCTCGGTTTCACTCCTGGGCCCGGCGTGTAGTAGTCTGGGCAAGTTGTTTGGAGCGGAACTCCCCGAGATCCGCCTCCGAAGTTCGGGGCTGTGGCGCAGTTGGTAGCGCACCTGCATGGCATGCAGGGGGTCAGGGGTTCGAATCCCCTCAGCTCCACCACGAAGGGCCCGCTCCACGGAGCGGGCCCTTTTTCGTTCCCGCAGAGCGCAGAACGAGGGACGCGGGAGACGCAGGCGGCTAGGGGGCGGCCGGGTCGACGGGCTTCTTCTGCTCCGGGGG
>NZ_PSTT01000005.1 GCF_002931235.1 Subtercola sp. Z020 | reverse complement strand
GTGGAGGAGAGGAGGGGGCGGAGGGCGGCCGCTATGGCGGTGCGGTTCTCGCGCACGCGGCCGTCGGGGAAGCCGAGGAGGGTGAGGGTGGCGTCGGGGTTCAAGAGGTGGAGTGCCGCCTGCACTTCGGCGGCGCGGGTCGCCGCGAGGGCGGCGGCGGCGACGGAGGGAGACCCGGGGTGGGAGGCGGCGCCGTCGGTGACGACGATGACCGAGGTGGGGATGCCGCGGGCGCGGGCGGAGGCGATCAGGGCGCCGGCCCCGAGCGTCTCGTCGTCGGGGTGGGCGGCGACCACGATCATCCGGTCGACGCCTGTGAGGGAGAAGACGGGCATCGCCGCGAAAC
The DNA here is from genome assembly GCF_002931235.1 of Subtercola sp. Z020. GTDB lineage: Bacteria > Actinomycetota > Actinomycetes > Actinomycetales > Microbacteriaceae > Subtercola. The sequence continues at coordinate 25,610 of NZ_PSTT01000005.1, read as the reverse complement.
GCGGGTCGCCCAGCCAGTCGGCGGCTGCGGTGCCGGGGAGACGGGCGTCGAAGCTCACCACGGAGCGACCTCGACGACCCCCGCGGTGCCAGCGGGCGACGCCGACGGGCCGGTCGCCACCGCGAGCTGGCGACCGAGCGAGAGGTCGTCTTTCTCGGCGTGGTGCTGGCGGATGTACAGCTCGAGGTCGGCGACACGTTTCGAATGCTCGGCGTCGAGGGCGAGGGGAGCGGGCCCCAGGGCGTGGGCGACGTGGGTGAGCGTCGCCTCGGCTGCGTGGGCGACCGTTGCCCGCACGCGTTTGGCGAGCAGGCGGCCCGGGTCGCCGACCGCTGACCCGGCGTCGACGAGTACCGCGGCCTCGGCGAGGGTGCGGCGGGCGTTCTCGATGTGCACATCCACTGCACCGAGGTGCATGTGGAGGAGAGGATCGCTGCCGGCGGCCGCGCGGTCGAGGAGGGTACGGGCGAGCCCGACGGTGCCCCCGAACCAGCAGGCGGCGACCGAGATGCCGCCCCACGAGAAGCCGGGCCGACGGAGGTACCAGCCCGGGTCGCCGACGGGCTCGACGGGAACGGCCTCGAAGCGCACAGGTCCGCTCGGGATCTCACTGAGCCCGCGTGCCTTCCAGGCGCCGTCGACGACGGTGACGCCCGGCTCGTGCAGGTCGACGGCGAAGAGGCCGCGGGTGGGGGTCTGCACGCTCGCCGGCGCGGCGCCGCCGGCCGGGGCGTTGCTCGTTGCCGCGGTGCCGCCCTCCGACGGAGCTGAGGGCGCGGGGGCCGCGACGGGCGCGAGCCTGGCCGAGACCAGCGCCCGGTCGAGCCGGTCGGCGAGGGAGCACCACGGCTTGGTGCCGGTGAGGGTCCACCCGCCGTCGGCTGCGCGGGTGGCGGTCAGCGGGTCGTCACCGCCCTCTGCCGCGAACACGCCCCACGTGGTGGAGCCGGTCGCAAGGTCGAGCCGGCCCGCCTGGTCGAGAATGGCGAGGGCGTCGAGGTGCGGCTCGACCGCGCGGGCGGCGCCGAGGTCGGCGGCCGCGACGGTGGCGAGCAGCTCCCACAGTTCGGCGGTGCGTCCGCCTCCGGGGAACGGATGCGCGGCAGCACACTCGACCGCGAAGCGCAGTGCCGCCGAGACCGGGTCGACGCCCCCCGTGTCGATGCCGCCGGCGGGGGTCGCGGCATCCGGAACCGCCTGCACCCACGCCGACGCGAGCGCAACCCAGGGGCCCGGTGCGACGGGGCGAAGGGGAGCGAGGGTGACCCACGAGAGGGCGGTCGGCACGGTTCTCCTCGGGGTCGAATGGTGGGGCGGGCGATGAGGGCAGCGGAGGTGGGCGGCGGCAGTGCGCGATCGGTGGACTGAGCCCCGTGCAACCCGCAGGGCCGTCTGGCCCGCCCCTCCACAGTAGGGGAGGGTGTTGCCGCACCGGCCACCCTTGCGCCCGGGCCGGTTTTGCCGCAGTGCCGCGCGCTCAGCATGCGCGGGCCGTGCTCGTCAAGCCCTCCCGCCGTGGCGGGGGAGTGTCAGTGGCACCCGGAAGGATATGAGTATGACGAATCCTCCCCGCTCTCTGCCCTATCCGCTCGGTGTCACACTGCTCGAGGGGGGCATCTCGTTCGCGGTCTACTCCGAGACCGCCGACTCCGTCGACTTCTGCAGCTTCGGTGACGACGGCACCGCGGGCGAGACCGTGACGCGGCTGACCGAGCGCACCGGGCACGTCTTCCACGGCTTCGTCGAGGGCGTCGGCATCGGCACGCGCTACGGCATCCGTGTCGACGGTCCGTGGAACCCGGCCGAGGGCCTCCGCCACAACCACCACAAGCTGCTGCTCGACCCGCACGCCACGGCGATCGAGGGCGACTACACCTGGGGCCAGGCAGTGTTCGGTCACGACATGAACGAGCCCGAGAAGATGGATGAGAGCGACTCGGCCGGGTCGACCCCGCTCTGCGTGATCACCGATCCGGCGTTCGACTGGAGCGGCGAGAGCGACGGCAGCGGCCCCGACGTCGCGCCCCGCACACAGCTGAGCGAGAGCGTCATCTACGAGACCCACGTGAAGGGCTTCACGAAGCTGCACCCCGACGTTCCCGAAGAGATTCGGGGCACCTACGCCGGCCTCGGGCATCCTGCAGCCATCAAGCACTTCACCGACCTCGGAATCACCGCGGTCGAGCTCATGCCGGTTCACCAGTTCGTTCAAGACAGCCACCTGCTCGAGAAAGACCTGCGCAACTACTGGGGCTACAACAGCATCGGTTTCTTCGCCCCGCACGGCGAGTACGCGTCGGCGGGTGACGGCGGCGGGCAGGTCGCCGAGTTCAAGCAGATGGTGAAGAACCTGCATGCGGCCGGCCTCGAGGTGATTCTCGACGTGGTCTACAACCACACCGCCGAGGGCAACCACATGGGCCCGACGCTGTCGTTCAAGGGCATCGACAACGAGGCGTACTACCGGCTCGTCGAAGACGACCGCGGCAACTACTTCGACACGACAGGCACGGGCAACAGCCTGAACGTCTCGCACCCGACGGCCCTCGGCCTGATCATGGACTCGCTGCGGTACTGGGTGACCGAGATGCACGTCGACGGGTTCCGGTTCGACCTCGCGACGACCCTCACCCGGCAGGGCGGCGACGCCGAGCTGCACAGTGCGTTCCTCACGCTGATCCAGCAGGATCCGGTGCTCGCGCCGGTGAAGATGATCGCCGAGCCGTGGGACACGGCCGGCTACCAGGTCGGCGGCTTCCCGGCCGACTGGTCGGAGTGGAACGGCAAGTTCCGCGACGACGTGCGCGACTTCTGGCACGGCAGCGACGGCATCCTGGGCACGCTCTCGCAGCGTGTGCTGGGCAGCCCCGACGTCTACGAGGCCGACCGCCGCTCGCCGCTGTCGAGCATCAACTTCGTCACGGCGCACGACGGGTTCACCCTCGCCGACCTCACCGCCTACAACTCGAAGCACAACGCGGCGAACGGCGAAGACAACAACGACGGTGAGAGCGACAACAAGTCGTCGAACGGCGGGGCGGAGGGGGCGACAGACAATGAGGCCGTGAACGAGCGGCGTGCGCGTCTGCGACGCAACTTCCTGGCGACGCTGCTGCTGTCGGCCGGTGTGCCGATGCTGCTCGGCGGCGACGAGATGTGCCGCACACAGGGCGGCAACAACAACGCCTACTGCCAGGACAACGAGATCTCGTGGTTCGACTGGGCGAACGCCGACCAGGAGCTGCTCGCCTTCACGACGCAGCTCATCGCGCTGCGCCGTGAGAACCTGGCGCTGCACCCGGCGTGGTTCCGTTCGGCGCCGTCAACGGGCGACTCCGACACCGTGGTCATCGAGCGGAGCGACGCCGAGGAGTTCAGCGACGAGGACTGGAAGAACCCCGACGCGCGCTCGATCGCCTTCCTGCTGGAGCACGAGAGCGGCGACGCATTCGCGCTGCTGCTGAACGCCGCCGAGAACGGCGTCGAGTTCCAGGTTCCGGATGCGCCGAACGCCGAGTGGGAGCTGGCCCTGTCGAGCGACCCCGAGCAGCAGGTGGTGGCCCCCGTGTCGACGCTCATCGTGCGCGACTGCTCGTTCACCCTGCTCCGCTCGCGCGCCTGACCCTCACATCGACTCGGCGATTTCTGTCGCTCAGCGCCGGAGCAGGCGACAGAAATCGCCGAGTCGAAGACGGCCCTCACTGCAGGGCGGAGGTCAGGCGGGCGAGGTTGTCGAGGATGGTGGAGCGGAGCGGCTGCTTCAGCCAGGCGTCGAGCGTGAGTTCGCGGCTGAGGGCACGGTAGCCGTCTTCGATGCCGCGCATCTCCTCGACGAAACGGCGGCCGCGCACCATCATCGAGATCTCGAGGTCGAGGTTGAACGACCGGATGTCCATGTTGCTCGACCCGATCACCGCCACATCGTCGTCGATCGTGAAGTGTTTCGCGTGCAGGATGTACGGCGCCTGGTAGAGCCAGATCTTCACGCCGGCCCGCAGGAGAGCCTCGTAGTACGACCGCTGCGCGTGATACACCCCCGCCTGGTCGCCGATCTCCGAGACGAACAGCTGCACGTCGAGGCCGCGCTGGGCCGCCGTCGTGATCGCGTACAGCATCGAGTCGTCTGGGACGAAATACGGCGAGGTGATGATGATGCGCCGCTGCGCGTAATACATCAGCGCCAGGAAGAGCCGCAGGTTGTTCTCCCCCTCGAACCCCGGGCCGCTGGGCACCAATTGGCAGTCCAGGGCATCCGGTGCTGAATTCACGATCTCGTCGGTGATCTCGACCGTCTCGCGCGAGAGCAACTCGTTCGTCTCGCTGTACCAGTCGGTGATGAAGATGGCGTTGATACCGCTGACGATCGGGCCTTCGACCCGCGTCATCAGGTCTTGCCACTTGAGACCGCGACGAATGTTGCTCTTCTTGTTGTAGTCGCGGCTCACCATGTTCTGCGAGCCCATGAAGCCGACCGTTCCGTCGACGACCAGCAGCTTGCGGTGGTTGCGGAGGTCGGGCCGCTGCCACTTTCCCTTCAGCGGCTGCACCGGCAGCATGAACTGCCAGTTCGCACCCATCGCCGTGAGCCGCTTGAATGTGGCCCGGTGGGTGGGGCTGCGGATGGCCGTGATGTGGTCGACCAGCACGCGCACGATGACGCCGCGCTTCACCGCGGCTTCGAGCGCGTCGAAGAAGACGCCCGTGACGTCGTCGAGCGCGATCAGGTAGAACTCGACGTGCACGAAACGCTCGGCCCTGTCGACCTCGGCCGCCATCGCGGCGATGGATGCCGCGTAGTCGCCGATGAGGCTCGCCGAGTTGCCGCCGACCAGGGGCATCGCGCCGAGCTCGCGGTTGAGGTGCACGACCGAGCGGAGCCACGGCGGCCACGGCTTGTCGTCGGTGACCAGCTCGATGCCGTTGGTGGTCTCGATGATGAACTCGTTGATCGCCACCTGCTTGTCGCGCCGCTTCTTCGGGAGCTTGTAGCTGCCGATCAGCAGGAAGACGAGCACACCGACGTACGGGATCAAAAAGATCGCGAGCAGCCAGGCCATCGCCGCAGACGGACGCCGGTTGCGCGGCACGACGATGATCGCGGTGATGCGCACGCCGAGATCGATGACCGCCAGAACCGCGATGACGACGATGGTGAACTGTTCGCTCGTCATGCGCGCTCCCCGGCAGGCATCGGCGGATGCTCACCCGAGACGTAGAACCATTCGCCTCGGTGCCGGGCGAAGGTGCTGGTCTCCCGTAGCTCCCCGCGCACGGTGCCGCCCTGCGGCCCTGCGGGGTGGCGGTAGTGGGCGACGAATTCGACCGTGCCTGTGCGGTCGAGCATCCCGCCCGCTGTGCGGTTCACGATGTCGAGGCGGTACCAGTGCTGGGTGGGGTCGAGGTCGATCGTCGCCGGGCGGGTCGACGGATGCCAGGACGAACGCAGGTAGGCGGCGTCGCCGACCACGAACGCCGAGTACCGGGAGCGCATCAGCCGTTCGGCCGTGGGTGCCGGCTGCACGCCGAGGTGGGCAGGGAGGCAGCATTCGGCGTAGGTGGTGCCGCTCAGGCAGGGGCAGCGGTCGCCGGGTTCGACGGTACGCCCGGCCGGCACCGGGGCGGAGGGCCGGGGCAGCGTCACAGCGACGCGATCGCTTCGATCTCGATCAGGAGGTCGGGGTCGGCGAGCCGCGACACCTCGACGTGGCTGCGCGCCGGGCGATGGTCGCCGAAGAACTCGGCGTAGGCGTCGTTGACGACCTGCTGGCGGCTCATGTCGGTGTTGAAGATGGTGACCTTCACGATGTCGGTGCGGGTTCCTCCGGCAGCGGTGATGAGCCGGTCGAGGTTCTGCAGGCACGCCTCGGTCTGCTCGCGCAGGTCAACGAGGGCGGGGGCCACGGCATCCGTCGAGCCGATGACGGGGTAGGTCTGGCCGGAGAGGTAGACGGCGTGACCGGGGGCCTTGACCACGGCGGAGAAGGGCGGACGTTCGGAACCCGTGGCGGCAGCCAGCGTCTCGCCCCAGAAGGCGTCGAGCCCGGCATCGAGGAATTCGTTCATGCCACTATCTTGCTGCACCGTGACCGGCGGGCGGGAGCGCGTTCTCGCGGGAGTGTCGCGCGGCTCAGCGGCTCAGCGGCACACCGGCTCAGCGGCTGAGCGGGCCAAGCGGGCTCAGCGCGGCGATGACCGGCGCAGTAGGGTCGAGCAATGGCGGGTGGCGCGGTGCACGGGATGGAGCGCCACCAGATCGCCCTCTACGTGGGGTCTCTCGCGGTCGGTGCGGGCGTCGGGCTGGCGGTGCCGATGTGGGCGGGTGCACTGGAGGTCGCGATCACTCCCGTTCTCGGGCTGCTGCTGTTCGCGACGTTCGCCGGTGTACCCGTCGCGCGGTTGCCCGCAGCGTTCCGGGACGGCCGGTTTCTCGGCGTGGTGCTGGGGCTGAACTTCGTGGTGGTTCCGGCGATCGTGTTCGGTCTGACGCGTTTCGTCGCCGACGACGAGGCGCTGCTGATCGGCGCGCTGCTCGTGCTGCTCGCCCCGTGTGTCGACTACGTGGTGGTCTTCACCGGGCTGGCCGGCGGCGCGCGCGAGCGCATGCTCGCCGCGACGCCCGTGCTGATGGTGCTGCAGCTCGCGCTGCTGCCGCTCTTCCTCGTGCTGTTCGCGGGGGTGGATGCCGTGGCCGCGGTCGATCCGGCACCGCTCGTCGGCTCGTTCGTGGTGCTGATCGTGCTGCCGCTGGCGCTCGCCGGGGCGGTGCAGTGGCTGGCGGGCCGAGGCGAAGGGGCGGCCGAGGGGGCACGAGGCGGAGCGGCGGCCCCACGGGCGGCGCGAGCCGTGCTGCGTACCGCCGAGGCAGCGATGGTGCCGCTGATGATGGCGACGCTCGCCGTGGTGGTCGCGTCGCAGGTGGCCGCTGTCGGCTCCGAACTCCCGGCGCTGGCGCGGGTGGTGCCGCTCTACGTGGTGTTCGCCGTGCTGGTCCCTATACTGGCAGCGGTGGTTGCTCGGTCGGCGCGTCTCGACGTGCCGGCACGGCGCGCGGCGGTCTTCAGCGCGACGACCCGCAACTCCCTCGTCGTGCTTCCGCTCGCCCTGTCGGTGGCGGGCCGTTGGCCGCTCGCTCCGTTGGCGGTGGTCACCCAGACGCTCGTCGAACTGGTGGCGATGGTCGTTCTGGTGGCGGTGCTGCCGCGGCTCGGTCGGCGGGGGGAGGCGGCATCCGGTTCCTGTCAGGGCTCTCAGGGAGCACCCGGTAAACTGTGAGCCTGCCCCTCTCCCCGAAATGAGGAGATCCGCGTGATCTTTGCCCTGCTGACGTTCGTGGGGCTTTCGGTGCTCACTCCCGCTCTCACGCGGGTGCTGGGTGCCCGCGTCTCCTACGTGGTCGCCCTGCTGCCGGCGGCCGTGTTCGTGTACACCGCGCTGCAGTCGGGCACCGTTCTCGGGGGCGGGGTCATCGCCGAGACCGTGCCGTGGATTCCCCAGCTCGGCATCGCGTTCTCGTTCCGCATGGACACGCTCGCGTGGCTGCTCGCCCTGGTGGTGACCGGAGTCGGTTCGCTCGTCATGGTCTACTGCGCCCGCTACTTCTCCGACGACGAGCCGTCGCTCGGCCGGTTCGCGGCCCTGCTGCTGGCCTTCGCGGGCACGATGTTCGGGCTGGTCACGGCCGACGACATCTACATCATGTTCATGTTCTGGGAGATCACGAGCGTGCTCTCGTACCTCCTCATCGGCCACTACACCGAGCGCAAGGAGAGTCGCGGCGCGGCCCTGCAGGCGCTGCTCGTCACGACGTTCGGCGGGCTCGCCATGCTCGTCGGCGTCGTGCTGCTCTCTGTCGCCGGCGGCAGCACGTCGATCTCGCACCTGGTCGCGAACCCGCCCGAGGGCGCAGTCGTGACCGTGTCGGTGCTGCTGATTCTCGTCGGGGCGTTCTCGAAGTCGGCGCTGGTGCCCTTTCACTTCTGGCTGCCTGCGGCGATGGCGGCGCCGACCCCGGTGAGCGCGTACCTCCACGCGGCGGCGATGGTGAAGGCCGGCATCTACCTCGTGGCGCGCCTCGCGCCCGGCTTCGCCGACACCCCGGGGTGGATGCCGGTCGTCGTCATCGTGGGGGTCGCGACGATGATCCTCGGCGCCTGGCGATCGCTCCGCCAGAACGACCTCAAGCTGCTGCTGGCCTACGGCACCGTCAGCCAGCTGGGTTTTCTGATCGTGGTGGTCGGTTTCGGCAGCCGCGACGCAGCCCTCGCCGGAGCCGCCCTGCTGCTGTCGCACGCGCTGTTCAAAGCGACGCTCTTTCTCGTCGTCGGCATCATCGACCACGACGAGGGCACCCGCGACCTGCGGGCCCTCACCGGGCTGGGCCGGCGTCGGCCGGTACTGCTGCTGACGGCCCTCGTCGCGGTGGCCTCGATGTCGGGCATTCCGCCGCTGCTCGGCTACGTCGCGAAGGAAGGCGTGTTCTCGGCCTTCATCGAGGCCGGCACGGCCGGTGACGCCTGGGGGTGGCTGGCGCTGGCCGGTACGGTGATCGGCTCGGCGTTGACCGTCGCCTACAGCGCCCGTTTCGTGTGGGGGGCCTTCGCCCGAAAGCCGGAACTCGAGGCCGGTACGGCCGCGGTCGCCGCAGCGGATGCGCCGCCCACGGCCGACCACGGGTCACATGCCTCGAGAGGCATACTCGCGGCCCCGATCATCCTGAGCCTCGCGACCGTCGCACTCGGGCTGCTCGCCACCCCGCTCGGTCATGCACTCGAGAGCTACGCAGACACCGTGGCCGGCGAAGGCGACTACCACCTGGCGCTCTGGCACGGGCTCGAGCCTGCCCTGGGGCTGTCGGCCGCCGCGATCGCGATCGGGCTCGGCCTCTTCGCGGTGCGCCGCCGCTTCGCGCGGCTGCAGCGCGCTCTGCCTCCGGTGGTTGATGCCGCCCGCAGCTACTGGGCCATCGTGCACGGCGTCGACCGCGTCGCGGCTCGCGTCACCGTCTTCGCGCAGCGGGGTGGCCTGCCGCAGTACCTCACGACCATCCTGCTGGTGTTCGTGCTGTGCCTCGGCGTCGCCTCGGCCATGAACCGCACCTGGCCCGAGCAGTTCGTGGCGTGGGACTACCCCGCCCAGGTGTTCGTCGCCGCAGCGATGGCGGTCGCTGCGGTCATGGCAGCTCGCGCTACCCACCGGCTCGCCGCCGTGCTGCTCGCAGGGGCGACCGGTTTCGGCCTCGTGGTGCTGTTCGCCTTTCACGGGGCACCCGACCTGGCGCTCACCCAGGCCCTCGTCGAGACGGTGACGATCGTGGTGTTCGTGCTGGTGCTGCGCCGGCTGCCGCTGAAGATCGCCCAGCACAACAAGCCCGTGCGGCGGTGGCGCCGGGCGCTCATCGGGGCTGCGGTCGGGGTCACGATGGGCCTGGTCGGGCTGATCGCCCTCGGTGCGAGGCAGGCCGGGGGGCTGGGGCCGGAGCTGGCCCGGCTCGCCGTCGAGGAGGGGCACGGCAAGAACGTCGTGAACGTGATGCTCGTCGACATCCGCGCGTGGGACACGATGAACGAGCTCTCTGTTCTCGTCGTGGTGGCGACAGGAGTGGCGAGCCTGCTTTTCGTCACCGGCCGGAACGTGACGGTTCCCCGGCTGCGGGACTCCCGCACGCGCCGGCGAAGCAGCGAGCGCGCCCAGCTGGTGACCGACCCGCACACCCTCGACGAGGCTCCGGATGCCCGGCAGCACACCTGGCTGCTCGGTGGTCGCACACTGGCGCCCGAGACGCGATCGCTGATGATCGAGGTGCTGGTGCGGCTGCTGTTCCACCCGGCCATCCTGGTGTCGATCTACCTGCTGTTCGCTGGCCACAACCTGCCCGGCGGCGGCTTCGCCGGCGGGCTGCTGGCGGGCCTCGCGCTGATTGCGCGCTACCTCGCAGGCGGCCGGTACGAGCTCGGTGAGACGCTGCCGATCGGCCCGGGCATCCTGCTCGGTGGCGGGTTGCTCGTCGCGACGGGCACGGCGCTCGGTTCGCTGTTCTTCGGGGGAGACATTCTCACGTCGGCGTATTTCGAGGGCGACCTTCCCCTGGTCGGGCACGTGTCGTTCGGCACGTCGACGATCTTCGACATCGGCGTGTACCTCGTCGTGATCGGTGTGGTGCTCGACGTGTTGCGGAGCCTCGGCGGCGAGGTCGACCGGCAGGAGGCCGAGGCGGCCGACGGCGACGGCGAGGGCGCCTCGGGCAGCGACGACGGCTCGCGCGGCGACGAGAGCACTGATACCGGTGCCGGTGCCGATGCCGCCACCGCGGCATCCGGAACCGGTGCAGAGGGGGTGCGCGCATGAGCGCTTCGCTCACCCTCGTCGTGCTGATGGCGATCATGTACGGCGCCGGCGTCTACGTGATGCTCGAGAAGAGCCTGACCCGCATTCTGATCGGGTTCGTGCTGGTCGGCAACGCGACCAACCTGCTCATCTTCATGATGTCGGGGCGCGCCGGCGATGCGCCGATCATCGACGGGGGAGCGACGGGCGAGACCACGGTCGACCCGGTGCCGCAGGTGCTGATGCTGACGGCGATCGTCATCAACTTCGGCGTGACGGCCTTCATTCTGGCGCTGATCTACCGGTCGTGGTGGCTGGCCAACCTGGGCGACGAGGGCGATGACGTGACGATCGACGACGAAGACGCGATCGATGCGGAGGAGGCCGAGGTCTACCACGCCTCGCTCGACGAAGACGACGAGGCCGTGCGGGCGCAGCTCGCGGCGGCCGGCGACGACAGCGACGACGACGGCGGTGATCGCCGATGAACGCCCTGGTTCCCCTCCTGGTCGTGCTGCCGCTCACCGGAGCAGCCGTGACCCTGATTCTCGGGCGTCACCCGCGCATCCAGGTCGCCATCAGCGTGAGTTCGCTGGTGGTGGTGACGGTGGCGGCCGCCGTGCTGCTCGTCGTCGTCGACACGACGGGGCAGGCGGCCGTCGTGAAGGTGGGCGGCTGGGAGCCGCCGTTCGGCATCGTGCTGATGGTCGACCGGCTGTCGGCGATCATGGTGCTCGTGTCGGCGCTGATGCTGCTGGGCGTGCTCGTCTTCGCCATCGGGCAGGGGATCGCCGACGGCGACAGGGACACGCCGGTCTCGATCTTCCACCCGACCTACCTGATCCTGTCGGCCGGGCTGTTCGACGCCTTCATCGCGGGCGACCTCTTCAACATGTACGTCGGGTTCGAGATGCTGCTCGCGGCCAGCTACGTGCTGCTGACGCTCGGCGGCACGGGCGCCCGCATCCGGGCCGGCACGACGTACATCGTGGTGAGCCTGGTGTCGTCGCTGTTCTTCCTCGCCGCGATCGCGCTGATCTACGGCGCGACCGGTACGGTGACGATGGCGCTGCTGTCGACGCGCATCCAGGCGCTGCCCCTCGATGTGCAGATCATTCTGTGCGCCGCCCTGCTGATCGGGTTCGCCGTGAAGGCGGCGGTGTTCCCGCTCTCGTTCTGGCTGCCCGACTCGTACCCGACGGCGCCCGCACCGGTGACGGCGGTTTTCGCCGGGTTGCTGACGAAGGTGGGCGTCTACGCGATCATCCGCACCGACAAACTGCTGTTCTTCGCCGTGCCGCTGACGATCCCGCTGATGATCGTGGCCTTCTTCACCCTGATCATCGGCATCTTCGGCGCGCTGACGCAGGCCGATGTGAAGAGACTGCTCTCGTTCACCCTGGTGAGCCACATCGGCTACATGATCTTCGGCATCGCGATCGGCAGCGAACTCGGCACCGGGGCGACCATCTACTACATCGTGCACCACATCATGGTTCAGACGGCCCTGTTCGTCTCGGTCGGACTGATCGAACGTGTCGGTCGGTCGACATCCATCACCCATCTCGGCGGCCTGCTGAAGAAAGCCCCGTTCGTGGCCGTGCTGTTCTTCATCGGGGTGCTGAACCTCGGCGGCATTCCGCCGTTCTCGGGGTTCCTCGGCAAGGTCGGCCTGTTCGAGGCCGGAGCCGAGAGCCCGAGCCCGCTCGTCTACGTGCTCATCGGGGCGGGGGCGCTGACGAGTCTGCTGACCCTGTATGCGCTGATGAGAGTGTGGAACATGGCGTTCTGGCGACCGGCCGCCGATGTCGCCGGGTACGAGTCGCCTTTGCTGAGCAATCTGCGGGAGAGCCCCGAAGAGACGGGCGGCGTCGTCACGGCGACCCTGCCGAAGCTGATGGTGGGAGCGACGACCGGGCTCATCGCGCTGACGGTGTGCCTCACGGTGTTCGCCGGCCCACTGTTCGACCTCGCGGAGCGGGCCTCTGTCGGAGTCGCGACGCCGACCGAGTACATCGATGCGGTGTTCCCGGGCGGTGCGCCGTGAAGGCCCGCATTCTGAGCGGGGTGCTGCCCTTCGCCGGCCTCGTTCTGCTCTGGATGCTGTTGTGGGGGCAGTTCACCTGGCTCGCGGCGGTGACGGGAATCGCCCTCGCGATCGTCGTCTCCGCCGTGTTCTACCTGCCGGCGGTTCGACTCAGTGGCCGCTTCAATGTTCTGCGGGCGGCCCTTCTGCTCGGGCGCCTGCTGGCCGACATCGTGGTGGCCTCGCTGCAGATCGCGTGGTCGGCGCTCCGCCCGCACTACCGGCCGAGCAACGCCATCATCGCCGTGCCGCTGGTTTCGCGCTCCGACCTGGTCATGACGTTCACGGCCGTGACGGTCGGTCTGGTGCCGGGCTCCATTGTGGTCGACATCGACCGCGACGAGGCGACGCTGTATCTGCACGCGCTGAATGTGTCGTCGATGCAGGATGTCGCGGACGCGAAGTCGGCGGTGCTCGCCGCCGAGCGACGGCTCATTCTCGCGGTGGGGTCGGCCGACGATCTGGCGCAGCTGAGAGGGCTGCAGGCCGAGAAGGGAACAGGATGACCGTCGTGATCATCATCGCCGGGGCGCTGTTCGGGGCCGGCGCCCTGGCCAGTCTCTGGCGCATCATCCGCGGGCCGTCGGCCCTCGATCGCATCATCGCCTCCGACGTACTGATCGCGACGGCGATGTGCGCGCTCGGCGCGGAGATGGCCGTCAACAGGCATACCGACACGCTTCCCGTGCTGCTCGTGCTGGCCCTGTTCACGGTGGTCGGTTCGGTCAGCGTGGCGCGGTTCATGTCGGCGAGGGATGACACATGACCGGCGACGGCGTACGTGACGTGATCACGGCGGTGCTCGTGCTGCTGAGCGCGTTCCTCTGTTTCGCGGCCGGGGTGGGCCTCATCCGGTTCGCGGATGTGCTCTCGCGACTGCACGCGGCGACCAAGCCGCAGATTCTCGGGCTGATGGCGATCGTTCTCGACGTGGCGATCTCGAACCCATCGGTGGCCACGATCACCCTCGCGCTCGCCATCGTGTTCTTCCAGAGCCTGACGGCGCCGATCGCGGCGCACATGGTGGGGCGGGCGGCCTTCCGAACGGGTCACCTGCGCCACGACATCCTCGTGGTCGACGAGCTGACGCCGACGAAGGAGTAGCGTTACCGGATCGTGCCTCCGACGGGGAGGCCATGTCGATCGGGGAACCGCATGTCGCAGGTCGATCAGAACACGCCCGGCCAGGACTTCTCCGACGAGCAGGCCGGCTACCACAAGGGCCTGAAGTCGAGGCAGCTGCAGATGATCGCCATCGGCGGGGCGATCGGAACGGGGTTGTTCCTCGGGGCGGGCGGCAGGCTCAACCAGGCCGGGCCGCTGCTGATCTTCGACTACGCGATCTGCGGGTTCTTCGCCTTCCTCATTCTGCGGGCCCTCGGCGAGTTGGTTCTGCACCGGCCGTCGTCGGGTTCGTTCGTCTCGTACGCCCGGGAGTTCTACGGGGAGAAGGCGGCCTATGTGGCCGGCTGGATGTACTTTCTGAACTGGGCCATGACGGCGATCGTCGACTCGACGGCGGTGGCCGTCTACGTGCAGTTCTGGTCGGCGTTCACGGTGGTTCCCCAGTGGCTGCTCGCCCTCATCGCGCTCGCGCTCGTGCTCACCCTCAACATGATCTCGGTGAAGGTCTTCGGCGAGATGGAGTTCTGGTTCGCGCTGGTGAAGGTCGTGGCGCTGGTCGCCTTCCTCGTCATCGGGGCGATCTTCCTCGCGTTCAGCTTCCCGACCGACCAGGGCGCGACGGGCTTCGCGATGATCGCGAACAACGGAGGCCTGCTACCCGACGGCATCTCGACGATCGTCGTCGCGGTCGTGATCATCCAGGGCGTGGTCTTCGCCTACGCCGGAGTCGAGCTCGTCGGCACGGCGGCCGGGGAGACCCCGAACCCCGAGAAGATCATGCCGCGGGCCATCAACAGTGTCGTGCTGCGTATCGCGGTGTTCTACTGCGGCTCGGTGCTGATGCTGGCGCTGCTGCTGCCGTCGAGTGTCTACGCGGCCGACGAGAGCCCGTTCGTGACGTTCTTCTCCCACATCGGCAACCCGACGGTCGCGGCGATCGCGGGGTCGGCGATGAACTTCGTGGTGCTGACGGCCGCTCTCTCGAGCCTCAACGCCGGGCTCTACTCGACCGGGCGCATTCTGCACTCGATGTCGATCAGCGGCGCCGCGCCGAAGTTCACCGGCGTGATGAACAAGCGGGGCGTGCCGTACGGCGGCATCCTGCTCACCGCCGCTGTCGCGCTGCTCGGTGTCGCCCTCAACTTCTTCGTGCCGAAGGAGGCGTTCGAAATCGTGCTGAACGTGTCGGCGCTCGGCATCGTCTCGAGCTGGGGAACGATCATCCTGTGCCAGATGAAGCTGCAGAAGATGGCGAAGAAGGGGTTGCTCGAGCGGCCGAAGTTCCGGTTGTTCGGGGCGCCGTTCACCTCGTACCTGACGCTCGTGTTCCTGGTGGTCGTGCTCATTCTGATGGCGTTCGACTACCCGGCGGGCACGTACACGATCGCGTCGCTCGTGATCATCGTGCCCCTGCTGATTCTCGGCTGGTACCTGATGCGCGGCCGCATTCTCGCGATCGCGAAGGCGCGGGAGGGGTACACCGGTGCGTTCCCGACGATCGCCAACCGGCCGCAGACCGAGAAGGGCGCCGAGCCGCCGACGACCTAGCGGCGGCACCTTCTCCGGCCGGAGGGGCGGGTGCGCAAGGGGTTGCCCCGACCCTTCGTCTGACCCAGTGTTGAGAGAGTGACACTGTCTCCACTCCCGCCTCCCCTCACGCTCGCCCCCGGCGTCTCGGTCGTCATTCCGGTGAAAGACGACGCCGACGCGCTCGAACGTTGCCTCGCGGCGCTGGCCCGCCAGACGACTCCGCCGGCCGAGGTGATCGTGGTCGACAACGGTTCGGGCGACGACCCCGGTGCCGTCGCCCGGCGCTGGGGTGCGCGGCTGTTGTACGAGGGCGAGCCCGGCATTCCCGCCGCCGCGTCGAAGGGGTACAGCGCAGCCCGGCATGCGGTCGTCGGGCGACTCGACGCCGACTCGTTGCCGCCGCCCGGCTGGGTGGCGGCGGGCCTCAGGGCGCTGGCCGAGCATCCGGAAGCCGCGGCGGTCACCGGGCCGGGGAGGTTCTACGACGGGCCGAGGCACGGGTCGCGACTGATCGCCGCGGTGTACCTCGGGGCGTACTTCCGGTCGATCCGCCTGGCGGTCGGGGCGGTTCCGCTGTTCGGGTCGACGTTCTTCCTCCGCACGGCCGTGTGGCACGAGGTGGCGTGGTCGGTGCACCGCTGGGGAACGTCGTTGCACGACGATCTCGACCTGACGATCCACCTGACGCCGGGCCACGTCATCCGGCTCGACCGGTCTGTCGCGGTGGGTATCTCGTTCCGGCCGTTCACGCGGTGGCGAACGCTCGGTTTTCGCTTCTATCGCGGGTTCGTGACGCTGGCGCTGCACTGGCCCGCCGACTCTGCGCTGCTGCGCATCCGCCGGCGGCTGCACGGGCGTGCGCGCCGGTTGGTGGCGGCGCTCCGCTGACGGGGGTCGGCGGTGGTTCGGTGAGCGGCGCGGCTCGCCCTGCCGCCCGGCCTGCGCGGCCCGCCGCATCCCGGCCCGCGGCCCCGCCCTACGATGGGGGGATGACCGACGGGGTGCTGCGCCACGAGATCGCGGGCACGGTGTCGACCGAGGCGGTGTTCGCGCTGCTCTGCGGCGACGACACCGACGTGTTCTGGCTCGACGGCGGCTCGATGAGCTACCTCGGGGCGGGTGAGCGCTGGGAGCCGGGTGCGCCGGTGCTCGAGGCGCTGCGTGTCGAGCTCGATGCGTCGCCGCGCCGCAGCCTCGCTCTGGTGGGCTGGCTCGGGTATGAGCTGCTGGCCGAGACGGTGGGGGCGGATGCCCCGCTCGACCTCGGCCGTCGGTCGCGGTATGCAGATGCCGCCTTCCTCCGGGTGACACGCGCCGTTCGCGTCTCGCGGGAGGGCCGGGCGACGCTCCTCGCGGTCGGCGATCGCTGGGAGGGCGAGGCCGAACGCTGGCGCCGCGAGACGGCGACCGCCCTCGATCGGCTGGTGCCGGCTGATCCGGCCGATGGCGAACCGGGCGGCGCCGAGGCGGGCAGCGGCGCCGAGGCGGGCAGCGGCACCCGCGTCACCTGGCGCGACAGCGACGCCGAGTACCTCGCCAAGGTGGCCGCGTGCCAGGAGGCGATCCGGGCGGGCGACGCCTACGTGCTGAACCTCACCACGGAGGCCACTGTCGCGGGCCGGTTCGATCCCGTCGACGTGCACGCCCGGCTGCGGCGCGCCTCGCCGAGCGACCACGGCGCCCTGCTCCGCATCGGCGGCGTCAGCCTCGTGAGCTCGTCACCCGAGGTCTTTCTCGAGATCGGGGCCGACGGCATCCTGAGCACGTCGCCGGTGAAGGGCACGCGCGGTCGGCGGGTGGATGCCGCGGCCGATGCCCGTGTCGCCGGGGAGCTGGCGGCCGACCCGAAGGAGCGCGCCGAGAACACCATGATCGTCGATCTGATGCGGAACGACCTCGCCCGCGTCTGCGAACCGGGCACCGTTCGGGTGACACGGATGCTCGCGGTCGAGACCCAGTCCCGCGTGCACCAGCTGGTCAGTACCGTCGAGGGTCGGCTGCGCGCGGGTGCAGGTGCGGTCGATGCGCTCGCCGCGACCTTTCCGGCGGGTTCGATGACCGGCACCCCCAAACGGAGCGCGATCGCCCTTCTCGACGGTTTCGAGGGGCGGGCTCGCGGCCTCTATGCCGGCGCCTTCGGCCATGTCGGGTTCGGCGGGCGCACGGAGCTGGCGATGACCATCCGCTCGATCGTGATCGACGGGGAGGCGGCGACCGTGGGGGTGGGCGGGGGTATCACGGCGCTCAGCGACCCGCCCGCCGAACTCGCCGAGGTGAAGCTGAAGGCCGCGCCGCTGCTCGCCGTTCTCGGCGTGGCCCAGCCCTGATTTGCACTATCTGACAAATAGTGCAAATCTGTTCGCATGCCCTCCGACGCCCGCGCCCGCACCCGTCGCGGCCTGATCGACGGCGCTCGCCGGCTCACCGCTGAGAGGGGGCTCACGGGATTCACCGTGCAGGAGCTCTGCGACAGCGTCGGCGTCTCGCGGCGCACCTTCTTCAACTACTTCTCGACGAAGGAGGATGCGGTGCTCGGCGTCTCCCGGGGAGCGGACGACGAGCACATCGCGACCTTCATGGCCGGAGGCTCGGGCGATCTGCTCGCCGACCTCGCCGACCTCGCGGTCGCGGCCTTCGACGAGATGGGGCTGACCCCAGCGGGCGCCGGTGCAATCCGTTCCATCCTCCGCACAGAGCCCTCGCTCTTCGCCCTCATCCTCGACTCTGCCGAGCAGCAGCAGGAACGCTATGTCTCGATGGTCGCGCGCCGCGAAGAGCTCGGCTCCGACCGCGAGACGGCCGAGGTCGCCGTGAAGCTCGTCGGCGCGATGGTCGGGCTGAGCGCCGAGACCTTTCTCTCCGAGACCAACACCCGGCCGTTCGACGTCATTCTGCGCGACCGGCTGGCAACGGCATCCCTCCTGCTGAACGCAGACCACACCCGCACGCGCGCCCCGCACCCACGACCGGAAGACCAGGTGTTGACCCCATGACCACCCTCACGAACCAGGCGGAGCCGCTGCTGCTCACGAAGCGCCGCATCTGGATCATCTTCGGCGCCCTGATCGCCGGGATGCTGCTCTCGAGCCTCGACCAGACGATCGTCTCAACAGCGATGCCGACCATCGTCGGCCAGCTCGGCGGTGTCGAGAACCAGGCCTGGATCACGACGGCCTACCTGCTCGCCACGACGATCGTGATGCCGATCTACGGCAAGTTCGGCGACGTGCTCGGTCGTCGCAACCTCTTTCTGGTCGCCATCGCGCTGTTCACGCTCGCCTCGGTGGGCTGCGCCTTCTCGACCGACTTCTGGATGTTCGTGGTGTTCCGGGCGCTGCAGGGCCTCGGCGGCGGCGGTCTGATGATCCTCTCGCAGGCGATCATCGCCGACATCGTTCCCGCCTCCGAGCGCGGCAAGTACCTCGGCCCGCTCGGCGGCATCTTCGGCCTCGCCGCCGTCGGTGGGCCGCTGCTCGGCGGCTACTTCGTCGACCACCTGACCTGGGAGTGGGCGTTCTACATCAACATCCCTGTCGGCATCGCCGCCTTCATCATCACCTGGTTCGCGCTCCGGCTGCCGAGCAAGAAGGCCACGATGAAGATCGACCTGCCGGGTGTGCTGCTGCTCTCGATCGCGACGACCTGCCTGATCTTCTTCACCGAGTTCGGTGGCAACGACCAGCACGGCTGGGGCGCCCCTGAGACGTGGATGTTCGGGGCAGGCCTGCTCGTCGCCGGCACCCTGTTCGTGTTCGTCGAGTCGCGGGCGGAGGATCCGATCATCCCGCTCTCGTTCTTCACCAATCGCGTGTTCGTGATCGCCACGGCCATCGGCTTCGTGCTGGGCATCGCGATGTTCGCGGCGATCGGATTCCTGCCGACCTTCCTGCAGATGGCCTCGAAGACCTCGGCGGCCACGTCGGGGCTGCTGCTTCTGCCGATGATGGTGGGTCTGATCGGAACCTCGATCCTGTCGGGTCTGGCGATCACGCGCACGGGCAAGTACAAGATCTTCCCGATTCTCGGAACGCTCATCACCGGGGCCGCGATGTTCGCGATGACCACGCTCAGCGCGACGACGCCGATCTGGCTGATCTGCGTGTTCCTGTTCGTGTTCGGCGCGGGGCTCGGCCTCATCATGCAGGTCGTGGTGCTGGTCGTGCAGAACTCGGTGCCGGCCACGCAGGTGGGTACCGCCACCAGCACGAACAACTACTTCCGCGAGGTGGGCTCCGCGCTCGGCGTCGCGGTGTTCGGGGCGCTCTTCACGAGCCGCCTGTCAGAGAAACTGCTCGCGGTCTTCTCGGGCACCGGCGCCTCGGCCGGCGACGCCTCGCAGGCGACCGCCACGCTCGACCCTGCGACGCTGAACCAACTGCCGTCGGCCGTGCAGGACCAGGTCGTCACCGCATACGCCGACTCGCTCGCACCCGTGTTCTGGTATCTCATCCCGTTCATCGCGGTCGCCTTTGTGCTGTCGCTGCTGCTGCCGCAGATCACGCTCTCGGATGTCGCGGGCATGGTCGCTCGGGGCGAGGCGGTGTCGGGTGAGGAGGCCGAAGCGCTCGAAGCATCGCAGCGCGGGGCGGCTCGTGAGGCGGCCCGGGGGTCTGCTCGCGACGGGGCTCCGTCAGCGCCTAAAGCGGAGCCGGTGGAGCAGCAGGCCGGGTCGCCGAAGGGCGACTGAGCGTACCTGCGGCGCCCGGTTCTGGCGGATGTCGGTGGTCTCTTCTAGCGTTGAGTCACCGACGACGAAGTGGAGCCACCCATGACAACCCTCGACAGCAGACCGAACACCGCGCTCGTCGTGATCGACGTGCAGAAAGACGTCGTGGCGGGCGCCCACGAGCGTGATGCGGTGGTGGAGCGCATCGGCGAGCTCGTCGACCGCGCCCGCAGCGAGGGGGTGCCCGTCGTCTGGGTGCAGCACGGCGCCGACGACCTGCAGCCCGGCAGCGACGGGTGGCAGTACGTTCCCGAACTCGTGCGGGCGCCGGCGGAGCCGCTGGTGCAGAAAACGTTCGGCGACTCGTTCGAGGGCACCGACCTCGAGGAGGTGCTGGCGGCGGCGGGCATCGGCCGCCTCGTCGTGGCGGGTGCGCAGACGGATGCGTGCATCCGCTCGACCATCCACGGTGCCTTCACGCGGGGGTACGACGTGACGCTCGTCGGCGACGCCCACACGACCGACGACCGGTCGGAGTGGGGCGCACCGCCTCCCGCCGAGGTGATCGCGCACACGAACCTCTACTGGCAGTACCAGCAGGCGCCCGGGCGCTCGGCCGAGGTGACCGACGCCGCCGACGTGTCGTTCGCCCGGCCATGACGCCTTCTGCGGCCGATCACTGGCCTGCGGGGCCAAAGGCTTCGGCCCAGCCCCCGCGGGTGGGGTGGGGGCGGTCTCGGGGCGGGGTCAGCGCGCGACGGCGCGTGTGACCAGGGCGGCAACGGTGCGCTCGACGTCGGGGGTGAGCTCGGCCAGGGCGTAGGAGGTGGGCCACAGGGGGCCGTCGTCGAGGCGGGCGCTGTCGCTGAAACCGAGGGTGCAGTAGCGGGTCTTGAACTTCGTCGCACCCTGGAAGAAGATCACCACGGTGCCGTCGAGGGCCCAGCCGGGCATCCCGTACCACGTCTTCGGGGTCAGATCGGGTGCGCTCTCGGTCACGATCTCGTGCACACGCATCGCAATGGCGCGGTCGGGCTCGGGCATCTCGTCGATCTTCGCGAGCAGATCGACGAGAGGGTCGACCTTCGTGCCCGACGCCCGGCGACGGGCGGCGGTCTTGAGCTCCTTCGAGCGCTCCTTCATGGCCGCTTTCTCTTCGGCGGTGAAACTCTCGTCCTCGGCGGCGGCCATGGGTCTTCCCTTCGTCGGTTCGCCCCAGTGTACGGGCGGCGCGCAGAGCAGCGAGTGGCGGATCGGGGCGGCGGATGGGCGCGGCGGTTCAGGGCGCCGCGGGGAGCGGGCGCACGGTGAGCAGCTGCTCGGCGCGACCGACGGGGCCGCTGGCGTCGTGGAGGGCCGTGCTGGTGAGGCCCTGGCCGGAGGCGCCGAAGGTGACGTGCGTGTCGAGGCCCACCCACGGCCCGCTCGGCTGCCGGAAGAGGTGGATCGTCAGGTCGAGGTTCGGGAACATCCAGTTCGTGATCGGTTCGCGCATCGCGATGCCGTTCGCGGTGTCGACGAGGGCGACGAAGGCCGCGTGCGGGCTGCTCGGCTCGTCGGCGACGAGTTCGGCGGGGGAGCGCAGCCAGGCGGCGGCCCGGCCGGGCACGGGCGTGCCGACCGCCCGCACGTCGAGTGAGGCGACGAACCCTCCGCGCCAGGTGTCGCTGAGCGCCCACGGTTCCAGGGAGTCGGGGGCGGCCAGCGGATCGGTTTCACCGCCGGCGACGCTGGCGGTGTCGGCGGTGCCCACGAACCAGGCCCGGGCGAGAACGGCGGGCCTGCCACCGATCCCGACGCTCGCCTCGACGAGTTCGATGGTGCGGCCGGGTCGGATGGTCGACACGGTGATGGTGACGTCGTCGGCGGCGAGGAAGCCGAGGATGTCGAAGCTGATGCGGCCGAGCTGCTTCTCGTCGCGTGCACCGGAGACCGCGCCGGAGACCGCGCTGGTGGCAGCCTCAGAGGAGGCGGCCCTGTGGCGGTCGATCGCGTGCACGATGAGGCCGGCGAGCGGGCTGAAGTGCAGCTCACCCGGGTTCCAGGCGCCGCCGGCGTGCTCGGTCGGGCGGTAGCGGTCGTCGTCGAGGCGTTCGAAGTAGGCGGGCACCCGACGACACTACCCCCGTGCGAATCGCGCCGGGACGCCCGGCGCCGGGCGCCCGCGCTGCTCAGGCCGACGGTCGCTGGGCCCGCGGCAGCAGCGACACCACGATGTCGTAGGAGTTGCCGATCAGGTCTTCGGCCAGGGTCGGCGAGAGGTCGGCGCCCGGGCAGAGCGAGATCCAGTGCTCCTTGTTCATGTGGTAGCCCGGGATGATGCTGGCGTGCTCCGCCACGAGGGCGCGGGCGTGCGGCGGCGCGCACTTCAGCGTCACGATGGCGGGGCTCCGCGCATCGACCACTCCCGCGGCATCCGGAACCGTGTCGACGATCGCGAACACCTTGCCGACCACCTTGAACACCTCGGCGCCCTCGCCGAACGGCTGCCCCTGGCTGACGGCCGGGAAGCCGCCCGCTACCCGCAGGGCGAGGTCGACGAGCTCCGAGCGTTCCATGCCACCAGCATGCCCGACGCCCGCCGTGCGCGCTACGGCACGATGACCGCGCGCCCCCTGATCGTGCTGGCAGCGAGGTCGGCGTAGGCCTGCGGGCCGTCGTCGAGGCTGTAGGGCTGCACCTCGACATCGATCCTGCCGGCCCGGGCGAGGTCGAGCACCTCGATGAGTTCGCTCCGCGATCCCCAGTACGGGATGCGCACGGCCACGTCGTAGGCGATCGAGCCGAAACCGAACTCCACGGTGCCCCCGCCGATGCCGACGACGGTGACATCGCCTTCGATGGCGGCGACGCTGGTCGCGAGGGCGATCGTCGGCCCAGCGCCCACGAAGTCGAAGACGGCGTTCGCCCCGAGACCGTTCGTCAGCTCGCGGATCTTCGCCGCCGCATCCGCATCGCTGATCAGCACGTGGTCGGCGCCGACGTGGGTGGCCAGTTCGAGCTTCTCGTCGCTCACGTCGAGGGCGATGATGGTCGCCCCCGAGAGGGCCTTCAGGATCTGGATGCCGACGTGCCCGAGCCCGCCGGTTCCGATGACCACGGCCACCGTGCCCGCACCGAGCTTCGGCAGGGAGCGCTTGATGGCGTGGTAGGGGGTGAGTCCCGCGTCGGTCAGCGACACGTTCTTCACGGGGTCGAGGTCGCCGAGCGGAACGAGGTGGCGGGCGTCGTCGACGATCATGTACTCGGCCATCGAACCCTGGCTGCCGAGACCGGGAGGGCGGATGCCCTCAGCTGCAGCATTGGTGCAGTAGTTCTCCTTGCCCTCAGAGCAGTTGTGGCAGCGGCCGCAGCCCCACGGCCCGTAGACCGCCACGGCGTCGCCGACCTTCAGGGTGGAGTCGACACCTTCGCCCAGCTCGTGCACGATGCCGGCGCCCTCGTGGCCGAGGGTGAGGGGCAGCGGGTAGCCCTGCTCGAGGTACTCGTTCTCGGGCAGTCCCATGACGTAGTCGTCGGAGTGGCAGACGCCACCCGCCGTGACCTTCAGCAGCACCTGGCCGGGGCCGGGCTTCGGAATCGGAATCTCGACCACCTCGGGGGCCTGGCCGACAGCAACATATCGAAGAGCTTTCATGCCTCCAGCGTACGCCGGAACGGCGACAGTTCGCTGTAGTTACAGCTAACTGTCGCCGTTCCGTTCGGTCGACTCCCTCTCGGGCGGTTCAGGATGTTCGTCAGCGCTTGGCGGCTCCTGCACGACGACGGCTGCGGAGACCGGCCACCACCGCGAGCACGATGCCGAGCGCCAGGGCGCCGGCGCTGAACGGCACGACGGCCGCGACATCCGACCCGGTGTTCGCGAGGCCCGAGCCGCCGGTGCCGGAACCGTTCCCGCCGCCCGCTGTCGACGTGGGAACCGGTGTGACCGGGGCGGCCGTCGGGGTCGGGGTGGCCGTCGGCGTCGGCGTCGGCGTGGCGGGCGCGACCGGCAGAACAGCGGCGCTGCCGCCGACCGAGACGACCGAGACGGAGCCGTCGGCCGCGAGCTGCACCGTCGCGCTGGTGGCGGCGGCGAGGTCGAGGCGCTGCCACGAACCGGTGGCCGTGCCCGTGTCGTCGAGCGCGAAGCCGGAGTCGATCTCCGTCTGGGCGAGCACCGACGTGCGCTGGGCGTCTGTCAGGGTGGGGAAGGTGGTGAGCAGCAGGTTCTCGGCGCCTTCGGGAACAGACGGCGCCTGGCCGCTCTCGCCCACCTTCGGGAAGCCGTAGGTCATCCGCTCGGTGTAGACCGCGAGGGCCGAGAGCCGATCGGTGACGATCTGCGGCGTTCCACCCGGGATGGCCTTGCCACCGTAGGGATTCGACGAGTACGGGGCACCCTGGGCTGCGCAGTCGGCGATGGACCCGCCGCAGGCGGCCTGCAGGTAGTCGACCAGCTCGGTGCGCGCGGGCTCCAGCACCTCGGTGCGGTACTTCTCGTCGCTCCAGCGTTCGGCGAGAGCGGCCTCGCCGTCGATGCGACCGCCCATCAGGTCGAGCGGGTAGTGCACGCCGAGCACCATGCGATTGTTGGCCTGCTCGGATGCCCGGGTCAGAATCTCGGGGGCGAGCTCGGGCAGCAGAGTGGCCAGGGTGATGCCGGACTGGTACGCGGTCGTGGTGTGGCCGCTCGGGAACGAGCCGCCCGTGCAGAGACCGGCGCTGCCGTAGCCCACGTCGAGCGGAACGTCGATGGGGGAGAACTGGTGCGAAGTGTCGACGACGGGAGCGACCCGCGTGATGTCGAGGTTTCCGTCGGCGGCCGCGTAGGGCTTTCCGACGCGGTTCTCGGTGAGCGACGAGCCGTTGACGAGATCGCGAGCGCAGGCTGCCTCATCGCCGGGAACGGCAGGCGTCGTGACATCGGTCGGCACGTAGGGGCGGGGGTAGCTGAAGTGGCCCTTCGCCGCATTGGTGCTGACGTAGGCCCCGCTGGTGCCGGTCTCGCTGTTCATGAGGGCGCTGGTGAGGGGCAGGTCGCCGTTCTGGCGGCCGTCGACGAACAGGGGGGCGAGCACGGAGCCGAGTGCGGTCGCCACCGTGATCGACTGGTCGAAGGCGGTGTTGTCGGCATTCTGGTAGAGCGAATCCTGCAGGGCGAGTTTCTGCTGGGCCGGGGTCGCGTTGTTGTTGACCCAGGTGACGACCTCGTCGTTGAAGGCGAGGATCTTTCCGTCGACGACGGTGCCGTGCAGGTCGTTCGTGCCATCGGACTGCCAGAACGAGTTGTACCCCTGCAACAGGGAGATGAGATCGGGCGGGGTGTCGTCGCTCGGGTAGGGCGGCGCGGCGTTCGCCGCTGTCGGCAGTGACAGGGCGACCGTCGCAGCGAACGCTGTCGCCGCCGCGATCGTGGTGATTCTCGAAGATGACCGACGCATGCGCAGTCTCTCCTCTCTGGTGGTTCCCGGTGGTGGATGAACGCGCGAGGAGCGATCGGCACTGATTCTCGGCTCGCTCACGGTTTCGCCAGAGTAGGCGAGCAGGAGCGTCGTGTACAGGGCTGGTGGTGAACGGAAGACGACGGCGCCCGCCGAGCCGGAGGTTCAGGGCTCGACGGGCGCCGTCGTCAGGCGGTCGTCTCGGTTCAGAGACGCGTCATCAGCTGCGCTCGCGGTGCTGCCGTCGACGCTGGCGGAGGCCCACACCCGCGGCGAGCAGCACGCCGAGCGCCAGTACGCCGGCGCTCCACGGTGCGACGGCCGCGACATCCGACCCGGTGTTCGCGAGGCCCGAACCACCGGTTCCCGTTCCGCTGCCGGCGGCGCCCGGCGTGGAGGTCGGGGCGGGTGCCGCCGGCAGCGGAACGGGAACCGGTGGTTCGGGCCTCGCGAACAC
>NZ_PSTT01000124.1 GCF_002931235.1 Subtercola sp. Z020 | reverse complement strand
GGGTTGAGGAGGGCGCGGAGGTCCGCGGTGAACGCGGCGGGGGTGGTGGTGTTGGCGGTGCTGCCGGGCTCGACGGTATTCAGCGCGGGCTCGACGTCGACCACGTCGGAGGTGTCGTCGCCGAGCTGGGTGAGGGCGGCATCCAGAGCCTGAGGGCCACCGAGGTTCGCGAGCAGAACGTTCAGGGCGGTGTTGTCGCTCTGGCGCACAGCCGCCTCGGCGAGCTGGGCGAGGCTGAGGCCGTCGGCGACGTGCTCGCCGGTGGCCGGGGAATGGCCCGCGGCGTCGACGTCGGACTGCGTCCAGTTCGCGAGGCGGGCGCGGTCCTCGGGCGGCGTCGTTTGGAGCAGCAGGGAGGCGGCGAAGACCTTGATGGTCGAGGCGTAGCCGAAGCGTTCGTCGGCGCGGTATGCGATCGTGCGACCGGTCGCGGTGTCGACGGCGCTCACTCCGATGCGGGCGGCGGAGGTCGATTCGAGGGAGGCGAGCTCGGCCGAGATGTCGACGGGCGCGGGCGCGGGTGCGGTGGTGGTGGGCGCGGGAGTGACCGGCGCGGGAGCGGCAGCGGGCGGCGAGGCGGTCGAAGCGGGGGATGTCTCCGAGCTCAGGGGCGCGCACGCCGACGTCCCCAGCGCCACCCCGAGCCCGAGCGCGAGGCCGACCCCGAGCCCTCGGCGACCCATGCGCCCGCGACGCCCGGCCATCAGCCCGCGAACGGCAGGGCCGCCACGCCCGCGACGCCCACCGACGCCGTGAACAGCGACCCGGCGAGCGGCTCGGCGCCGGCCGCCAGGTTCTCCCGCGAGGTCGTGATGTACAGCGTCGTGCCGGTCGGCCCGCCGAGGCAGCACGATGTCACCTTCGAGACGGGCAGCTCGATGACGTCGGCGAGTGACCCCGAGGCGTCGTAGTGGTGCACCGCCGACCCGCCGTAGAGCGCGACCCACACCCCGTCGAGCGCGTCGACCCAGAGCCCGTCGGGCGTTCCGGCGCCCTCGGGGATGCGGACGAACGGCCGCCGGCCGCTGAGCGACGACCCGGCACCGACGTCGAACACGTCGACCCGGTTGGTCGGCGAGTCGATGTAGTACATGCGGGTTCCGGATGCCGTGAAACCGAGTCCGTTCGAGATCGTGACGTCGCGCCACAGCTCGTCGGTGCTCCCGTCGACGTTCATTCGGTACATCACGCCCGAGCCCTCGTCGGCGGAGTACGCCATGGCGCCGCAGAGCATCCGCCCCTCGGGGTCGCAGCCGCCGTCGTTGAAGCGGCTGAGGCGGCCCGGCCAGAGGGGTGGGGTTGCGAACTCCTGCGTGAAGGGGAGACCGTCATCGCCCTCAGAGTTGCGGCGCCAGAGGGTGAATTCGCGCTCGGTCGCCACGAGCAACCCCCCGTTCCGCCGCGGACGGACGACCGCTGCGACGGGCGAGCCCACGGGCATCCGCGACACCGCGCCGTCTTCGGGATCGAGCGACAGCACGTCCCCGGCCAGCATGTCGACCCACTTGAGCCCGCCCCAGAGGTCGCTCCACACGGCGCCTTCGCCGTGGTACGTGACCGGATCTGTCAGCTGCTCTGCCCTCACCGCGCACCCCTCCGTCTGCCGCCCCGCGACTGCTGTGTACGTCGGCCATCGTAACGCCCGCAGGTCACCGGGGTGGGCCGAGGGGTCGGTGCGCGCCCGCGTTCGACGCCGTGGCCGCGAGCTCGGCGCGCTCCCGGCGCCGGGCGGGGCGGGCGGGGTCAGGCGTCGAAGAGGGCGGGGTGCCGGGCGAGCTCCAGGCGCGTGCGGCGGATGTGGCCGTAGAGTACCCGCTCGGCGTCGTCCGCATCGCGTACACGCAGCGCCGCCACGAGCATGTGGTGCTCGTCGTGCACGATGCGGTTTCCGTCGGGGTCGAGCAGGCGCGTGTACGCGCGGCGGTAGTGCTGCGTCGTGTTCCAGAGCCGCCGCACGGTGTCGCCGAGAATGGCGGTCGACGCGCCCGCATACGACAGCAGGTGGAACTCGCGGTCGAGCCGCAGGAACTCCTCCGGGTCGCGGAGCGTCTGCATCGTGGCGGCCAGCTCGTCGAGGCGGTTCAGCTGCTCCTCTGACAGGTTCGGGATGCTGTACCCGAGCAACAGGGGCTCGATCCGTTCGCGCAGCTGGTAGATCTCCTCGCACTCGGCCAGGCTGAGGCGCGAGACCCACGCTCCCGTGTTCGCGACGAGGGTGATCAGCCCGTCGGCTTCGAGGATGCGGAACGCCTCCCGCACCGGCAGCCGGCTCGCCCCGAAGTCCGACGCGACATCCTCCTGCAGAATGCGGGTGCCGGGCGGGTGCTCACCGCGCAGGATGGAGTCGCGGAGGGCGGAGGCGATGCGCTCGCTGGCGACGCCGTTGCGGGTGGTGGTCACCCTCACAGCGTAGGGCGGGCCGGGTGCCAGAGCAGAACGTCGGCGTCGCGCTCGTAGGCTTTGCCGTTCGGGTAGCTGACCAGCTCGAGCTGCATGCCCCACGGCGTGAGGAAGTAGACCCAGCGCTGCCCCGTGCTGTGGCTGCTGCTCGCGGTCGGCTCGCCGAGCACCCGCACGCCCTTCTCCCGCAGGTAGGCGACGGCCGCGTCGAGATCGTCGACGTAGAACGCGAGGTGGTGGCCGCCGACGTCGCTGTTCAGCGGTGGTTCCTCTGCGCCGCCCGACGCAGGCTCGTACTGGAAGATCTCGAAGTTCGGGCCGGTGCGGCAGCGGAAGAAGCGCAGCTCCCGCATCACGGTGCGGGGTTCGACGTTCATGTGGTCGAGCATCCAGTCGCCCTCCTTCACGAACGGGCCGAGCGAGTAGACGTACTCGCAGCCGATCACGTCGACGAAGAACGTTTGCGCCTCGTCGAGGTCGGGAACCGTGAACCCGATGTGCTCCGTGCCGACCAGACCGGGGATGCCACCTGCCATGAGAACTCCTTTGTCGTCATCAATGGATCCAATCTACCCAGAACATTGGCGTGAAGTCTCGTTTAACGCGGGCAGTTCAGCTACATTGGAGCCAATCGCGATCAACGGAGACCACCGCATGCCGAAACAACGACGTTTGGAGCCGCTCGCCCCCTGGGTCGAGCTGAGCACCACCCCCGCCGACTACAAGAAGGCCGACCCGGCGCTGCTCGCGACGATGCTCGGCCAACTGCACCTCATCCGCGCCTTCGAGGAGACCGTGCTCGAACTCGCCGGTGAGGGCCTCGTGCACGGCCCGGCGCACTCCAGCATCGGCCAGGAGGGCGGCGCCGTCGGTTCCATCGTGGGCCTGCGTTCGACCGACGCGATCAACGGGTCGCACCGCGGCCACCACCAGTTCCTGGCGAAGGCGATCAACCACGTCTCCGGCGGCTCGCTCGACCTCGGTGCGCTCGTCACGAGCGACATCCAGACGGTGCTGCAGCGCACACTCGCCGAGATCCTCGGGCTCGCGCAGGGCTACTGCCGCGGTCGCGGCGGCTCGATGCACCTGCAGTGGTTCGAGGCCGGCGCGCTCGGCACCAACGCGATCGTCGGTGGTGGTGTTCCGCTCGGCGCCGGCAACGCCTGGTCCCAGAAGCACGCGGGAACGACGGATGTCACGGTCAGCTACTTCGGCGACGGCGCGACGAACATCGGCTCGGTGCTCGAGACGATGAACCTCGCCGCGGCGTGGAAGCTGCCGCTCACCTTCTTCATCGAGAACAACCTCTACGCCGTGTCGACCCGCGTCGACGAGGTCACCGGGGAACCGCGCCTGTCGAGCCGCGGCCAGGGCTTCGGCATTCCCTCCTGGCGCGTCGACGGCATGGATCCCCTGGCCGTGCACCTGGCGATGGATGCCGCGGCCGAACGCATGCGTGCGGGCGAGGGCCCTGCCGTGGTCGAGGTCGAGGTGTACCGCTTCTTCCACCAGAACGGGCCGTACCCCGGCAGCGCCTTCGGCTACCGCAGCAAGGAGGAGGAGGCCGAGTGGAAGAAGCGCGACCCCCTCGACCGCGTCGCGCGGGAGATGATCGCGCTCGGCCAGCTCGACGAGGCCGGTGTGGCGAGCATCCGGAGCCAGGCCCAGGCGGCGATGACGGATGCCGTCGCCCAGCTCATCGAGGCCAACCCCGACCTGCCCGGCAAGCGCCGCATCAAGCCCGACCTCTGGCCCGACACCGACTTCGTGAACGTCGGTGTGCGCGGCGACACCAGCGAGCTGAACGACGTGCGCACCCTCGATCCCCTCGAGTACACGGGTGAACTCGAGAAGCGCAAGTTCGTCGATGCCGTGGCGGCGGTGATGGATCGCCGGATGGAAGAGGATGAACGCATCGTCGTTCTCGGCGAAGACGTGCACCGCCTGAACGGTGGCACCAACGGCGCCACGAAGGGCCTGGCCAAGAAGTTCGAGGGCCGGGTGCTCGGAACGCCGATCAGCGAGAACGCCTTCGCGGGGCTCGGTGGCGGCATGGCGCTCGACGGCCGTTTTCGGCCGGTGGTCGAGTTCATGTACCCCGACTTCATGTGGGTGGCCGCCGACCAGGTGTTCAACCAGATCGGCAAGGCCCGACACATGTTCGGCGGTGCCAACCCGGTGCCGCTCGTGCTGCGCACCAAGATCGCGATGGGCTCGGGCTACGGCTCGCAGCACCTGATGGACCCGGCAGGAATCTTCGCCACGAGCCCGGGCTGGCGCATCGTCGCCCCCTCGACCGCAGCCGACTACGTCGGGCTGATGAACGCGGCGCTGCTGCTCGACGACCCGGTGCTGGTGATCGAGCACGTCGACCTCTACGCCGACCAGAGCGAGCTGCCGGCGGGCGACCTCGACTACATTCTGCCGTTCGGCAAGGCGGCGCTCCGCCGCGAGGGCGACGACGTCACGATCATCAGCTACCTGTCGATGGTCAAGCACGTGCTCGAAGCCGTGGAGCAGACCGGGTTCGACGCCGACGTCATCGACCTGCGCTGGCTCGACCGCGCATCCATCGACTGGCAGACCATCGGCGAGAGCATCAAGAAGACGAACAGTGTGCTGATCGTCGAGCAGGGTGCGCGCGGAACCTCGTACGGCGCCTGGCTGGCCGACGAGATCCAGCGGCGCTACTTCGACTGGCTCGACCAGCCCGTCGAACGCGTCACCGGCGAAGAGGCGTCGCCGAGCATCTCGAAGGTGCTCGAGCGTGCGGCGATCGCCCGCACAGAAGAAGTGGTCGCGGGTCTGGAGCAGATCGCGCGCGGGATGGGCGCAGAGCTGCGCGGAACGGATGCTGACTGATGCCGACGATCGTGCGCATGCCCGAGGTGCTGGCCAACGCGACAGAAGCAGCCCTGCAGGGCTGGCTCGCCGAGGTGGGCGATGACATCGCCCTCGGCCAGCCCCTGGCCGAACTCGAGACCGAGAAGGCGATGGTCGAGTACAACGCCGAGACCGCGGGCACGCTGGTGCGCATGCTCATCGGGCCCGGCGACTCCGTCGACGTGGGGGCGCCCATCGCCGTCATCGCGGCGCCGGGCGAGACCGATTCCGACATCGACGCGCTGCTGGTGTCGGTCGGGATCGGGTCGGCGCCGGGTGCGGCTGCGACGGCTCCGGATGCCGCGGCCGACGCCGCGCTGGCCGGTGCCTCCGCTGCCGGTGCCACCGCTGCCTCCGCTGCGGTCGAAACCGCTGCCCCTGCCGATGAAACGGCCGCCGCGCACGGGGGCCGCCTCTTCGCGAGCCCCATCGTGCGGCGCATGGCGAAGGAGCAGGGCATCGACCTGGCGGGCGTCTCCGGCAGCGGGCCCGACGGCCGCATCGTGCGCCGCGACCTCGACGGCCTCGACGCCGCTCCCGCGACCTCCGCCAGTGCCGCTTCGGCCGACGCCTCGTCTGCCTCGGTCGCCGACTTCTCCGGAGTCGCCGATTCCGCTCCCGCCGAGGGTGAGCCCGACAGCGGCCCGGTCTCGGTCGGCTCGGAGTCGGCCACCCCCGCCGCCGACGACGAGACCCCCGCCGTGCCCGCGACAGCCGTCGCGGCATCCGGTGCCGGCCCGTCGGGCCAGTCGGCCCCCGCGGAGGCCGCGCCCGCCGCACCCGCGAAGGCCGCACCGGCCCCGGCGGCACCTGGCGGCACCGAGCTCGTTCCGCACACCGGCATGCGCCGCGCGATCGCCCGTCGGCTCACCGAGAGCAAGCAGACGGTGCCGCACTTCTACCTCGTGGCCGACTGCCGGGTGGATGCCCTGATGGAGCTCCGCGCATCCGTCAACGCCAGCGCGCCGCGCAAGGTGTCGCTGAACGACTTCATCGTCAAGGCCGTCGCCGGTGCCTTCGGCGAGGTGCCCGAGGCAAACGCGACCTGGGGCGACGACGGCACCACCCGCTACGCACACGTCGACATCGCCGTGGCCGTCGCCACCCCCGGCGGCCTGCTCACCCCCGTGGTGCGCGGCGTCGACCAGCTCTCGGTGACCGGCGTGAGTGAGCGCATCGCAGAACTCGCCGGCCGCGCCCGCGAGGGCAGGCTGCGGCAGAACGAGCTCGAGGGCGGCAGCTTCTCGGTCTCGAACCTCGGCATGTACGGCGTGCAGGAGTTCTCGGCGATCATCAATCCGCCGCAGTCCGCCATCCTCGCCGTGGGCGTCGCGCGGCAACAGCCCGTCGTCGAGAACGGCGAACTCGCGGTCGGCACCGTGATGACCGTGACGCTCTCGGCCGACCACCGGGTGATCGACGGTGCGCTCGCCGGGCAGTGGCTGGCCGCGTTCGTGAAGCGCATCGAGAATCCGCTGACGATCCTCATCTGAGACCGGCCGGCGACGACGCCGGTCGGCAGCACTGGCGCAGAGCAGCGCACTGACAGAACGGAAGAGAGTATGACGGCACGACTGGAATCGAAGACGATCATCGTCACGGGGGCGGCCTCGGGTATCGGCGCGGGCATCGCCCGCGGCATGGCGGCAGAGGGAGCGAACCTCGTGATCGCCGACCTCGACCTCGATGCGGCAGAGACGGTGGCGTCGAGCATCCGTGACGCCGGCGGCAGCGCCATCGCCGTGGGCGTCGACGTCACCGACGAGCAGCAGGTGACGGCCGGCGTGGCCGCAGCCGTCGCCGAGTTCGGGCGCCTCGACGTGTACTTCAACAACGCGGGGCTCAATGCGCCCGAGAACTTCCTCGACATCACGAAGGCGAAGTGGGACCTGATCTTCGGCGTCAACACGTTCGGTGTCGTGCTCGGCACCCAGGCCGCTGCACGGCAGTTCCTGGCGCAGGGCGGCGGAGGCAAGGTGGTGAACACCGCCTCGATCGCGGGCCGCCAGGGTTTCCCGAGCTTCGCGCCCTACAGCGCATCCAAGGCCGCCGTCATCTCGCTCACGCAGGCGGCGGCGCGCTCGTTCGCCGCCGACGGCATCACGGTGAACGCCTTCGCACCCGGTGTCGTCGAGACGCCGCTCTGGAAGCAGCTCGATGCTGATCTCGCGGGCATGGGCCAGCCCGAGGCCGGTTTTGAGGGCATGTCGGGCGACATTCTGCTCGGCCGGCCCGCAACCCCTGCTGACATCGTGCCGACTGCCGTCTTTCTCGCCTCGAGCGACTCCGACTACATCACCGGCCAGGTGATTCCGATCGAGGGCGGAATGGTGCTCGTCTGATGACCGACCAGAATGCGCCAGCAGCCGAGAACCTCCGGATCGCCTTCGTCGGAACCGGTGCCAACGGTGCCGGCATCGCCGCCGACCTCACCCGTGCCGGCCTCGACGTCACCTTCATCGAGCAGTGGCCCGCCCACGTCGAGGCGATGCGCGAGAACGGCATCACCGTCGTTATGCCGGATCGCACCGAGAACACCCGGGTCGACGTTCGGCACCTGTACGAGGTCGCCGAACTGCGCGAGCCGTTCGACATCGTCTTCATCGTGGTCAAGGCCTACGACACGCGCTGGGCGTGCGAGCTGATCAAGCCGATGGTCAAGCCCGACGGCCTGGTGGTGGGCCTTCAGAACGGGATGTCGCTCGACGACATCGCGAGCATCATGGGCCCCGAGCGCACGGTCGGCGCCGTGATCGAGGTCGCGTCGAACATGTGGGAGCCGGGCATCGTCAACCGCGAGACCCCGCCCGAGCACGCGTGGTTCGCGATCGGCGGCATCGATCGCGCCGTCGACGCCGAACGGCTGGCACCCGTGGCCGCATCACTCGGCCACGCGGGAACGGTCGAGATCTCAGACGACATCCGCTCGTCGAAGTGGGGCAAGCTCATCGTCAACGCGGCCGAACTCGTGCCGTCGGCCATCCTCGACCTGCGGCTCGCCGACGCCATCAGAGTGCCGGGCATGTACGAGTTCATGCTGCAGTGCGGCAGCGAGGCGGCGCGAACGGCGGTCGCTTCGGGCAGCCGGCTCCGCCCGATCTTCGGTATGACGGACGCCGCGACCGACGACCCCGACGTGTTCGCCGAGCAGCTGCTCGGCCAGGTGCTGAAGCGGTTCTCGTCGCCGACGACACAGACCACGTCGCTGCAGGACTGGATCAAGGGTCGCCGCAACGAGGTCGCGGAGATCAACGGGCTGGTGGTCGACGAGCAGGCGAAGGTCGGCGGAACCGCCCCGGCGAACGCCCGAGTCGTCGACATCGCCCGGCGAATCGAGGCGGGCGAGCTGGAGCGCGGCGAGGCGAACATCAGCCTGCTCGTGCCCCGGGAAGGCTAGGGCAGGCGGAGGGCTAGGGCAGGCGGTCCATCGCCTGCAGCACATCGACGGCGCTCGTCAGCTCGGGGCTGCGAGCGTCGCCGGCACCGCCGACGCCGCCGTCGGCTGCGCTCTCCGAGCCGGGGCCCGGGTTCGATTCTGCCCACGCCTTTCGCCCGGTGACGAAGAAGAGGCCCTTCGCGGGAACAGCCCCGTTGTTCACGTACATGTGCGGCCGCACCGAATCGAAGTTCAGGGAGTCGCCCGCACGGATCACGTAGGTGTCGAACTCGAGGTGCACGGTGAGCTCGCCCGAGAGCAGGTAGGCGTATTCGTAGCCGCTGTGCCGCATCAGTCTGCCTTCGACCGAACTCGATCCGCCCGGCGCGTACGTCACGAGAAGAGGATCGACCGGTCCACCCGATCCGGTCGCCAGCCGCTCCCAGCGCACACCGTTCTCCATCTCGAGCACCGGATTGTCACTGCCGTGCTGAATCGCCGACCGCATTCCCTCGGCGGGCAGTTCGCTGCGCGCAGCCGGTTCGACCCGTTCGCCGGGCTCGGGAGGGGTCGCGCCGAGCAACTCGTCGAATGAGATGCCGAGCTGGTTGACGAGGGCGTAGAGGGTGCTGACCGAGGGCTGCGTCTTGCCCGTCTCGACCTGGGAGATCAGGCTCGCCGAGACACCCACGTTCGAGGCGATACTGCGAAGACTCAGCCCCTTCTGCAGGCGGGCGGCCCTCAGCTTCGGACCCACTTCTTCGTTGATGGCCCACTCCTTCGTCTCGGCATACCGCGGTCTGTGCAGCCAAGGTGCACGTCGGCTGAACGATGTTCTCGAATTCTAGAGCGTCCTGAGCAAGTTTCGACGGATGAGTCGCCGGTGGCTTCCGCTCAGGCCGTCAAAACAATTAAGCTAGAGTGAACACCACGTACATGCTTACTGAACCTCGACAGCGGTGTTGGGGGAGAGGGTCTTCACACATGAGTAATGCAACTCGGGGAACGAATGCTGTCGATTGGGAGGAGCGGGTTGATTTTGATCGTCTTCGGTCGGAGCGGCTTGCCCGGTTGAAGGCGCAGTTGGCGTCGTCGGAGTTGGGCGCTGTTCTGGCGTTCGATTTCTCGAATATCCGGTATATGACGTCGACGCATATCGGTACGTGGGCGATGGACAAGTTGATCCGGTTCAGTCTGTTGACGCGGGTCACGGATCCGATCATGTGGGATTTCGGTTCCGCGGCGAAGCATCATTCGTTGTTCAATCCGTGGCTGGATCTCACGACCGCGGAGGCGGACGCTGACCCGCATGCTCCGCATCATGGCGCGGTGCGGCCGCGCGCGGAGAGCGGTTCGCGGGCGGGGATCTCGACTCTCCGGGGCGCGTTCAGCCCGGATTCGGAGATCGCGGACCGGGTTGCGTTGAAGATCAAACGCGAGTTGGAGAAGTTCGGGGTCGCGAACGAGCCGCTCGGGGTGGACGTGATCGAGTTGCCGATCCTGTTCGCGCTGCAGAAGCTTGGCATTCAGGTCGTCGATGGGCAGCAGGTGTTCCTCGAGGCGCGCCGGGTGAAGACCGGGGATGAGATCTCGTTGCTGACGCAGGCTGCGTCGATGGTGGATGCGGCGTACGAGGACCTGTACGAGTTCCTGAAGCCGGGGGTGCGGGAGAACGAGTGCGTGGGCCTGGTGTCGAAGAAGTTGTACGACCTGGGGAGTGAGTATGTGGAGGGCGTGAACGCGATCTCGGGGGAGCGGTGCTCCCCGCATCCGCACGTGTTCTCCGACCGGTTGATCCGGCCCGGGGATCCGGCGTTCTTCGACATCCTGCACAGCTTCAACGGGTACCGCACGTGTTATTACCGCACGTTCGCGGTCGGGTCCGCGAGTTCCGCGCAGCATGATGCGTACAAGCGGGCCCGGGAGTACATGGACCGCGCGATCGCGCTCGTCAAGCCGGGTGCGACGACGGCGGACATTGTGAAGGTGTGGCCGAAGGCGGAGGAGTTCGGGTTCGCTGACGAGGAGGCCGCGTTCGCGTTGCAGTACGGGCACGGTGTGGGCTTGTCGATCTGGGAGAAACCGATCTTCTCCCGCCTGGTGTCTTTGGAGCATCCCGAGACGCTGGTCGAGGGGATGGTGTTCGCGTTGGAGACGTATTGGCCGAGCGCTGATGGGTGGGGTGCGGCCCGGATCGAGGAAGAGGTCGTGGTCACGGCCACAGGCTGCCAAGTCATCACGAAATTCCCCGCCGAAGACCTGTTGGTCGCGGGGAAGCGGTACTTCACCGTCGGTGGGGCGCTCCCGAACCTCCGCGACTCCCAGTCCCACCTCAACACCACCGCAGGCCGAGGCGAAGAAGGAGCCTGATGAGTACGCCCGGCACGATCGGCTTCATCGGCCTCGGCACGATGGGTACGGCGATGGTCACGCGGCTGCTGGCCACCGGCCACTCCGTCGTCGTCTGGAATCGCTCCGCTGGGGCATCGGACGCCCTGGTCGAACTCGGTGCGACGAAGGCCGAGAGCGTCGGCGAGGTGCTCCGCGCAGGCCTCGTCTTCTCCATCCTCTCGAACGACGCGGCGGTGAAGGAGGTCTTCACGGCCGACGAGCTCGCCGCCGCGCCGGAGGGGTCGCTGCACGTCAACATGGCCACCGTCTCGGCGGCCACCGCGACCGAACTCGACAGGCTGCACCGCGAGAACGGGGTCGCCTACGCGGCTGCCCCCGTGCTCGGGCGCTCGACCGTCGCCGAGCAGGGTGCGCTCACCGTGCTCTCGGCCGGGGCAGACGCCGACCTCGCCCGCGCCATGCCGTACCTCGAAGCGATGGGTCGTCGCATCTGGCCGCTCGGCGTCGACCCTGCGGGGGCGAACATCGCGAAGATCTCGATGAACTACCTGATCATCCACGCGCTGCAGGCCATGGCCGAGTCGATCGCCCTGCTCGATGCGAGCGGAGTCGATTCGAACACCTTCGTCGACATCATGGCCGACAGCCTCTTCCCCGGGCCGGTCTACTCCGGCTACGGTGCGCTGATCGCCGACCGTCGATACCAGCCGGCCGGCTTCACGACGCGACTCGGTCTGAAAGACCTGGGGCTCGCGGAGCACGCCGCATCCGGAGCAGGCGTCTCGCTCGCGACCGCAGCCGGCCTTCGGGAGGTGTTCGAGGCGGCCATCGCCGACGGGCACGCCGACGACGACTGGTCGTCGATCGCCGAGGTCACGCGGGCCCGGTCGAGCGGCGCCTGAACCACTACCGTCGAACAGAGAGCAGGGCCACGAGCCCTCATGCAAAGGAGCATCACGAGATGAAGGCAGCTGTCTTCCACGGCGCAAAGGACATCCGCGTCGAGAACGTCGCCGACCCCACAGACGTCGGGGAGTTCGACGTTCTGTTGAAGCCGTACTGGTGCGGGGTCTGCGGAACCGACCTGCACGAGTACGCCATGGGGCCGATCGTCATTCCGTCGTCGCCGCACCCCCTGAACGGTTCGACCGCCCCGCAGATCCTCGGCCACGAGTTCTCGGCCGAGATCGTGGACATCGGCCGCGGCGTCACGCACCTCAGCCCCGGCCAGCGCGTCTCCGTGATGCCCCTGCTGTTCTGCGGCGTCTGCTACTACTGCCGGCGCGGCCTCAACCACCTCTGCCAGAAGATGGCCTGCGTCGGGCTGAGCTTCGCCTGGGGCGGTATCGCCGAGCTCGCGATCGTTCCGGCCAGCCACGTCAGCGTGCTGCCCGACGGCGTCAGCGACCTGCAGGGCGCCCTCGTCGAGCCCGGCGCCGTCGCCGCCTACGGGGTCGACACCGCCCAGGTGCGCCCCGGCGACTCGGTACTGATCACCGGTGCCGGCCCGATCGGCGCGCTCGCCTCGCTCTATGCCGCATCCCTCGGCGCCAACGTCTTCATCTCCGAGGTCAACCCGGTGCGTGCGGCGCTGGCGAGGTCTCTGGATGTCGGCGAGGTACTCGACCCGACCCAGCTCGATGTCGCCGCCTACCTGAAGGACCGCAACGAGGGTGTGGGCGTCGACGCCGTCATCGAGTGCTCGGGCAACGAGCGCGCGCTGAACACGGCCATCGCTGCGGTGCGGAGCGCCGGTCGCGTCTCACAGACGGGCCTGCACACGAGGCCGGCGGCGATCGACCCGATGGTGCTCTCGGAGCACGACATCACCCTCTCGGGCACCTGGTGCTACCCGGTCACCGACTGGCCGCGCATCGTCGACCTGATCGCCCGCGGCCGGTACCCCGTCGAGAAGGTCGTCAGCGCGCAGATCGCCATGGAAGACGTGGTCGACAAGGGGTTCGAAACGCTGTTGTCGCCGTCGGGCGACCAGGTGAAGGTGTTGGTGAACGCACGATGAGAGCTCTGCAGTACACGGTTCAGGATGTCGCGGAGGTCGTAGCCCTCGACGTGCCGTCGATCGCCGAAGACGAGGTGCTCGTCGCCGCACGCCGGGTCGGCGTCTGCCACTCGGACATCGACCTGCTCGAGGGGCGGTACATCATCCCGTTCAGCTACCCGCTGATCCCGGGACACGAGTGGTCGGGCCAGGTCGCCGCCGTGGGGTCCCGGGTGACGGAGTTCGCTGTCGGGGATCGGGTCGTGGGCGAGTGCGTCATTGGCGCCGACCACTTCGGCTTCTCGATCTCGGGTGCGGCCGCCGAGTACTTCGTGGCGAAGCCCTCCTGGCTGCACAGGCTGCCCGACGAGCTCTCGTTCGCCGACGGTGCACTCGTCGAGCCGTTCAGTGTCGCCTACTACGCGCTGCGGAGGGTCGGCAACGTCGACGCGAGCGACACGCTCGTCGTGCTCGGCGCCGGCCCGATCGGCCTCGCGGTCACCGCCGCGGCCGCCGCCCTCGGGGCGCAGGTCATCGTGGTCGAGCCCGCCGAAGGTCGCCGCCAGATCGCGCTGCAGCTCGGTGCGGCGTCAGCCGTGCACCCCGACGCCGCAGCGGAGGCCGTGCTGCAGTCGTCGTCGGGCCGCGGCGCCGACGTCGTGGTCGAGTGCAGCGGGCGGCCCGAGGTGATGGCCCAGGCCCTCGAACTCGCGGGGTTCCGCGCGCGCATCGCCTACATCGGCATCGACGTCGGCCGCATGGCGACCGCCCGCCTCGGGCTCATCCAGTCGAAGGAGCTGACCATCACCGGCTCGATCGGTTCGCCCGGGGTCTGGCCCGAGACGCTGCGCTTCCTCGCCGGGGCGGGCATCGACCTCAGCCCCCTCATCACGCAGGTCTTCGACGCCGACGACGCCCTCGCGGCGCTCGACGCCGCCCACAACCCCGCCACCACCATCAAGGCCCACATCGAGTTCGCCGCCCCCGCCCCCGCCTAGCCCCGCCCGCTCGGTGCGCGAAGGTGTCGGTCGACGCGGCTTGCGAAATGGGGACAACCGGCACGCCGCAGTGCGTCCAAGAGACTCGTCGTCACCCGACCCACGCTCCGGCGTTCCTGCCAGTACGAGTTCTGCTCGCGGGTGACGAGGCGCACGCATGCCGGAGCTCCGTCGTCGATGAGGCAGAGGAACGCATCGGCCGGATAGAGGTCGTAGGGCAGCAGATCCGGGTCTCCGAAGTCGCGGGTGTTGTCGGTGACCAGGATGTCGGCCCGGGCGTGTGTCGCGGCGGCGTTCACGTGCCGATCATGCTCGTCGCTTCCCGCGAAGTCGACATCGCCGGGAAAGTCGTTGACGAGCTCATCGACGACTGTGCGGATCTTCCGGTCGATCTCCGAGATCACCCCGCCCGTCGCCTGCGGGTGCTGCCGCCGTATTGCGCGTACCGCGAAGCTGAGCTTTACTCGTGCAGCGCGTCTTCGAGCGCGCGAAGCGCGACGAATGCGTCTGCGCGGGCCGCCCGACGGGCCTGCGCGAGCGCCATCACCTCGCGGGTCTCGAAGCGATGATGTGAACCGACCCTGTGTGAGTTCAGCGCCCCCTCCTTCACCCACTTCATGAGAGTCGGCCGGGATATCGCGAGCAGCTCGGCAGCAGCGGTCGAGGTGAGCTCTGCGGGAATGGATGTCACGCTGAGTGGCCCGCGGGTGAGCCCGGAGAGCATCAGGCCGACGAAGGCTGTGAGGTCGGCAGGAAGCTCGACAGTGCTTCCGTCGCTCAGCTCGGCCGAGAGGCCGACGATGGTTCGGTCGTCGGCAGCATCGACGAAACCGCGCGCCTCGGAGCGGAGGCTGTCGTCGACGAGCAGTGTGCCGTTCGGCGTCAGGGTCGAGGTCACCGGTTCATCTCCTTTGCTGCACCCTTC
Source organism: Subtercola sp. Z020 (assembly GCF_002931235.1). Taxonomy (GTDB): domain Bacteria; phylum Actinomycetota; class Actinomycetes; order Actinomycetales; family Microbacteriaceae; genus Subtercola. The sequence continues at coordinate 11,192 of NZ_PSTT01000124.1, read as the reverse complement.
GGCAACGGTGCTCTCAGATGCTATCGGTGATTGCAGTTACAAGTGCAATAGGTGACGTGGCAACTGTCGGAGTGGCGGCGCTAGCCTGCGGCGGCGGCGGCCACCTGGGGGCCGACGATGGAGGCGAGCGTGCGTGAGAAGGTGAGCGTCATGTGGTTGGTGCCGAAGTAGACGATCAGCCCGCCGATGACGACGTGACAGGTGGTGGCGTCGCAGAAGTCGCTGGTCAGGTCGATGAGGGAGACGCCGGGCGTCTGCGCCGCCGCGAGGGCGAGCGGATCCTGGGCCGGGTCGAGCGTCGCCGTGTTGCGGGGCAGTGCGCAGGGGTCGTTTTCGGTCATGTGCATCGAGACGCAGGCCGGAACATCCTCGGCCTGCTGTTCGGCGTTGGGCAGGTCGCGGAGCGCGATGACCCGCTTGCCTGCCGCCATCAGCGGCTGCCACGCCTGCTCGAAGTCGCCGGGCGTGATCGCGCGGCCGTGCAGCGCGACGGGGGGTTCGAGGTAGCTGCGGGTGTAGTCCGTGAAGAGCACCGCGCTGATCGCCGGGTTCTGGGCGACAGTGGAGAGAACCGCTGTGCCCCAGTCCGCGCACGACACGAGCCGCTCGGGTGTGTCGTAGCCGGGGTTCGCCACGCCCACGGCGCCCGTTCCGCTGCACCACGACTTCAGGTAGGTGATGAAGTGGATGTGGTTGGCCCGGCCGTAGTCGTCGAGCGGCGTGAGGTACTGCCCGGCGTGCGAATCACCGATCAGGGCGATGGTCGAGGTCGCCGTCGTCACGTCTCCGATGTCGCACGTCATGATCGTCTCCGACATGATCGTCTGCTTGCAGTCGTCGACCGACTGCACGCCACGGCCGATGTCGGTCTCGGCGAAGGCCGGGTCGGTGAGGCTGGTGACGGCGTAGGGGTTCGCGCAGCCGTTCTCGGGGAGGGCGGCAGGGGCGCCGGTGCAGCGGGGGTCGCCCTGGATGGCCGCGCTGATGCTCGAGGCGATCTGGGTGGCCTGGATGCCCGGCTGCGCTGAGGCGACGGATGCCCCCAGCGCCACGACCGCCGTCACCCCGAGGGTCACGCTGAGTGCCCGCCACGCCGCCCGCTTCGTCAGCGCTCCGTGCACGCGCAGCGGATCTTCGACGAACCGCTTGGTCAGGTACGCGAGCACGATGGAGACGACCAGAACGACGACACGGGCCTTCCAGCCGATCGGCCGGCCCAGCACGATCGGAACCAGCACGATGAACGGCCAGTGCCAGAGGTAGAGCGAGTACGAGATTCCGCCGATCCACTGCACCGGCCGCAACCGGAACAGGGCGCTGGGCGCCCACGCGACACGCGGCGCCCCCGCCCAGATCACGAGCAGGGTGCCGAGCACGGGCGGCACGGCGCCGAGCCCGGGAAACGGGGTGGATGCGGTGTACGCCGCCAGCGTGATCGCGATGATCGCGAGCCCGGCCCAGCTGGCGGCCGCACGAACCGACGCCCGGCCGGGCGCCGTGGTCAGGAACAGTGCGAGGATGCCGCCGGCCCCGAACTCCCACGCGCGCGCCGGCGTGACGAAGTAGGCCTCCGCCGGGGTCGTGGCGACCGCGAAGACGGAGTAGAGCAGGCTCAGAGCGGTGATGGCGAGCAGCCCGCCGGTGATGAGGGCCCGCCCCGAGAGACCGACGCGACGCCGGGCGAGTGCGAGGAGCGCGACGATGACCAGCGGCCAGGCCAGGTAGAACTGCTCTTCGACCGAGAGCGACCAGAAGTGCTCGACAGGGGATGCGGCGTTGGTCGCGGCCAGGTAGTCCACCGAATTGTGGGCCAGCAGCCAGTTCTGCACGTACAGCGTCGAGGCTGCGATCTCGGAGAAGAACTGCTGCCACTTCACCGTCGGCACCACGACGAGAACGGCCAGCCCGGTCGCCACCAGTACCAGCAGGCTGGCGGGCAGCAGCCGCCTGGCCCGCCGGGTCCAGAACGGCAGCAGCCGAACGTGCCCGGTGCGGTCGACCTCGCGCATCAGATGCCCGATGATCAGGAAGCCCGAGATGACGAAGAAGACATCCACGCCGACGAACCCGCCCGGCAGCCGAGCCGGCCACAGGTGGTAGAGCACCACCGACAGCACGGCGACCGCTCTCAGGGCCTGGATCTCGGGTCGGACGACGGAGGTGTCTGCCGCAGCGCGTTCGCGGATCTGTCGTCTGGTGATGGTCACGATTCCTCGATGTTAACAAGGAACCGCCCCGCCGTGCGTCAGGGGATGATGCGCGCCTCGCGGTAGCGGGCCACCTTGTCAGCGAAGCTGGCGAACGTGGTGCGGTAGTTGGCGAAGCCCGCGTCGCGGCTCTTGTTCATGCTGGTGAACGCCTCGATGTTGCGGCCGAGGTCGCTGTCGGTGTGCCACCACGAGGCCAACCGGGTGATGTCGGGCTCGGCGAGGCCCTCGCGCGCCGCGATGGCGGCCCAGGCGTCTTCCATGCCCGACATGCGACCGTCGAGGGGCTGCGGTTCGCCCTCGAAGCCGACGGGCTCGACATCGAAGAGCCGCGCGATACGCGGCCACATCCAGCGCCACCGGAAGACGTCGCCGTTGGCGATGTTGAACGCCTCGTTCTCGCCGGCGGGGGTGGTCCCCGCCCAGATCAGCTGCTCGGCGAGGAGGTCGGCGTCGGTGACGTCGGTCACCCCGTTCCACTGCGTGGCCGAACCGGGGAAGATGAACGGCAGGCCGAGCTCCCGGCAGAGCGTGGCGTAGACCGAGAGGGTCAGCACCATGTTCATCGCATTGCCGACGGCGTAGCCGAAGACGGTGTGGGCGCGGTGGATGCTCCAGGTGAAGCCCATGCGCTCCGCCGCCTGGAACACCTCGTCTTCCTGGTTGTAGTAGAAGTTCGGCGACGACAGGCGCGGCTCGTCTTCGTTGAAGGGGGTGTCGGCCATCACGCCGGTCGCGTAGTTGTCGAACGGGCCGAGGTAGTGCTTCAGGCCGGTCACGAGGGCGACGTGCCGAACTGACCCTGCGGGCTCGAGCGCGGCGAGGATGTTGCGTACCGTCGCCGAGTTCACCTCGATGTTCTCCGCCTCGCTGTCCTTCTTCATCCACGCCGTGATGATGACGAGTTCGGGGGAGAGGCCTTCGACGGCGGCCTCGAGCGAGGCGGGGTCGAGGAGGTCTGCGGCCACCGGAGTCACACCCGGGGTGAGTGTCACTCCGCCGCGGGAGAGCCCGTAGGTGCTCCAGCCGAGATCGACGAGCTGGCGGGCGACACTCTGGCCGGCGATACCGGTGGCTCCGACGACGAGCGCCTGGCGGGTGCCGGCGGGGGTGTTAGTCACGATGGGTCGACCTCTCTGTTGATGAATCCCTCAAAATGTACACCCCCACTGCACGGAGATGAATCCGTGACCAAACAGCCCTTGTGAACATCAGGAGGGTCTGTAAAGCTACACTCAACGTTGTAGCTCATCGTCGAGAGTCTCAACCACAGCAGCGGGAGAAGGAATGTACGCAATGGAGCGGCAGGTCACAGGTCTGAAACGGCCCCGTCGTCGCGCGTCGAAAGGCCTCATCACCGTCGGCGTCGCCCTCGTCATCCTTCTGGTCGCGAGCGCCGTTCTCGCCCCGTCGAGCCTGTCGCAGGGCGCCGTTCTCGGCATGCTGCCCTTCGCCTCTGTGTTGGCGGTGGTGGGTCTCGGCCAGATGCTGGTCGTGCAGCAGGGCGGCATCGACCTCTCTGTGCCCGGTGCCGTCTCGCTCGCGATCGTCATCGTCAGCCGCATTCCGAACGGCGACAACGCGCTGCTCGTGCCCGCGATCCTCCTCGCCTTCGGTTTCGCGGCGGCTGCAGGCCTGCTGAACGGTTTTCTCGTCGGTCGGCTCGGACTGAACGCCATCATCGCGACCCTCGGCACGAACGCCCTGCTCTTCGCGGCGGTGCTCGGCATCTCCGGCGGCTCGCCGACGACGACCACCCGGCTGCTGCAGTCGGTGGCGGGCGGTCTCTCGTTCGGCATCCCGAACTCGGTCTTCTTCGCCGCGGTCGTCTCTGTCGTCGTCATCGTGCTCGTGAAGAAGACCGTCGCCGGCCGGCGCTTCGAGGCGATCGGCGCCAACCCGACGGCCGCCAGGGCCACCGGGCTCCGCGTACGCGTGCACCAGACGGCTGCCTACGTCTGGGCCCAGCTGCTCTACTGCATCGCGGGCGTGCTGCTGGCCGGTATCACCGCGCAGCCGACCGCGTTCCAGGGCAACACCTACCTGATCCCCGCGGTCGCGGTCGTCGTTCTCGGCGGAACCTCCCTGCTCGGTGGGCGCGGCTTCCCGCTCGCCACCGTCGTCGCGGCCGTCTTCCTCAGCCAGCTCGACCAGTTCAACCTCGCCGTCGGTGTGCCCTACGCGGTGCGCACCCTCGTGCAGGCGGCGGCGCTCGCCGTCGGCGTCGCGCTCTACACGATCGACTGGTCGCGTGTGCGCGGCCGGTTCACGAGCAGCCGGCCCACGAAGGTCGCCACGACCGTCTGAGTACGCGGATGCCCGGCCACGGGCATCCGGAATCCCTCACCATCCCGCACCACCGCACAAGCGCACCACACTCACCTCCCGCCTGACAGAGCAGTCACAGAAACTGCGGCAGAGAAGCCGCACCAAGTAGAAGGAACGACGAATGATGCTTCGCAAACGGATCCTGTCCCTCACAGTCGCCATCGGTCTGAGCGCAGTCGCTCTGACCGCGTGCAGCAGCGGTGCACCGGGCGACGACACCCCGGTGCCCACCGGCACCGTCGCGGGTGCCCCCGACTGGTGCGGACCCAAGCAGATCACCCTCGGTCTGCTCGACGGTTTCGGCGGCAACAGCTGGCGCCTGATCACCACCGCGGCCGGCGCCGACGAGGTCGCCAAGTGCCCGAGCGTCACCAAGTACGAGTATGCCGACGGCCAGGGTGACACCCAGAAGTCGATCTCCGACATCCAGGGCATGGTCGCCAAGGGCGTCAACGCGCTGGTCGTGTTCCCGGATGCCGGCGAAGCCATGCTCCCTGCACTCCGAAGCGCCTACCAGGCCGGCGTCGTCACGGTTCCCTACCGCGTCAACCCGGGCGGAAAAGACGGCGTCGACTATGACGCCTGGATCGGTGCCGACTTCAGCACCGACGGTGCCAACTGGGCGAAGTGGATCCAGACCAACCTGCCCGACGGCGGCAACATCCTCTTCCTGAGCGGGCCGAAGGGCAACAGCCAGGGTGAAGACGAGTACAACGCCATGACCGGCGCCCTCGACCCCGCCAAATATAAGTTCATCGGCGAGACCCCCTTCGAGCCGACCAACTGGGACCCGGCCGTCACACAGCAGGTTCTGACGGCGGCCATCGCCAAGAACCCGAAGATCGACGTGCTCGTCAGTGACTTCGGTCCGTCGCTGCTCGGCGCCCTGCCCGAGTTCCAGAAGAGCGGTCGCAGCATCCCGGCCCTCGTCACGACCGACGGCAACTCGCTCGGCTGCTTCTACGACGCCAACAAGGCCGCGAACCCCGACTTCAAGATGATGACGGTCGCGACCGGCAACGACAATGTGCGCCTCGCTGTGCAGTACGCGGTGGCCAAGGCCACCGGCGGCAAGCTGCCGACGACCACCAAGTTCGAGGCCCCCACGTTCGAGGACTCGGTCTCGAGCACCCCGAACCCGGTCGAGTGCAAGAGCGATCTGCCCGGCGACATCTTCCTCTCGGCGGAGATGCCGGCTGCAGACCAGGCAGCCCTGCTGAAGAAGTAGCTCGACCACCCGCTGCACCCAGAATTCGAAGGTGATTCTCTTGAACAATCAGACGTACGTCCCCGCAGACGACCTCGTGGCTGTGTCGGTTCCGACACTCTCGCTCAGCGACATCACGAAGACCTATGCCGGCGTCGTGGCTCTCGAGAACGTCTCGTTCGACGTTCTCCCCGGGGAAGTGCACGCCCTCCTCGGGGAGAACGGTGCCGGCAAGTCGACGTTGATGAACGTCGCCTCCGGCACGGTGCAGCCTGACAGCGGAACCATCCGGGTGGGCGGTGAGACCATCGACGTGCTGTCGCCGGCGCTCGCCGCCGCCTCCGGTATCGCCATCGTTCACCAGCACCCCGCCGTGCTGCCCGACATGACCGTGCTCGAGAACCTGCAGGTGGCGCTGCCGGCGTCGGCGTTCTCGTCGACTGCCGCGTCGTCGGCGTCGTCGGCTCCGGATGCTGCGGGCTCCGTCGAGCAGATCGCCGGCCGCATGCTGGCCGAGATGGGCCTCACCGCACACCTCCGCGACCGCGTCGAGACCCTCACCGTCGCTCAGAAGCACCTCCTCGAGATCGCCAAGGCGCTGGCGTTGAAGCCCCGCATCCTCGTGCTCGACGAGCCCACCGCCCCTCTCGGGCAGGACTCGGTCGACCTGCTGTTCGCCCGGGTGCGCGCCGCCGTCGCCGACGGCACCTCCGTCATCTACATCACCCACCGCATGGCCGAGGTCAGACAGCTCGCCACCCGCGTCACCGTGCTGCGCGACGGCCGGTTCCGCGGCACAGCCGCCGTCGCCGAGATCACCGACGACGAACTGCTCGCCCTGATCGTCGGCCGTAAGCTCGAAAGCACCTTCCCGCCCAAGCACGAGGCCGACGGCACAGAGCCGGTCAACTTCGTGCTGAAGGGCTTCACCGGCCCCGGCTTCGAAGACGTGAACGCGTCGACCACCCGCGGCCAGATCCTCGGCGTCGCCGGGGTCGTCGGCAACGGCCAGAGCGAACTGCTCCGCGCGCTCGCGGGTCTCGAGTCGTTCACGGGCACTGCGACGGTCGCCGACCGCGCCGTCACCCCCACCGAGCTCCTGCACCGCGCGGGCTACATGCCCGCCGACCGGCACCGGGAGGGTCTGATGATGACCCTGACCGTGCAGGAGAATGCGGCCATCTCGGCACTCACGAAGTTCAAGAAGTTCCTCGTGCTCAGTTCGCCGCGCGAGGTGACCGAGGTCGGTTCGACGCTGGACTCGCTGAACGTCAAGGCACCCGCGATGGACGCGGTCGTCTCCTCCCTCTCCGGTGGAAACCAGCAGAAGGTCGTCATGGCGCGGGCGCTGCTCTCCGAGCCGCTGATCGTCGTCGCCGACGAACCGACGCAGGGTGTCGACGTCGGGGCGCGGCTGGAGATCTACAAGATCCTCCGCCAGGTGTCGGCCTCGGGCATCCCCGTCATCATCGCCTCCTCCGACGCGAAAGAGCTCGAAGGGCTCTGCGACCAGGTGATCGTGATGTCGCGCGGTCACGCCGTCGACCTGATCGTGGGCGACGAGATCACCGAGGAGCGCATCGTGCGCGCCGCCGTGAGTTCGACGACGCACACGATCGAGGTTCCGACGGTGCGCAAGCAGCGCCCGCTGGCCGGCACGAAGGTGCGTTCGGAGGGTTTCGCCCGCTTCGTGCAGGGGGACTACGCGCCCACCGTGCTGCTGGTCGGCATCATCGTGCTGCTCGGCGCCTTCATCTTCAGCCAGAACGCTCGCTACCTCTCCGCCTTCAACATCTACTCGGTGCTGACCCTCGTGGCGGCACTCGGGTTCATCGCGCTCGGGCAGACGATCGCCCTGATCATCGGCGGTATCGACCTCTCGGTCGGACCGCTCGCCGGCTTCCTGGTGGTGGTCGGGTCGTTCTTCTTCAACGATGACAAGCCGCTCTCGATCGTCGCGCTCGGCCTGGTGCTGATGTTCGTCGTCGCGATAGCGACGGGGTTCGTGAACGGCGCGCTCATCCGGTTCGGGAAGTTCACGGCCATCGCCGCGACCCTGACGCTCTACATCGCCCTGCAGGGCCTCAGCTTCCTGCTCCGCGACTCGCCCGACGGGTACATCGGTTCGGGCGTCACCGCCGTCATGACCACCAAGGTCGGGCCGGTGCCGATCGCCTTCATCGTGCTGGTCGTCGTGGCCGTGCTGCTCGAGTTCGCGCTCCGCCGCACCCGCTGGGGCCGCCGGCTGCGCGCGACCGGCTCGAGCGAGGAATCGGCCCGTCGCATCGGCGTGAACATCAACAAGACCGTGATCCTCGCCTACATGCTCACCTCGATCTTCGCCTTCGTCGGCGCGATCATGCTGATGGTGCAGATCGGTGTGGGCGACCCGGCACAGGGTGTCAGCTACACGCTCACGAGCATCACGGCCGTGGTGCTCGGCGGCACGTCGCTGCTCGGTGGGCGCGGTACTTTCATCGGCACGCTGTTCGGCTCGATCCTGCTCATCCAGGTGCTGAACGCCACCACCTTCCTCGGGCTCTCCCAGATGTGGCAGTACATCTTCCAGGGTGTGCTCATCCTCGCGGCCGCCGTGCTCTACTCGGTCGCCCGTTCGCGCAAGAAGAAGCTGGAGGCCCTCGCATGACCGGCACCGTCGCATCCCCCTCGCCGTCTGCGGCATCGTCGGCCTCGATGCGCACCGCGGTATACCACGGCCCGCACGACATCCGCATCGAAGCGGCGCCTGTGCCGAGTGCCCGGCCCGGCGAGGTTCTCGTGAAGGTGCTGCGCAGCGGCATCTGCGGAACCGACGCCACCGAATGGTCGGTCGGCCCCAAGGTGTTCCCGGTGCAGAGCACCCACCCCGTCACCCACCACCACGGGCCGATGGTGCTCGGCCACGAGTTCGTCGGCGAGATCGTGTCGGTGCCGGATGGCCGGCTGCCCGGTGCGGGCGGCGAGCTCGATGCCGCTGCCGCCGACGGCCTCGCGGTCGGCGACCTCGTCGCCAGCGGCGCCGGGGTGTGGTGCGGCGAGTGCGCCCGCTGCCTCGAGGGCCGCACGAACATGTGCCAGAACTACTACACCCTCGGGCTCAGCCTCGACGGCGGCATGGCCGGCTACGTCTCCGTGCCGGCGCGCACGCTCGCGGCTGTGCCGGCGGGGGTCTCGCCCGATGCTGCTGGCCTCGCGCAGCCGTTGGCTGTCGGCATCCACGCCGCCCGTCGCTCGGGCGCCGTCGACGGCGACCGGGTGCTCGTCATCGGGGGCGGAGCCATCGCCTCGTTCGTGCTGGCGGGTCTCAAGCATCTCGTTGACGTCGAGGTGACCGTGGTGGAGTTCGCCGGGCCGAAGCAGCAGCGCGCCCTGCGCTTCGGCGCCGACCACGTCGTGAGCCCCTCAGACGACCTCGCGATCGACGTCGAGGCCTCGTTCGGCGGGGCCCGCCCCGACGTGGTGATCGAGGCCAGCGGTGCGCCCGGCCAGCTCGCCGCAGCCGTCTCGCTGGTGCGGAACGGCGGGCGCGTGCTCGCCGTCGGGCTGCCGAAAGTGCAGCCCACGCTCGACGTGCACTCCCTCGTCTTTCGGGAGATCACCCTCGATTCGAGTCTCGCCCACGTGTGCGCGACAGACCTCGGGGTGGCCCTCGACATTCTCGCCGGCACGGCACTCGGCGCCGAGCTGGTCGAGCAGGTCGTCTCGCTCGACGAGCTGGGAGACCAGCTCGAACGTTTGGCCCGCGGCCAGGTCGATGGCAAGATTCTGATCGACCCCTGGCTGTGACCGGCCGGGCCCGGCCGCCTCGCCGGCGGTGCAGCGGGTCGGCCGCATCCAGTACCCATTCGAAAACCCCCGACGAAGCGGAACAGCCATGACCATCGCCACCCCCACCTCTTCTGTGTCTGCCTCAGCCGAAGCCGACCTGCTCGCGCGGGTTCCCTCGCAGCTCTTCATCGGCGGGGAGTGGGTGGATGCCCGGGGCGGCGCCACGCTCGACGTGAACGACCCGGCGACCGGGCTCGTCATCAAGACCATCGCCGACGCGCGGGCCGAAGACGGCCTCGCCGCTCTCGATGCAGCCGTGGCCGCCGCCGACGAATGGGCCGAGACCGCGCCCCGCGTGCGTGGCGAGGTGCTCCGTGGCGCGTTCGACCTGCTGCAGGAGCGCCGCGAGGACTTCGCGCTGCTCATGACGCTCGAGATGGGCAAGCCGCTCGTCGAGGCCCGCGGCGAGGTCACCTACGGGGGCGAATTCCTCCGCTGGTTCAGCGAGGAGGCGGTGCGCATCGGCGGCCGCTACGGCCGCAACCCCGAGGGCACCGGCTCGATGATCGTCTCCGAGCGGCCCGTGGGCCCCGCGTTCCTGATCACGCCGTGGAACTTTCCACTCGCGATGGCGACGCGCAAGATCGCTCCCGCGTTGGCTGCCGGATGCACGGCTGTCGTCAAGCCGGCCTCGCTCACGCCGCTCACCACCCTGCTGCTCGCGACCCTGCTCGAGGAGGCCGGGCTGCCGAAGGGGGTGCTGAACATCTTCACCACCAGCACCACGAGCGCCGTCTCCGACCCGATCATCGCCGACCCGCGCCTGCGTAAGCTCAGCTTCACCGGATCGACCCCGGTCGGCCAGCAGCTCATCAAGCAGTCGGCCCAGAACGTGCTGCGCACGTCGATGGAGCTCGGCGGCAACGCGCCCTTCATCGTGTTCGAAGACGCCGACCTCGACAAGGCGGTCGAGGGGGCGCTGGCCGCGAAGTTCCGCAACATCGGGCAGGCCTGCACGGCGGCCAACCGGTTCATCGTGCACAGCTCGGTGGCGTCGGAGTTCGCCTCCCGCCTCTCGGCCCGTGTCTCCGCGTTCCGCATGGGGCGTGGCACGGAGGAGGGTGTCACGATCGGCCCGCTCATCAACCAGGCCGCGGTCGAGAAGGTCGGGGCGCTCGTCACCGACGCCGTCTCGCGCGGTGCGACGGTGCAGACCGGCGGACACCCGGTCGAGGGGGAGGGCAGCTTCTACGAGGCGACCGTCATCTCCGGGGTCGCGGCCGGCAGCGACATCCTGCGCGAAGAGATCTTCGGCCCAGTGCTGTCGATCGTCGAGTTCTCCGACGAAGAAGAGGCCATTCGCCTGGCGAACGACACCGAATACGGCCTCGTCGGGTACGTCTTCACCGAGTCGCTGGCTCGTGGGCAGCGGATGATCGACAAGCTCGACACCGGAATGATGGGCCTGAACGTGGGCGTTCTCTCGAACGCGGCGGCGCCCTTCGGCGGCGTGAAGCAATCCGGCCTCGGTCGCGAGGGCGGCACCGAGGGCATCCGCGAGTACCTCAGCACCAAGTACACCCTCATCCCCAACTCCTGAGCTGGCGCCCGGTCCCCCGCTCGTCGATCTCGGGCGGGGGACCGGGCGCCAGCTCAGGAGTTGGGGATGAGGGTGTACTTGG
>NZ_PSTT01000102.1 GCF_002931235.1 Subtercola sp. Z020 | reverse complement strand
GGCTGTGGGCCGGGGGCCCCGCAGGGTCAGGCGAGCATGCGGTCGGCGGTGCGGAGGGCGAGAGCCATCTGCGTCAGGCCGGGGTTGGCGGTGAGGGAGCTCGGGAACGTCGAGTTGTCCGAGATCCAGAGGTTCGGGATGTCGTGGCTGCGGCCGTCGGCGTCGACCACGCCCTCGGCGGGGTCGACGCTCATACGGCAGGTGCCGAGGGTGTGCGCCGAACGCGCGAGCACACGCGTCTCCCGCGCCCCCGCCGCCTCGAGGATGCGGGTCATGGTGCCGATCGCGTGCCTGTCGATCGCCTCCTCGTTCGGTCCCTGGTCGAACGTGACGACCGCCCGCGGCACGCCCCACTCATCCCGCTCGTCGGAGAGTTCGAGCCGGTTGCTCTCGGCAGGGAGGCATTCCCCGTTGATGCCGATGCCCGCCGAGAAGCGCCAGGCGTCGAGCGCCGCGATCAGGTCGTCGCCCCAGAGACCCGCACCACGCACGAGCGAGGTCGCGTAGTTCAGGGGCATGACCCCGAGGCTCTGCAGCAGATAGCCGCCGACGAAGTCGACACCCTCGGGGCGCACGAAATCCTCGCTGATCAGGGCGGAGGGGTAGCCGCGGTAGCCACGGATCTGCTGCTCGAACCGGCCCCACACCTGCACGGCGCCGTGGGCGAGGAAGTTGCGGCCGACCATCCCGTTCGAGTTCGCGAGCCCGGTGTTCAGCAGCAGGCGCGGTGTCTCGACGCCGCCGCCCGCCAGAACGAGTGCCGCGCAGCGCTGCCGGAACTCCTGCCCGTCATGGCGGTAGACGACGCCGGTGACGCGGCCCCGAGCATCCCGCTCGATGCCGTGCACCATCGCGTCGGGCCTGATCTCGGCGCCCGCTGCGACGGCGGCGGGCAGATAGGTGACGGCGGTCGTCGCCTTGGTTCCGTACCGTTCACCCTGGTGGATGGTGCCGAGGTTCTGGCTCGCACGCCGCAGGCCGTGGTGCGGTTGGTCGCGGGCGCGGCTCAGGATGGCCGCGGGCGCGTCGGTGGCCCTGATTCCGAGGCGCTCACAGCCGATCGCCATCAGGTCGGCGGGGGCGTTGCGGTCGACGGGCGGTTCGAGGTAGACGCGCTCGGGATCCCACGGGTAGGGGGTGGGGCCGGAGACGCCGATCGTGCGCTCGACCTCGACGATGTACCGGATGAGCTCTGCGTGGTCGATCGGCCAGTCGGCACCCACCCCGGACTCGGTGCGGAGCTTCAGGTCGCGGCTGTCGGGGCGGGGAGTGAACGCGCCCCAGTGCAGCGTGCCCCCGCCGACACCCCAGCCGCTGTTGTTCGTGCCGAAGGCGGTGGGCGAACTGCCGCCGCTCAGCCGTTCGGACATCCAGTTGATGCGCGGCGCTTCGACCTCGTCGTTGCTGAAATCGGCGGGGTCGATGTTCGGGCCGGCCTCCAGGGCGACCACGCGCAGCCCCCGCTCGGCGAGGCGGGCGAGCAGGGGCCCGCCTCCAGCGCCTGTTCCGACGACGACGACATCGACGATGTCGTCGTGCTCAAAGGTCTGCATGCCGGTGAGGTTCACGCTGCGTTCTCCTCGCCGGGAGTGCCGGCGCTGTCGGTGTGGGTCGTGCTGACGGTGTGGGTCGTGCGGTCGGTGTCGGCGTCGGTGGTGTCGACCGCGCCGAGCTCCGCCGGCTCCCAGGGGTCGCGGGTGTCGGCCGCGAGGGCGACGTAGCCCGCCGGCCCCGACTCCGAACCGCTGGTGGCGAACCCGTCGTAGCCCACCCGGGCCAGCGATGCGGGGTGTGCGAGCCAACTGCGTACGAGGTCGTTCCGCACGTCTTCGAACCAGCGGGTGAGCCCGTCGTCCCCCAGCTCACCGGCGATCTGCTCGACGGGGGCCGCCTCTGCGGCGGTCTGCTCAGCGTGGCCCGGCGCATCCTCCACCTCGTCTTCGAAGAGGCGTTCGAGCACCGCCCGCTGCCCGGCGGCGTCGTGCGGCCAGACCGCTGCGAGGGCGTCCAGCCCCTGCCGGTAGGCCACGATGTCGGCGGGCAGCCCCGCTGCCCGCCACCCGTCGCCGCGGCCGGCGGCGAGGTCGGCGTCGACCCGGGCGGCGATGTCGATGTGCCCCGCGCCGGTTTGCGGTACCAGGTGTTCGGCGAGCGAACGGAGCAGGGCGAGCTGGTCGGCGGAGAGCGCCTGCGGCGCGTACTCGGGGTCGTCGGCCAGGGCGCGACGGGCCAGCAGCGCGCGCGCTTCGGCGCTGGTGCGTGAGGAGGCGATCACCCGGCCCCACTCGGCGGGCACGCGCGGCGCGGCGCCGACCGTGGACTCCCAGAGACGGACGATCTCGGCCGCCACCTCGGGTGCCCGTTCGTAGGGGAGCAGGTGGCCCGTGTCGGCGAGGGCGACGAGGCGCGATCGCGGGAAGACGACTCCGAGGTAGCCCTGCTGAGCGGTGGCGCCGAGATCGTCGTCGTCTTCTCCGGCCACCACCACGACGGGCAGTTCGATCATGCCGGCGGCCGCGGAGACGTCTTCGCGGCTGCCGTCGGTGAGCCACCGCCGCCAGGAGAGGGGTGTCGTCTGCCGAACCTGGCTCACGGCATCCCGCTCGTCGGCGTGACCGAGCGCCTGCGCGACGTTCTGCGCGAGGAATTCCGTGGCGTCGGCTTTCGACAGCGAGCCGGCCGCCGCCCAGGAGAGCATCAGCTCGCGCTTGTCGTCGGCCATCGGTTCGGCGCTCGTCGGGGAGGGGGAGAGCAGCACGGCCCCGGCGAGGCCGAAGAGGTTCGCGCGACCGCTGAACACGCGGGCAGCGACCAGCGCCGCGACCTTGCCGCCCATGCTGTGCGCGACGAGGAGGAAGGGGCCGCCGTCGGCGAGCGCCTCGATCGACGCGACCGCGGAGTCGGCGATCGCCGAAACGGTTGCGTCAGGGGCATCCTGCACCAGGCCGTGGCCCGGCAGATCGATGCCGACGACCCGAAAACGGTCGCCGAGGGCCTTCGCGAGGGGTTCGGCTGCAGCAGCGCCGAAGCCGAGGCCTGGCAGGAAGAAGATGGTGCCGTCGGGGGTGGTCACGGAGTGACCATACCCCCATTGACGTTGAGCGTCGCACCCGAGACGTAGCTCGACTCCGCCGAGGCGAGGAACACGTATGCGGGCGCCAGCTCGGCCGGTTGGCCGGAGCGCTGGTACGTGCTCTCGTCGTCGAACGCCTTCATCTGCTCGTCGGAGACCCCGCCCGACACCTGCAACGCCGTCCACACAGGGCCGGGGGCCACGACGTTCACGCGGATGCCGCGCGGCGCCAGCTGCTGGGCCAGCCCCTTCGAGAGGTTGTTGATCGCCGCTTTCGTGGCGGCGTAGTCGAGGCGATCGGGCGCGGGCTGGTAGGCCTCGAGCGACGCGGTGTTGATGACGGTGCCACCGGCCGGCAGGTGCGCGAGCGCCGCCTTCGTCAGCCAGAAGTTCGCGAACACGTTCGTGCGGAAGGTGGCCTCGAACTGCTCGTCGCTCAGGTCTTCGACCTTCTCGACGGCGACCTGCTTGCCGGCATTGTTGACGAGGATGTCGAGGCCGCCGAGCACGGAGACGGCTTCGTCGACGATCGCCCGGCAGCGGGCCGCATCGGTGATGTCTGCGGCGATGGCGTGGCCGGTCGTTCCCGCGTCGGCGATCAGGCCGAGGATGCGGTCGGCATCCTGCTGCTCGGCGGGCAGGTGCACGATCACCACGTCGGCTCCCTCACGGGCGAAGGCGATCGCGACCGCGCCCCCGATGCCGGAGTCGCCGCCGGTGATGAGCGCCTTGCGCCCGCTCAGGCGACCTGTGCCGCGGTAGGTCTCTTCGCCGAGGTCGGGAACGGGCGTCATCTCGGCCTGCACGCCGGGTTCGGGCTGGTGCTGAACGGGCGGCTCGACGCGGGCGTAGCGCTCGACCGGGTTTCCGAAGGTGTACTGATCGTTCGTCATGGCTCCACACTATGTCGGGGCGCCGACACTGGCCCGGGCCTTGCACCGGAGGCGATTTCTGGTAGTCGTCGCCGAGGCTTGCCCTCATCGTTCGGGGCGGGTAACGTACAACCACATGGTTGTACAACTGGAGCTCAGCGACGACGAGGTGAACCGGATCTTCCGGGCCCTCGCCGACGCGACCCGGCGGGACATCGTGCGCCGAACCCTCGTCGCAGAGATCACGGTCTCGCACCTCGCCGACTCCTACGACATGTCGTTCGCGGCGGTGCAGAAGCACATCGCGGTGCTCGAGGAGGCGAGGCTCGTGACGAAGGAACCGCGCGGGCGCGAGCGGATCGTGCGGGGCGCACCCGATCGCATCCGCCAGGCGCAGCACCTGCTCGACGAGTTCGAGCTGCTCTGGCGGTCGAGGATCGACCGTCTCGACGCCCTGCTCGGCGAAGACGCCGGCGCGGTTGCCTCCGCCGACCACGACACATCCACCCCCACCGGAGAATGAACAGGAAAGGCCCGTCATGCCCGTCACCAGCGTCGAGAAAGACCTCGACCAGCTCACGCTCACCATCGTCGCCGACTTTCACGCGCCGCTTCGGCGGCTGTGGGATGCCTACACCGACCCGCGCCAGATCGAGCGCTTCTGGGGGCCGCCGACCTACCCCGCCGTGTTCCTCCGGCACGATGCCGCGCCCGGCGGCCGCAGCATCTACCGCATGACCGGGCCCACCGGCGACGAGCACTACGGCTGCTGGGAGTGGACGGCGCTGACCCCGCCCGACTCCTTCGAAGTGGTCGACTCCTTCGCCGATGCGACCGGTGCTCCGAACACCGACCTCCCGGCGACCCGGATGTCGTTCGCCTTCTCGTCGACGGATGCCGGCTCGCGCCTCATCTGTGTGTCGCGATTCGACTCCCTGGAACAGCTCGAGCAACTCGTCGGGATGGGCGTGGTCGAGGGTACCCGCGAAGCGATGTCGCAGATCGACGCGGTGCTCGCCGACCTCACGGCGTTCGCGACCGATCGGGTCGCAGAGGCGCAGCTGCTCGGCGACACGCAGGTGCGGGTGGCGCGGGTGATCCGCGGACCGATCGAGCAGGTCTGGCGCGCGCACAACGACGCCGACCTGATGAGGCGCTGGCTGCTCGGCCCCGACGGGTGGACGATGCCGGTCTGCGAGATCGCGACCGAGGTCGGCGACACGTACCGGTACGTGTGGGAGCCGGAGGGTGGCGGCGAGCAGTCGGGGTTCGGCTTCACCGGGCAGCTGCTCGAGAGCGACCCGCCCCACCGCGCCGTGACGACCGAGGCGATGATCGGCACCGACTTCCCGCCGGTGCGCAACGAGCTGACGCTCACGCCGGTCGAGGGCGGCACGCTGCTCTCGCTCGTGATCACCTACGCTGACGCCGCCCAGCGCGACGCCATCCTCGCGACCGGCATGACGAGCGGGATGGAGACGAGCTACGCCCGTCTCGAGAGCCTCCTCGCCGCCGCAGCCTGATCCCGCCGCGGCTGCCCGCCACAGCGCATCCCGCCCATGGGGCGACTGCCATGGGGGGCCGTGAGGTCAGGCCGGGGGAGCGGGAGGAGTGGGGGGTGTCGGGTCCAGCACGTAGATGTCGTGGGCGGCGGCGTCTGCGGCGGGCGGCGCGGGCAGGGCCGCGGCCGTGGCGCCCGCGACCGTGCCGCCCGCAACCGTGCCGCCCGCAGCCGTGCCGAGGGTGCCCGCGGGGGTGGCCGTGCCGCCCACCGGGCGAGGCGCGGTGCCCGCGCGGGCGCCCGCGGCGGCACCGCCCCAGCGGGTGAGGGGGATGAAGCCGTCGAGCTCCTCGTCTTCGAGCTCCTCGTCGGTGAACGCCCTGCGGGCGCTCTTCTGCAGCCGCGACGCGGCGCGCTCGCGCTCCTCGGGGTCGTCGGCGTTGAGCTGGCGGTAGACGTTCCGGGCAGCGAGGCCGAGCGCGAGGAACCCGATGAGCGCGAACGCCAGCCACTGGATCATGTACGAGTAGTGCGTACCCACGTCTTCGGTCGGCATCGTCGTCTGCAGCGGTGCGAGGCCGGTGGCAGCGGGAAACTGGCCCACGAGCATCCCGTACGCGCCGGTGTAGACGTCGCCGCCGATCTTCTCCTGCACCCGCGGCAGAGCGATGGTCGCGACCTGGTTGCCGGTCGACGCACCCGTGCCTCCCGCCGCCTCGCTCGGCCTCAGCTGGGCGGCGACCGTCACCGTGCCGGTCGCCGGGGCGGCGACGGGGCCGGGCGCCAGCGGATCGCCGGCCGACGGCGCGACCCAGCCCCTGTCGACCACGAAGAGCGAGCCGTCGGCCAGTCGCAGCGGCGTCAGCACCTCGAACCCGTTCTCACCGCCGTTCGAGCGGTTGCGCACCACGAGTTCGTCGTCGGCGACGTAGACCCCCGAGACGGTGACCCGCTGCCAGTTCTGGCTCGGGTCGTAGGAGCCGAGCGAGGGCAGCGCCTGTTCGAGCGGAACCGGCTCCGCGGCGAAGTTGGCGGCGACAGTGGCGTTGTTCGCGGTCGCCTCCCGGCCGCGGTCGAACTGCCAGTTGGCGAGGAACGCACAGGCGATGGCGAAGAGCACGGCGGCCAGGGTGAACCCGATCCAGCGCCGCGTTCGAAGGAAGCGCCAACCGGTCATGCCCTCGGTGACCGTGTCGTAGACGGCGGTGGGCCCGGCGGGGCGCGCGAGGGGGCGTTCGAGCTCCCCGGCCCGCCTGCGCTCCACCTCGGTCTGCATCCATAAACCCTACAACTCGTGCTCTGGGGGGAGCCTCAGAATGCGAGGGCGTGATCGAGGTCGGCGATCAGGTCGCCGACGTCTTCGACGCCCACAGAGAGCCGCACGAGACCCGGCGAGATGCCGAGCCGTTCCTTCAGCGCCGGGTCGAACGAGGCGTGCGTCGTGGTCGCGGGGTGCAGGGCCATCGAGCGGGTGTCGCCGATGTTCGTCATGTGGCTGAAGACCCGCAGCCGGTTCAGAAACCGCCGCGCGCCCGCTTGGCCGCCCCGCACGGTGACCGCGAACACCGAACCGGTGCGCCCGCCGTAGAGCGACTCGGCGAGGGCGGCCCGGCCCGAGTCGGGCAGCCCGGCGAAGTCGACACTCTCGACCTTCGGATGACCGGCCAGCCAGTTCGCGATGGCGACCGAGTTCGTGAGGTGCGCCTCCATGCGCAGCGAGAGCGTCTCTGTGCCCTGGTGCAGCAGAAAGGCGTTGAACGGAGACAGCGCCGGGCCGATGTCGTTCACCACGGCCTCGCGCGCCGCCCGCGCGTAGGCGGTGGGCCCGTAGCGGTCGACGAACGACAGCCCGCCGAGCGGCGACGGTGCGGTCAGCAGAGGGTACGACCGCGGCGACGCAGCCCAGTCGAAGGTGCCGCCGTCGACGATGGTTCCTGAGAGCGCTGCGCCGTGCCCGCTCAGGAACTTCGTCGACGAGTGCACGACCACGGCCGCCCCGTGTTCGAACGGCCTGACGAGGTAGGGGGTCGCGATCGTGTTGTCGACGACGAGCGGGATGCCGTGCCGCTGAGCGATCCGGGCGACATGGGCGATGTCGACGATGTCGTTCTTCGGGTTCGGGATGGTCTCGGTGAAGATCGCCTTCGTGGTGGGAGTGATCATCCGTTCCCACTCGTCGTCGTCGAATTCGTTCCAGACGTAGTCGACGCTGACGCCCATGCGGGCGAAGCTCCGGCCGAAGAGCACCCGCGTGCCGCTGTAGATCGAGGCGGTCGACACGATCCGTTCGCCGTGCGAGGCGAGCGCGAAGAGCGCGGCGGTGAGGGCGGCCTGGCCGCTCGACACCACGATCGACTCCGTACCGCCCTCGAGCGAGGCGATGCGCCGTTCGGCGACGGCGCCGGACGGGTTGCGCTGCCGGGAGTAGATGAGACCGTCGGCCTCTCCGGCGAACCGGCCGGCTGCGTCGTCGAAGGAGTCGAACCGGTAGCCGGCCGTCATCGCGATCGGCTGGATGCGGGCACCGCTGCCCGCCTCCGCGATCTCGCCGGCGTGCACCTGCCGGGTGGCGAAGCCGTAACCCTGCCAGTCGTACTCGGGTTCGTTGACAGCATCGTCGCTCATGCGGATACACCCTTCTCTGTGCCACCGACCGCCGAGGCACCGACTGCGGAGGTACCGACGGCCGAGGCGCGTCGCCGCTTCACCGCCTCCGCCATCTGCCGCACCGCCTGCTCGAGCAGGGGCCGCGGGGTCGCGAAGATCAGCCGAACATACCGCTCGTAGCCGTGCCCGCACAGCCGACCGTCCGTCAGCGTCACCCCCGCCTCCTCGCGGAAGAAGTCGGCCAGCGTCTCGCCGGGGCGGAGCGGCAGGTCGAGCCCCGAGCAGTCCAGCCAGGCGATGTAGGTGGCCTCGGGCACGCGGTAGGCGATACCCGGCAGATGTTCGGCGAGCAGTGCCACGATGGCGTGGCGGTTGCCGTCGAGGTAGTCGACGACATCCGAGAGCCAGGGGCCGCCGGCGTCGTAGGCGACGGCCGAGGCGATCACACCGGGTGTGGATGCCCCGTGCAGCACCGCGAACCCGAACAGCTGGTAGAGCTCTTCGTCGGCCGGGTTCGACGTGATGAGCTGGGCGGCCTTCAGGCCCGGCAGGTTCCAGGCCTTCGAGGCGCTCGTCGCGGTGATCGTGTGGCGGGCGGTCGCCTCCGACAGTGAGGCGTACGGGATGTGCGGCACACCGTCGAAGCGCAGCGGCGCGTGGATCTCGTCGGCGAACACGCGCCCGTTGTGCCGCTCGACGATCTCGGCGATCGCCTCCAGCTCGGCGCGGTCGAGGGCGACGCCGGTGGGATTGTGCGGGTTGCAGAGCACCAGGGTTCGTGCTCCCCTGTGGAAGGCCTCATCGATGGCGTCGAGGTCGTGCATCCAGCGCCCCTCGACCGTGCGGCCCGCAACCTCGACGACCTCGCGGCCGAGGGTCGGGGTGAAGCTGAGGAACGGCATGTACGCCGGGGTCGGCACGATGACGCCGGAGCCGTCGGGGGAGAACTTGGTGACGGCGACCTCGAAGGCGGCCATCACGTCGGAGACCGCATGGATGTTGCCGGCCGGGATCTGCCAGCCGTAGTGCTCGAGCTGCCAGCGTGCGCAGGCCGACGCCATCGTCAGGCTCGTCGCGGGGGAAAGATAGCCGAGGTGCCCGCGGTCGACCGCCTCGTGCAGGGCGGCCGTGATCTCGGGGGCCGTGCCGAAGTCCATCTCGGCCACCCACGCGCCGATCGTGCCGGGGTGGAGGCTCCACTTGCGACTGTCGGGCGTGGCCAGGTCGTCGCGGCCGATGCCGTCGAAGCGGTGCGAGGCGGCGCCGTGGGCGGTCATGCCGTACACCTACACACGGGCGAGCTCCCCGATCGTCGCGGGCCGGGCGGCGGCGCGCAGGGCAGTGAAGGCGTGCTGCAGGTCGTCGAGCAGATCCTGCTCGTCTTCGATACCGATCGAGAGCCGCACGAGGCCGGGGCCGATACCGAGCAGCAGCCTCTGCTCCTCCGACAGGTGCGCGTGCGAGGTCGATCCGGGGTGAAGAACGAGGGAGCGCACGTCGCCCATGTGCGACATGCGGCTGAACAGCTCGAGGGCGTCGATCACCGTGCGCGCCGCATCCCGCCCGCCGGCGAGCGTGAAGCCGAAGACCGAGCCCGTACCGCGCGGGTAGTGCTTGACGGCGATCGGATGCGAGGGGTTCGACGCCAGGCCCGGGTAGTCGACCGAGAGCACTTCGGGCTGGTTCTCGAGCCAGGTCGCCACGGCGAGCGCGTTGCGGCAGTGCCGCTCGACCCGCAGCGAGAGGGTCTCGAGGCCCTGCTGCAGCAGGAAGGCGTTGAGCGGCGAGAGCACGGGGCCGAAGCGCCCGGCGATGACGGTACGGGTGTATTCGAGGTAGGCGCGGTTGCCGAACCGCTCGACGAGGGTGCGGCCACCGGGGCCGCTGCCGCCGGCGCCGCCGGGGCCGCCGGGACCGCCGGCCGGCGTGCTGAACTGCGGGAACTTCTCTGGGTAGCGCCCCCAGTCGAAGGTGCCGCCGTCGACGATGACGCCCGCGAGGGAGGCGCCGTGCCCCGTCAGGAACTTGCTCGCCGAGTGCACCACGATGTGGGCGCCGTGTTCGATCGGCCTGATGAGATAGGGGGTGGATGCCGTGCTGTCGATCACGAACGGCAGGCCCTCTTCGTGGGCGAAGCCGGCGATCAGGTCGATGTCGATCAGGTCGTTCTTCGGGTTGGGGATCGTCTCGCCGTAGATCGCCCGTGTGTTCGGGCGCACGCGGCGCTTCCACTCGGTGAGGTCGTGGGGGTCGTCGACGAACTCGACCTCGATGCCGAGCCGGGCGAAGTTCTCGCGGAAGAGCGTCTTCGAACCCTCGTAGAGGCTCGGGGTGCTGAGGAAGTGGTCGCCGGCCTGCAGGATGCCGAGCAGGGCGACAGTGATCGCCGCCTGCCCGCTCGCGACGAGCAGCGAGTCGACGCCGCGTTCCAGCGCCGTCAGCTTCTCCTCCACAGCCGTGTTCGACGGATTCGCGTAGCGGGTGTAGACGAGCCCGCCGTCATCACCGGCGAACCGGGCCTCAGCGTGGTCGAACGAGTCGAAGAGAAACCCGGCCGTCAGGTAGATGGGGGTGATTCGCGCGCCGAACTGGGCGTCGATGACCTCGCCGGCGTGCACCTGCTCGGTGCTGAATCCGAAAGCGTCACTGCCGTAGGGCTGCTGAGTCGTTGTCATGGGGTGGGCCTGCATCCGTTCTCGATGGGGCAACGGTACGACCTCGGGTGGGCCGCCGGCAGAGGCCCCTTCACATGGCGAAACATTCGGGCGGGCCTGCCGGGCCGTCGCCAGACTGGAGCCATGTCACGACTGCAACACTTCGGCTGGTTCTTCGGCCGCGGCTTCGGGCCGCAGGGCTGGGGGCGCCCCGACCACCGGTGGAACTACGCCTGGCAGCGCCCCGACCTCTACCAGCAGTCGGCCCGTGAGCTCGAGCAGGCCGGCTTCGACCTGCTGATCATCGAAGACGCGCTCTCGCTCGGGTCGCCCTCGACGCTGCGGCTGCGCGTGGATTCGGCCTACGGCGGGCCGAAGCACGACCCTCTGCTGCTCGCCCCCTACCTCTTCGCCGCCACTACGCACCTCGGCGTCACGCCCACCGTCAACGCGGGCGCCTATGCGCCCTACCTGGCGGCGCGGCAGTTCGCGACGCTGCAGCACCTCAGTGGCAATCGTTTCGGCGCCAACGTCGTCACCGACGTGAAGAGCGCGCGGCATTTCGGGCTGCCCGAGCTCACGCACGACGCCGCGTACGATCGCGCCGAGGAGTGGCTGGGCGTCATCCGCCGCCTCTGGCACAGCTGGGGGTCGGGGGCGTATGTCGGCGACGTCGACTCGGGGCGGTTCGCCGATGCGTCGAAGCTCGATGCGTTCGAGCACCGGGGTGAGTACTTCGAGCTCGACGGCCCGCTGAACGCGCTGCCCTTCGACGAGGGCGCCGGTGACCCGGTGATCGTCTCGCCCGGCGGGTCGGGCCGCGGGCTCGCCTTCGCCGGGCACAACTCCGACGTGCAGCTGGCCCTCGCTCCGCTCGACGCGGCCAGCGTGCGGGCGTACCGGGGCCGCATCCACGAGGCGGCCGTGGCGAACGGGCGGGCACCGAGCGACATCACGATCCTCTTCGTCGTCAAACCGGAGATCGTCGACAGCCCGGCAGAGGTCGATCGCGTCGTGGCCGAGTCCGAGCATCCGACCGACGACGTGCTGCGGTCGGTTCTGGCCGCCCAGTCGAGCGATCTCGAGACCGACCTCACGGTGCTCGACCTCGACCGGCCGATCGGCCCCGGGGTCTTCGGGCAGCACGTCTCGCAGGGAACGATCGCCAACCTCGTCGGCCGGGGCGGTTCGCTCAAGAGCGACACCCTGCGGCAGATCGCGACCCGCAAGGCCCGCAAGGGCCGCTTCACCGACGGTTCGGGCTTCGTCGGCACCGCCGCCCAGTTCGCCGACTTCGTCGAAGAGCTCGGGGAGTCCGCCGACAACGACGGCTTCATCATCAACGGCGACCTGCACCCGGTCACGCTGCACCGGATGCTCGACCGCGCCGTGCCCGAACTCCGTGCCCGCGGCATCCTCCGCTCCTCCTTCGGCGGCGGCGGCCTGCGCGCCAATCTCACCGACTTCTGACCCACCCTGCGCCCGCAACCGCCCCTCCGCGCACGGGGCGACAGACTGAAGACACCGGATCGCGACTGAGGCTTCCGTTTGCGAAGAAGGAGTTCACCCATGACCGAACCGATCGACGCCCGTGTGGGCCTCTACATCGACTTCGACAACATCGTCATCTCGCGCTACCAGCAGCTGCACGGCCGCAGCGCCTTCCAGCGCGACAACATCCGCAACTTCGACCGCTCCAGCCGGGATGCCGACCCCGATGTGGCCGCGCGCCTGGCCGCCGCCACGGTCGACTTCAATGCCATCATCGACTTCGCCGCCTCGTTCGGCACCATGGTCGTCAACCGTGCCTACGCCGACTGGTCGGTTCCGGTCAATGCGAGCTACCAGCGCCAGCTCATGTCTCGGGCCGTCGACCTGACCCAGCTCTTCACCACCACCACGCGCGGCACGAAGAACGGCGCCGACATCCGCCTGGCCGTCGACGTGGTCGAAGACCTCTTCCGCCTGCCAGATCTCACGCACGTGATCATCGTCGCCGGTGACTCCGACTACATCGCGCTCGCGCAGAAGTCGAAGCGCCTCGGCCGCTTCGTGGTCGGCATCGGCGTCGCCGGGTCGACGAGCACGTCGCTCGCAGCCGCGTGCGACGAGTTCGAGGACTACGACTCGCTCCCCGGCATCGAGAAGGTCAACGGCACCGATCGTGGCGGGGCGGATGCCGCGGGCTCCGCAGGGCGCTCCGGTGCGGGCGCGGCCCAAGCGGCCGGTGCGGGTGCAGCAGCGTCGGGCTCGTCGACATTGCCGCCGCGGGGAACCGAGCGACCGGATGCGCAGCCGCAGAAGGCTCCCGGCCGTTCACGGCGGGTCACGACCATCCCGATGTTCTCCCACGTCGAAGACACACCGTTCGACGAGCCCGAGACGCTGGCCGACATCGACCCGCAGACGGTCGCGACCGAGCTGCTCGTTCGCGCGCTGCAGATCGGCCACGCGAAGGGTGACGCCGACGAGTGGCTGAACACGGGCACGGTGAAGAACCAGATGCGCCGCATGGACCCCTCGTTCAACGAGAAGCCGCTCGGCTATCGGTCGTTCAGCGACTTCCTCTCGTCGCGCTCCGACGTCGCCGAGCTCGAGGAGGAGGGCCCGCAGCGGCTCATCCGCCTGCGCCCCGGCGCCGCTGCGGGCGCCTGACCCGACGCCCCCGGGCTAGGAGTTCAGCCAGGCGAGGGCTTCTGCCCTGCCGCTGGAGGCGAACACGCGCACATCGGTCTTCAGGAAGATGCTGCCGGCCTTGGCCATCGTCGAGAGCACACCCGAGTCGGTGAGCAGCGCGGCACGGCGCACCTTCTGGGCGAGACCGATCGACTTCAGGTCGTCCCAGAGGGCTTTCGGCTCGATCTTCGACAGGTCGAGGTCGCCGTAGACCGCGAGCACGTCGGCCGGGTCGTTGCTGTCGAGAAAGGCGGCGAGCCTGTCGCGCAGGGCGTCGAATTCGGCGGCGTCGATACCGCCGGCGTACTCGACTTCGAAGATGTGGGTTCCGGGAATCTGTTCTCCAGTGAGCATGCCGACACTCTAGCCTTTCCGAATCTTGCTCACCCTCACTAGTCTGTGCACATGCAGGATGCCCGGGGGGCAGCGATGACGAACGACGAAGCCAGGGTGCGGCACGCGACCGGGGCCAGGCGCCAGCGCCTGATCACGGTCGACGCCGCGCTGCTGGTCGCCGCCTTCGTCTTCGCAGTGCTCGCCGTCGGGGCCGGGTTCTGGGCGTCGTTCGCCCTCACCGGAGAGGCGCCCGCCCCCACGATCGCCGAACTCGTCGTGCTCGACGTGTTCGCGGCGGCGGCCGTCGTCGCAGCGCTCGCCGCCCTCGTGCTCGCGGTGCAGCTGCGGGGGCGCTGGGGAACCGTCTTCGGCGCGGTGAGCGCCGTGGCCGTGTGCGGCTCGATCGCCCTCGCGATCTTGCTCACCGCTCCGCAGTTCGGCCGCTGAGCCCTACTTCTGCCGGGGCTTCCGGGCCGGGCGGTCGTCGCGGTCGCGGTCTCCGTAGCGGGGCGCACCCCCGCCGCGCCGGTCGGGCGCGATCTCGATCAGCTTGCCGCTGATGCGGGTGTCCCTGAGGCGGTCGAGCACATCGCCCGGCATGTCGACCGGCAGCTCGACGAGCGAGAAGTCGGGGCGGATGTCGATGTGCCCGAAGTCGTCGCGGTTCAGCCCGCCCTCGTTCGCGAGCGCTCCGACGATCTGGCGCGGTTCGACCTTCTGCCGTTTGCCGACCTCGATGCGGTACGACGTCATCGGCTTGGTGCTGCGGGGCCGCCGCTCGGGGCGTTCACCCCGATCATCCGTGCCGCCACGACCGTCGTGCGTGACCCTGCCCTCGCGGGCGCCGCGCGCATCGCGGTCGCCGTCGCGGCTCTCCCGGTCGGCGCGGGCCGGGCGGTCGTCGCGGGTGTACCGGGAGCCGCGGGCATCCTCCTCGAGCAACAGGGGAGTGTCGCCCTGCGCGACCACGGCGAGCGCCGCGGCCACGTCGGCCTCCGGCACGTCGTGGTGCTCGATGTAGTGCCCGACGATGTCGCGGAAGGCCGCGATGCGGCTCGTCTGCGAAAGGGCCGCGGTGATCGCGTCGTCGAACCGGGCGAGTCGTGTCACGTTCACGTCGCCGACAGAGGGCAGCTGCATCTCGGTGAGCGGCTGGCGCGTCGCCTTCTCGATCGCCCCGAGCAGGCGGCGCTCGCGGGGGGTCACGAAGCTGATCGCCGCACCGCTCCGGCCGGCGCGCCCGGTGCGGCCGATACGGTGCACGTACGACTCGGTGTCGATCGGGATGTCGTAGTTCACCACGTGGCTGATGCGGTCGACGTCGAGGCCGCGCGCCGCGACATCCGTCGCCACCAGAATGTCGAGCTTGCCCGACTTGAGCTGGTTGACTGTGCGTTCGCGCTGCGCCTGGGCCACGTCGCCCGAGATCGCGGCTGCCGAGTAGCCGCGGGCGCGGAGCTTCTCGGCGAGCACCTCGGTCTCGCTCTTGGTGCGTACGAAGACGATCATGCCCTCGAAGTTCTCGACCTCGAGGATGCGGGTCAGCGCGTCGACCTTCTGCGGGTACGAGACCATCAGGTAGCGCTGGGTGGTGTTCGCCGAGGTGGTGGTCTTGTTCTTGACCGTGATCTCTTCGGCGTCGTTGAGGTACTGCTTGGCGATGCGGCGGATCGCCGGCGGCATCGTCGCAGAGAAGAGCGCGACCTGCTTGTCGTCGGGGGTGTCGGCGAGAATCGTCTCGACGTCTTCGGCGAAGCCCATCTTCAGCATCTCGTCGGCCTCGTCGAGAACCAGGTACTTCAGCTCCGAGAGGTCGAGGGTGCCCTTGGCGAGGTGGTCCATGATGCGGCCGGGGGTGCCGACGACCACGTGCACGCCGCGGCGGAGTGCCGAGAGCTGCACGCCGTAGGCCTGGCCGCCGTAGACGGGCAGAACGTGAACGCCGCGCATCTGCGACGCGTACTGCTCGAAGGCCTCGCACACCTGCAGGGCGAGCTCGCGGGTGGGGGAGAGCACGAGCGCCTGCGGCTTCTTCTGCGAGACGTCGAGGCGGCTCAGGATGGGCAGGGCGAAGGCGGCCGTCTTGCCGGTTCCGGTCTGGGCGAGGCCGACGACGTCGCGGCCCTCGAGGAGTGGCGGGATGGTGGCGGCCTGAATGGCGGAGGGGGTCTCGTAGCCCACGTCGCGAACGGCGCGGAGAACGGCGTCACTCAGCCCGAGGTCGGCGAAGGTGGTCGCGGTTTCGGCAGCGGGTGCCTCTGTATCGGCGTTCGTGTCGGTGGTCATAGTCAAACGGTAGTCGTTCCGAGCGGCAGCCGGTGGCAGCGCGAACCCCGACGGTCGAATCTGCTACCACCCGAATGGTGTAGCGTACTAAACCCTGTCCGCCCCCTCTCGGGGGTCACGAACCGGGAAGACACTGATGACACCCACACCAGCACCGTTCCTGTCCCGCCGCCAGCTCCTCCGCTTGGCCGGTCTCGCCGTACCTGCCGTCGCACTGCCTGTGGGCAGCGCCTTCCGCGCTCCCGAAAGCGCGTCGGCCGCCGCCCTCCGCCCGACCGGCATCGGTTCGGCCGGAACAACACCGGTCGCCTCCGTCACGGGGCGCGACTTCGCCCAGTCCAACTACTGCTGGTACATGCCGACGGTGACCTCGCTGAAGAACGTCTCGTACACGATCGCTCCGATGAGTTCGACGAAGGCCTGGATGGTTCCGACGCAGTCGACCAGCGGTGCGACGAACCCGCTCTCGTTGATGCGTCTCGGGCCGAACAACTCCGGCAGCGGCAAGCAGGTCATCGTCGACGGGCTCACGCTGACCGGCACGGTGCAGCCCCGTTCGGGCTCGAACCCGACCAAATCAGGGCACAACTACCACGGACTCACGATCTACTGGGGTCGCAGTGCGAAGGTGCTCAACTCGACCTTCATCGCCGCAGCCTGGGGCGACTATGTCTCCCCGCCCGGGGAGACCTTCGCGCTGATGGGGTACAGGGACACCGACACGCTCATCTCGAACGTCGAGGTCGACGGCCGCACCCCGGATGGAACCCGGGTGGGTGGCTCACCGGCCGGGTTCAACGGATCGACCCGCCCGGTCATCGCGGACTCCTACTTCCACCACTCGCTCGTCTCCTCGCTGACGTTCTCGACGGCGGGCGGCGGAGTGTCGGCGTCGACAGCCACCTCGAGCCCGACCACGCGCCGGCTCCGCATCGAACACAACGCGAACACGAAGATGGACACCGGCTTCCGCTTCACGGGAATCAACCACGAACACGTGATCGGCACCATCACCCACTACCTGCCCCGCATCGTGATGGACTGGTACGAGTGGAACGCCAGCCACATGTTCTTCGGGTCGTGGCTCACATCGGCGAAGATCGTGATCACGGTCAATCCCTCCGACATCGTCGGCGGCGCACCGTACAACAACGGCGCGCTGACGCTGGCCGTGCCGGCCCAGTTCAACGGCCGGGCCAACCAGCAGAAGCTCAGCGACATCAGCGTCGTCGATCAGAGCGGAAAGCGCCTGACCCCCTACGTCATCTCGCGCAAGCCCAACAGCTCGTTGCCGCTGAGTCGATCGACGCATTTCGTTGTGAACACCGCCTGATTCAGGGCAATATGGGCTCAACTGGGTGAGGCGAACGTTCAGAAACCGTTTCGTATGATGTGGTGGTCAAATTGTCACCTATTCGGGGGGTACTCCCATCAGAAACGAATCAGGCTCCACGCGACCTGTCACATCCGCCATCAATCCGTCCATCAAACGCCGGGCCGTTCTGAAGATGATCGGCTTCTCGGTGCCGGCCGCTGCGGCTGCCGTGCTCGCCCCCGCGGCCAGCGCGAACGCAGCAGGGGTCTCGGCGGTGCCCGCCGCCACGACTCCGCTCGCAGAAGCGGCCGCCACGGCCGCCACGACCGCGACCACCTACGGAGCGAGCGCAGCCGCCCGGGCTGCCTCTGTCGCCGTGACTGGTCGCGACTTCGCCCAGTCGAACTACTGCTGGTACCAGCCGAACGTCACGTCGCTGAAGAACGTCGCCTACACGATCGCTCCGATGTCGTCGACGAAGGCAGCGGCCGTTCCCAGCGGAAACGGCTCGACCAATCCCTTCTCGCTGCTCCGGATCGGGCCGAACGGGAGCCAGTCCGGAGTGCAGACCGTGATCGACGGCCTGACCCTGACTGGCACTACGCAGCCGTGGTCGGCGGCGAACCCGGCCAAGGCCGGTCACAACTACCACGGGCTGACGGTCTACTGGGGTCGGAAGGCCATTATCCGCAACTCGACCTTCATCGCTTCGGCGTGGGGTGACGCGAATTCGCCCCCCGGTGAAACGTTCCAAATCATGGGCTACCGCGACACCGACACGCTGATCTCGAATGTCGAGGTCGACGGTCGTACCGCTGACGGCGCCCGGGTCGGTGGGTCTCCGATGGGATTCAACGGCTCCACCCGCCCCGTGATCGAGAACTCGTACCTGCATCACTCGCTGGTCTCGTCGCTGACCTTCTCGACGGCGGGCGCGACACCGAGCACCGCGAATGCGACCTCGAACCCCACCACCCGGCGCATCCGCATCGAGCACAATGCGAACACGAAGATGGCGACCGGTTACCGCTTCACCGGCATCAACCACGAGCACGTCTTCGGCGACATCATGCACTTCATGCCGTCGATCCAGATCGACTGGGCGGAGTGGACGGCCTCGCACATGTTCTTCGGCACCTGGCTGTCGTCGGCGAAGATCCACATCGTGGTCGACCCGCTGTCGATCAGCGGCGGGCACCCGAACAATCGCGGGGCACTGACCCTCGCGATCCCGCGGGTCTTCAACGGCCGAACCAACCAGCAGCTCCTCTCCGACGTCGTCGTGCGGCTCCCGACCGGTGCCCGGCTGAAGCCGTACGTGATCGACGGGGCCCAGTCGGCCCCGATGCCGATCTCGCGCAAGACGCACTACGTCGTCAACGTCGGGTAGCCGGCAGGCGCGGGCGGGGTGGATGTCGCTCGGGAGCTTCTGGCCCGGGCGACATCCTCCTACACTCGTCTCATGATCGGCTCGCTCGACGTCATCGTCATCGACTGCCCAGACCCGGTTGCGCTCGCGGACTTCTACGGGGAACTGCTCGGAATGCGGCGGTTCTCCGACGACCCCGACTGGGTCGAACTCTTCGGGCCGGGTGGTGAGGCGCGGCCCATCGTCGCGTTCCAGCGCGTCGACGACTTCACCCCACCCGAGTGGCCGGGCCAACTGGTTCCGCAGCAGCTGCACCTCGACGTGAAGGTCGGCGACCTCGACGAAGCCGAGCGGCAGGTGCTCGCCCTCGGCGCCACGCCCACCGGTTCCGGCACGCCCACGTTCCGCGTCTACCTCGACCCCGCCGGCCACCCCTTCTGCCTCATCCGCCCGAACGACTGACCCCATCTCCTGCGGAATGGGAATAGGCCGCCGGGTGCCCGGTTAGAGACTGGAGGACCGTGGTGGTACCGTCTGCCTCAGGCAGATCAGCATTCTCGAAAGGACGACTCGTGAGCGACACGACTCCTGGTTTCGGCTCGTACTCCTCCGTGCGCACGGTCTCGTCGGCCAAGGCATCGCCCACGTCGCCCGCCGGTCAGGCCGCGTCGCCCGCCGGCCGACCCGCCTCGCTCGCCGGCCAGCCGACTCCGGCCCCCGAGCTGCATGTGCTGATGAGCCCCGAGGTCAATGTTCAGCGCATCATGCAGACGGGAACCGTGTGGTTCGTCGCTGTGGTGCTCGCGGTCGGCGTCGTCGCCAGCGTGCTCCTGGCCTCGGGCTGGCGCCCCGCACTGCTCACCGGCGGCCTCGCCGTGATCTTCTGGGTCGCGTCGTTCCTCGTCGCGCTCAGCGTCGGACTCATCGGCTGGTCGGGCTGCCCCATCCTCGAGGTCGATGTGCCGACGGCCGACCGCAACAAGACCCTCACGATGCAGCTGGGCACGATGCTGTTCATCGTGGGTGGGGCCGCAGCCCTGCTCGCGATCATGCTCGGCCCGGCATCCTGACGCGTCAGTAGCGGTAGAACCCCTCGCCGGTCGCGACGCCGAGCTTGCCCGCGTCGATGAAGTTCTCCTTCAGGTAGGCCGCGAAGGCCTGCGACCCTGCATCGGAGCTGGCGACGGCGATGTTGTAGGGGGTCGTCAGGCCGATGATGTCGAAGATCTGGAACGGCCCGACCGGGGCCCCCGTGCCGATCCGCCACGTCTTGTCGATCGTCTCGGCGTCGGCGAACCCGCCGACGAGCAGACCCGCGGCCGCATTCAGCAGAGGCACCAGCATCGAGTTGAGAACGGAGCCTGCCTTCTCCTTCTTCAATCTGATCGGCACGAGTCCGCTGCCCTCGGTGAAGGCGACGACCGCGTCGAACACCGCGGGGTCGGTGTCTGTCGTGCCCATCACCTCCGCCGTGTTCTGCCGCCACACGTTGTTGGCGTAGTGCAGCGCGAGAAACCGGTCGGGCCGGCCCGTCGACTCCTTCAGGTCGCTCGGCAGCAGCGTCGACGAGTTCGTCGCGAAGATCGTCTTCGCCGGCGCGACGGCCGCGAGGTCCGTGTACGTCTGCTGCTTGATCGACAGCGTCTCCGGCACGGCCTCGATCACCAGGTCGGCGTCGGCGACCGCCTCGGCGAGATCGTGCGAGTAGTGGATGCCGGCCAGCACCCGCTCGCCGCGCCCCTCGCCCCCGCCGCCGACCCCGTCGGCCGTGTAGATCGCCGCCAGCTTCGTGAAGCGTTCCCGGGCCGCGCCGAGGAGGCTCTCGTCGAGGTCGAAGGCGGTGACCGCGTACCCGTACCACGCCGCCTGGAAGGCGATCTGGGAGCCGAGCACGCCGGTGCCGAGCACGGTGACGTTCGAGATTTTCTGCATGGTGGTGCCTTTCGTCCGTTGGCAGGCGGGCGGCATCTTTGCCGTCCGCGAAAACTCAGTTGTAGATGCTCCGCACCCAGATGCCGGTCAGAATGTCGAGCACGTGCTCTTCGTCTACGGCGGGCGTCTCGCCGTTGAACGCGGCAGAGAGCACCCGTTCGTTCATCAGGTTGAGGGCGACGGCGAGGTCACGGGCATCCATTCCCTGCGGTGCGGAACCCCGGGCGCGTTCGGCGACGATCGCGTCGTGGGCGTAGCCGACCCAGGTCTGCATCGACGCCGACCACAGCTCGTGCACCTCCGGGTTGCGGAGCCGCGCGGCGATGGCCGCCGCCGACACGGCCCGGTGAGCGGCGAACACGTCGACGAACACGGCGATCGACCGGCGCCACGCGGCGGCCGGGTCGGGGCCGAACTCGCGGGGCAGCCCGGCGACGCGCACCTGCACCTCCGAGATGACGCGGTCGAGCAGCGCGAGCAGCACGTCGTCTTTCGACGAGTAGTAGAAGTAGAAGCTCGGCCGCGAGATGCCCGCGCCCGTCGCGAGGTCTTCGATCGAGATCTCCTCCAGCGTGCGCTGC
Organism: Subtercola sp. Z020; assembly: GCF_002931235.1. Lineage (GTDB taxonomy): Bacteria > Actinomycetota > Actinomycetes > Actinomycetales > Microbacteriaceae > Subtercola. The sequence continues at coordinate 6,256 of NZ_PSTT01000102.1, read as the reverse complement.
TGCAGGAGCCTCTCGGCCGTCACCAGGATCGCCTCTTGGCGTTCGTCGCCGGAGAGGCGGGATGATCGGCGTCCGCGCTGGGTCATGGCCCCACACTAACGAATACCCGACCTGAGTCAACAGGGTGTCGACAAACTCGACGGAGTGTTTAAAGTGGGGATATGACTGAACACATCGACGTGTTGATCGTGGGGGCCGGCCTCAGCGGAATCGGGGCGGCCAGCCGCCTGAAGCGGGAGAGCCGCGGAACGACGTTCGCCGTGCTCGAGTCGCGGGGCGCCGTGGGCGGCACGTGGGACCTGTTCCGGTACCCGGGCATCCGCTCCGACTCCGACATGTACACGCTCGGGTACTCCTTCCGCCCGTGGACAAATGCGAAGGCCATTGCCGACGGCAGCTCGATCCGCGAGTACATCACCGAGACGATCGCCGACGAAGGGCTCGCGCCGCACATCCGCCTCCACCACCGCGTTCTGCGTGCCGAGTTCTCGAGCGAGACGGCCCTCTGGACGGTGACGGCGGTGCGCACACCAGACGGGGAGTACACGGCCGGTGAGTACACGGCCGGCATGCCGGGTGGGGCTCCGGATGCCCGGCCCGCTGACACCGTCACCTTCACCTGCTCGTTCCTCTCGGTGTGTTCGGGCTACTACCGCTACGACGAGGGATTCACCCCGGCGATCCCCGGCGCTGAGACCTTCGCGGGCACCATCGTGCACCCCCAGCACTGGCCCGCCGATCTCGACTACGCGGGCAAGCGCGTCGTCGTCGTCGGCAGCGGGGCGACGGCCGTCACCCTCGTACCCTCGCTGGCGAAGACAGCCGCCCACGTGACGATGCTGCAGCGCTCACCCACCTACATTGCACCCGTCTCGTCGCGCGACCACCTCGCCGACCGTCTGCGTGGCAAGCTGCCCGCCCAGCTGGCGTACGACATCGTGCGGCTGAAGAACATCGGCTATTCGATGTTCACCTACCAGCTCAGCCGGCGCCGCCCCGAGACGATGAAGGGCATTCTGCGAAAGTCGGCGGTCGCGAAACTGCCCGCGGGCTTCGCGGTCGACACGCACCTCGCCCCGACCTACGAACCGTGGGACCAGCGGCTCTGCGCGATTCCCGACGGAGACCTCTACCGGGCGATCAACCGGGGTGCGGCCGACATGGTGACCGACCGCATCGAGACCATCACGCCCACGGGCATCCGCCTCGCCTCGGGCGGCGAGCTCGACGCGGACATCATCGTGACGGCGACCGGCCTCAACCTGCTGGTCATCGGTGGCATGGAGCTGAGTGTCGACGGCACGCCGGTCGACGTCTCGCAGGCCCTCAGCTACAAGGGCATGATGCTCGACGGCGTACCGAACTTCTCGCTCACGATCGGGTACACCAACGCCTCCTGGACCCTCAAGGCCGACCTGGTGGCCGGGTACGTGGTGCGCCTGCTCGCGTACATGAAGCGGCACGGCTACCAGACGGTGACTCCGGATGCCCCGGCCAGCGCCCGGCGCGGCGAACTGGTTCCGCTGATCGACCTGCAGGCCGGCTACGTTCTGCGGAGCGCCGGCGCGCTGCCGCGCCAGGGCGAACGCACCCCGTGGCGCATGCACCAGAACTACCTGCGCGACTTCCGCATGCTGCGGGCCGGTCGCCTCACCGACGACGTGCGCTTCGGGCGGCGGGGCGACAGGGCCGTGCCGTCCCGCACCACCGCGCCCGACCCGCGCGCCCTGCCCGGCACCGCCTTCCTCACCGTCGACGGCGTACGCCTCCGCCACCGGGACACCGGCTCGGGCTCTCCCGTGCTGCTGCTGCACGGCATCGGCCAGAGCCTCGACGACTGGAGCGAGCAGCACGACCGCCTCTCCCGGCACCACCGCGTGCTGAGCCTCGACCTCCCGGGCTTCGCCTACTCCAACCGCGTGCCGGGCCGGGCGACCCTCGACGCGCTGGCGAGCATCCTGCCGGCCTATCTCGATGCCGTCGGCGTGACCGGGGCTCTCCCTGTCATCGGCAACTCCCTCGGCGGCGCCGTCGCGATGACGTTCGCCGCCGCCCACCCCGACCGGGTGTCGGCGCTCGCGCTCGCCGACAGCGCCGGCTTCGGCAGGGAGGTGACGGTGGTGCTCCGGATGCTCGCCCTCCGCCCGTTCGGAAACTTTCTGCTGCGACCCGACCCCGAGAACTCCCGCCGCACCGTGGAGGCCGTGTTCTACGACCGCTCCCTGGCGACCCCGGAGCGCGTCGCCCACTCCTTCGCTCTGTCGGGCAGGCGGGCGCACGCCCGCACCATGCTCGACGTCGCCCGTGACCTCGGAACGATCCGGGGTGTGCGGCCGCAGTGGCGAAAGGCCTTGCTCGAACGCGTCGCGGCCCTCCACATCCCCGTGCTGGTGATGTGGGGCGACCACGACCACATTCTGCCGTTCTCCCACCTCGACGCCGCGATCGCTGCCCTGCCGAATGCCCAGTCTCACGTCTTCGCCCGCACCGGGCACATGCCGCAGATCGAGCGGCCCGACGAGTTCGCCGAGGTCGTGCAGGCGTTCCTCGAGGCGTCGTCAGCCGGTGTGCTCGTGGAAGAAGGTCTGAATCTCGTCGGTGTGGATGCCGTCACCGGGCAGGCTCGTTCGCACTGAGTCCGCCCGCAGCCCGTCGAGCACGATCGCCAGCTGGCGAGCGACGACGCGTGCCCGGGCGGCCACCGGCAGGTAGCTGTAGTCGCCGACCCGGAAGGCTGCCATGGTCAGGTCGTTCACGTCGACGTCGGGCCGCAGTGCGCCTTCGGCCTGTGCACGGGCCGCGACCGCGACGAGAACGGCGTTCCACTGCGCTCCGTGTCGATGGCCGGGCTCGATCTCGAGCATTTTGCGGGTGACCCGCGGAACGGCCGGATGCTCGAGGATCACCTCGGCGACACCCGTGATGAGGGTGACCACCGCATCCCAGCCGCTCGGCTGCAGGGCCATCTCGTCGATCACCGCCTGCTGGTACCCGACCGTTCGGGTGTAGAGGGCGCGGATCACCTCGGGAACCGACGCGTACCGCCGGTAGAGCGTGGCGTTCCCGACGCCGGCCAGCTGGGCGAGCTGGCTCATCGTCGGATCGTCGTTGTGCACGGCGTAGTAGTTCTCGGCCGCACCGAGGATGCGGTCGCGGCTGCGGCGGACTTCGACGCGCTCCGCCCGGACTCTCGGCTGTTGAGGCATTTTCGAAGTCTAGCAAGCGAGGCGCAAGCCCCCCCCTGGGAGCGTGGCACAGGGGGCAGTGCCTGTTCTACGCTGGCGCGATGGGTGCGACAGAGCTGTGGTTGGTGCGGCACGGGGAGAGCGTCGCGAATGTCGCGGCGGGGGAGGCCGAGCGGGCGGGGGCCGAACGCATCGAGGTCGCGTTTCGCGATGCCGACGTTCCGCTCTCGCCGACGGGTGAGCGGCAGGCGCGGGCGCTCGGCGGGTGGCTCGCCGAGAATGCGACGGTCGAGCATCCATCGTCCGTCTGGGTCTCGCCCTACCTCCGCGCCCGGCAGACGATCGGCATCGCCCTCGAGGAGGCCGGGCTCGGCGCCGTGCCGCAGGTCGACGAACGCCTGCGCGACCGGGAGCTCGGCATCCTCGACCTGCTCACCTCACGGGGTGTCGACGCCCTGCTGCCCGACGAGGCGGCCCGGCGTCGGTGGCTCGGCAAGTTCTACTACCGCCCGCCGGGCGGCGAATCGTGGGCAGACGTCGCGCTGCGTGTGCGCTCGCTGCTCGCCGACCTCGACCTGATCACCGTCGCCCGGCCGGGTTCGCCCGGGCCGGTGCTGATCGCCGCGCACGACGCCGTCGTGATGCTCTTCATCTACGTCTGCACGGGGGTGAGCGAGTCGGATCTGCTCGCCTTCGCCCGCACGCACACGGTGAGCAATGCGTCGGTCACGAAGCTCGTGCGTCCCTCGGGCACGGGGCTCTGGATGCTCGACCTGTTCTCGCACGATGAGCACGTCGAGCTGCGGGGGGTTCCGACCACCGAACACTCGGGAGACACCGATGTCATCGTCCACTGAACCATCCTCGACGGGGAACTCACCGCTCACGGTCACGCCCGAGCTGCTCCGCGGCTGGACCCTGCCCCCTGTCGCCGACTCGAAGTACGGCCGTGGCCAGGTGGTCGTGGTCGGCGGCGCGCTCCGCTCGCCCGGAGCGGCCATGCTCGCGGGGATCGCCGCGCTGCGGGTGGGCGCCGGGCGCCTGACGCTCGCCGTCGGAGCCTCCGTCGCCCCCGCGGTCGCCGTCGCCGTGATGGAGGCGGGTGTGGTGCCGCTCGGCGAGACGGCCGACGGGCACATCGAGGGTGCAGGCATCCACGAGGCGGCCGACGACCTCGCGGCGGCAGACGTGGTCGTCGTCGGGCCCGGCCTCGACGACGCCGACGAGGCCCGGAGCCTGCTCACCGCCCTCGTGCCGCTGCTCGGTGACGACACTCTCGTTCTGCTCGACGCCTATGCGCTCGGGGTGCTGCCCGCGCTGCCCGACGTGGTCGACGCGCTTCGGGGCCGACTCGTTCTGACGCCGAACAAGGGCGAGGCGGCGCGCCTGCTCGAGCGCGACCCCGGCGGCGGGGCGGGGGCAGGAGGCGGCGCGGGTGACTCCGACGACGTGACGCCCGACGATGTGCGGGAGATCGCCCGGCGCTACGGCGCGACCGTCACCTGCTACGGAACGATCGCCGACCCCTCGGGTTCGCTCTGGCTGATCGGCACCGGTACGGGAGGGCTCGCGACCTCCGGCAGCGGTGACGTTCTCGCCGGCACGATCACGGGTCTGCTCGCCCGCGGGGCCGACCCGGCCCGCGCTACGGTGTGGGCAACCCACGTTCATGCGGTGTCGGGGGACAGGCTGGCGGTCGCGGTGGGCCCGCTCGGCTACCTCGCCGGAGAGCTGCTCGACGAGCTGCCGCGCGTGCTGGTCGAGATCGGCGCCTGAGGGACCGCTGCCCTGCGCGGGTTTGGCGGGTCGGCAGGCTCCGGCGGCGCGCCAGGTGGTCGCGGGTCGGCCGACTCCGGCGGCGCGACAGGTTCTCGCAGGTCGGCGGGTTCCCGCGGGTCGGCGGGCTCCGGCGGCGCCACAGGTGCTCGCGGCGCCGACGATGGCTCTGCGGTCGCGGCGTCGGCGGCGAGCAGGTCGCGAACGGCCGCGGCGAGATTGATGGCGACCACATCCGGGTCGAAGCGGTCGAGCCGTGCGGCGGCCCCCGCCTTCAGGTGGGCTGCGAGGCCGGGCTCGGCGAGCACCCGGTGCACGGACCGCGCGAGCGCTGCCGGGTCATCCGGAGCCACCATCAGCGCATTCACACCGTCACGGCAGAAGTCGTCGTAGCCGCTGCCCGTCGTGACGATGAGCGGGGCGCCCGCGCCCATGGCTTCGAGCGCGACATTGCCGAACCCCTCCCAGCGGGACGGGCAGAGCACGACCGTCGCCTGCGCCATGGCCGCGGCGAGCCGGTCGCCCGGTACGTGCCCGAGGAACGTCACGCGCTCCCGTGCCCTGCCGGGCAGGCGCTGCAGCAGTTCGCGGCGGGTGGGCTCGAAGCGCGCGTCGCCGCTGGCTCCGGCGAGCACCAGCCGGGCCTCCGGATGCCGCTGCAGCACCGCCCCGAACGCCTCGACGGCCGGCAGCACCCCCTTCCGCCGCTCGAGCCGCCCCACGAACAGCACGACGGGCGCTCCGCCGCCCCCTCCCGCGCGCCCGCCGCCCCGGTCGCCGCCGGCTGCGCCGGCGTCGCCCTCGCCACCTGCGCTTCTCCGGACGGCGCTGCGCCCGCCACCCCGGTCGGCGCCACCTGCGCCGGCGTCGCCCGGCCAGCCGTCGGGGAGCGGCGCCTCGGCGGCGTCGCGGGCGACGCGCGGCAGGTCGACGCAGTTGCGCACGACCGTGGCGGGCGGAAGCGGTGCGACGTGCTGCTCATTCCACGCCAGCACGGCCCGCGAGATCGGAACGAGGCCGCGCGAGCGCCGGATCTGCCGCGTCTCGAGCACATCCTGCAGCACCCGCCCGGGCCGGAGCGCCAGCGGGAAGTCGCGCGCCTGTCGCCCCGCGATCCACTCGCCGAGCCGGATGCCCGTGGCCAGGTTCGTCACCAGCGGCGCCCCCTTGGGCAGCAGCGCCGCGAGCCCGCCCCACTCGGGCAGGAACACCGCGTCGTACGCCGCTCCGCCCCCGCCCGCGCCCGCGAGCCCCGCCCGCACGTACCGCCGGAACAGCATCGCCCGCGCCGCGAG
>NZ_PSTT01000047.1 GCF_002931235.1 Subtercola sp. Z020 | reverse complement strand
TGTCGGCAGTGGCGGGGGTGGCGGTGGCGTCGGGGGCGACCGTCACCCCGCTCGCCCCCGTGGACGGCAGCGCCGGAGCAGCCGACGCCGGGGCGATGGCCGCGGCATCCAGAACCCGCACCGTCGCGGCCGGAAGCGGACCCAGCAGCGTCGCGGGGCCGTAGACGCCGAGCCCGAGGATGATCACCGTTCCGAGCGCGACCCAGAGTCCACGGCGAACGCGGTGGGCGGCGGGGGAGGGCATGCCCTCACGCTAGCGCCACCCCGCGACATCCGGCCGAGCGACCCGCGCCTGCCGCCGCGCGGCGCAGCTCAGGCCCAGCCGAGCTCGTGCAGCCGCTCGTCGTCGATGCCGTAGAAGTGGGCGATCTCGTGCACCAGCGTCACGTGGATCTCGTCGCGCAACTCGTCGAAGTCGGCGCACGCGGCGAGTAGCGGCTCGCGGTAGAGGATGATGCGATCGGGCATCTCCCCGAAGCCGTACTGCCCGCGTTCGGTCAGCGCCACGCCGTCGTAGAGCCCGAGGAGGTCGAGCGACCCGTCTTCGGGCCGATCCTCGACCACGAACGCCACGTTGTCGAGACCGTCGACCATGTCGTCGGGCAGGAGGTCGAGTTCGGCCACGACCAACGCTTCGAAGGCCTCGGGGTCGAGCTCGAGCATCCAGAACCTCCACGAACGAGCGCGACGCCACCTGCGGGGCGGCAGACACGACCTGCAGAAAGAGAAACGAGCGACCCGACAGAATCGGGCCGCTCGTCTCGGTGGGGTGAGTAACGGGGCTCGAACCCGCGGCCTCCTAGACCACAACCAGGCGCTCTGCCAACTGAGCTATACCCACCATGGCTCCGCCGTGAAGCGAAGCAACTCGACGAGTCTATTACAGCTTGGAGGCGAACTCGTTCACAACGTCGGCTGAGATCGCCCGGAGATCGGCCGAGGGCGGCCCCGGCGGCGCGACGAAGATGGCCTTGCGGTAGTACTCGAGCTCGCGGATCGACTCGAGAATGTCGGCCAGCGCCCGGTGCCCGCCGTCTTTCGCGGGGGCGTGGAAGTAGATCGGCGGGAACCAACGGCGCGCCAGTTCTTTGATCGACGAGACGTCGACGCTGCGATAGTGCAGGTGCGCATCGACCCGCGGCATGTATTTGGCGAGGAACATGCGGTCGGTACCGATCGTGTTGCCGGCGATCGGCGCCTTCATCTCGTTCGGCACGAACTTCAGGATGTACTCGAGCACCTCGAACTCGGCCTCGGCCAGGCTGACGCCGTTCGGGATCAGCTTGTCGAGCCCCGAGGTCGCGTGCATGGTGCGCACGAAGTCGTTCATGTGGTCGAGCGCGGAGTCATCGGGCTTAATCACGATGGTGAAACCGGGGTCGACGAGGTTCAGCTCGAAGTCGGTGATGACGACCGCCACCTCGACGAGTTCGTCGACGCTGAGGTCGAGCCCGGTCATTTCACAGTCGATCCAGACCAGCCGGTCTGTTTGTGCGCTCATGCTGCGAGTCTACGGCAGGCCTCCGACACGGCTCCGGATGCCCGCTCCGCCCCGATCGCGCGGGCCTTCGTCGATGTGCCACCCCCACCCTGGGCCGCACGACCTGCGATACCGTTGGACCGTGCCTTCAGACTCCGCCTCCACCACAGAACCGACCCCACCGAAGCCCGGCCAGATCGTTCTCGTGCGCCACGGCGAGACGGCGTGGAGCCTCACCGGACAGCACACGGGCACCACCGACCTGCCGCTGACGGCGAACGGCGAGGAGCAGGCGAGGTCGGTGGGGCGGGCGCTCGAGGGTCGCCGGTTCAGCCAGGTGATCACGAGCCCGCGCATCCGGGCCCGCCGCACGGCCGAGCTGATCGGCTACGGCGACCAGGCCGTGGTCGACCCGAACCTGGCGGAATGGGACTACGGCGCCTACGAGGGCCTCACCTCGGCCGAGATCGTGGCCGAGCGGGGCCCGTGGAACCTCTGGCGCGACGGTGTGCCGGCCGGTGCTACGCCGGGCGAGAACAACGCCGAGGTGCAGGCCCGTGCCCTGAAGGTGCTCGCCCGGGTGCGCGCCGACGTGCACGCGGGCAGTGACGTGCTGCTGGTCGCGCACGGCCACATCCTCCGCGCGCTCGCGGCGGCGTGGCTGGAGCTTCCACCGACGGGCGGGCAGATCTTCTCGCTCGCGACGTCGACCATGAGCGCACTCGGCTACGAGCACGATGCGCCGGTCATCTTGCTGTGGAATGCACCCGCCGCGAGCTGACCCACTCACCCCCTGAGACGTCTGGAGCAGACGATGAACCCGAGTGACGAGATCGATGCGCTGATCGCGAAGCATCCTGACTGGCGTGGGGCGAAGCTCGCCGAGATGCGCGACCTCATCCTCGGGGTGGATGAGGGCATCGTCGAGGAGTGGAAATGGATGGGTGCGCCCGTCTGGGAGCTCGACGGCATTCTCGTGGTCGGCAACATCTTCAAGACCAAGGTGAAGCTGGGCTTCATGTACGGCGCTCTGATCGACGACCCGCAGGGCCTGTTTAACGGTGAGTTGGGCGGGAACCAGCGGCGCTCGGTCGAGTTCGCGGAGGGCGACACGGTCGACGGGGATGCCCTGCGGGAGTTGATCCGCGCCGCAATCGCTCTCAACCGGGCGAAGCCGTCCCGGGCCGCGAAGGCGGCGAAGGCTCGCGCGAAGGAGTAGCGCGCCTGCCCGGCGGTCGCGCGACCCGCTCGGCCGGGCTGTTGCATAATGGACTGTCGCAGTCTCCCCCCGTAGCTCAGCGGAAGAGCAAATGGTTTCTACCCATCAGGCCGGGGGTTCGAATCCCTCCGGGGGGACTCCGTCATCGGCGGCGCTACCAGGCGCGATGCGGCACGGCGTGGCGTAGCGAACGGCGCCGTGGACGCCGGCCGGGCCCCGCGATCGCCGGCCGGGCCCCGCGAACGCCGCCGGGCGCCGTGGACGCGGTCCGGGTGCCGCGAACGCCTATCGCGCGGTCGGTGCGTCTATCTGGCGCTGCACCGCGTCGACGTCGCTCAGAACGCGGGCCGTGTCGAGGGTGCCCGTGGTCGCGCGTGGAGCCTCGACGGAGCGCGACGGGTAGCTCGGCGCCTGGAATGCGGCCGTGGAGGCTGCGGACGAGCCGGCGTTCGACGCGGCCGTCGCAGGAGTGGCCGATGCAGCGCTGCCGGATGCAGGAGCAGCGTTCGCTCCGCTCGCCGTGCCGGCGCTCGAACCCGCGGTGCTCGAACCTGACGCGGGTGCCGCGTACTGTTCGTGGTGCTGCTGGGCGACCCAGGCATCCTGCTGCTCCTTGAGCGTGCGCTCGGAATCGGAGCCCTGCGTCGACCAGCGGTCGAGGTCGCTCTGGAAGCTGCGGCGGGTGCGACCCGGCCGGTTCTGCCACTCGACGAGCTGGTTCCGGAACTCGATGACGGCAGGCTCGACCTGGTAGCCGAACGTCGCAGAGTTGCGCTTCATCTGGGCCAGTGAGTACTCGGCCCAGTTGGCTGCGACGACGGCACCCTTGATGGGCAGCAGTCGCACCTGGATGTCGGCCTGGCCGGTGGCGCGGTCGGCGAGCACCTGCTCCTGGGGGGTGAGCGAGTTCCAGACGGAGGCCTGCTCGGCTGCGTCGACCAGGGCGCCGATCGCGGCGACCTTCAGGTCGCGATCACGACTGGCCAGCAGCCGTTTGATCGACCCACTCGCGATCCATGCGGCGAGCAGCCCGGCGACGATGATCGCGAGTGCCGGCACAGCGATACTCGTGATGACGTAGGCCCCGCCGTCGGTGTTCGACCAGTTCAGAAAGTTGCTCCACCATTCCATGGGGGAAGACTACCTCCGGCTCATCGCGGCTCAGCGGAAGCAGGACAGCGCGTCGTCGATGGAGGAGAAGTCGCCCATGCCGACGATCTGCCGGGTCGACGCACTCATTCGACGGGCCTCGAAACGCTCGGTGGCCTGCTCGATGTAGCCGGCCATGCTGCCGTCTGACCGGAGCACGCGCCACAGCGTCGGCTTGACCTGTCGCAGGGTCGGGGCGAACGCCGAAGCGCGAGCGGTGGGGATGTAACTCATGACTGCCTCCGTGATGTCTGCGCCGGCCCGGCTGGTGTGCTGATGTGATGAGGCTAGAACCACCCACCGACATCGGATGGTGGCGGCAGTGCGCCAACCCGGCGGTCCTCTCCTCCACAGCGACGGGCAAGGCCGAGTTCTCCACGGATGACCGGATGCCCGGCCGCAACGGCGCGCACCGCGAGCACACTCGAGCGAGCCGGCCGAATCGCAGGCCCGACGCATCCCGCGCCGGGGCTCACGGCCACCACCACGAGGAGCACCCCATGCCCGAACACATCTCCCTCACCGGCGTCGTCGCGACCGATCCACGCAACCTGACGACGACTGACGGCCTGGCGATAACGAGCTTCCGGCTCGCGTCGAGCCAGCGGCGATTCGACCGCCACAAGAACGCCTGGCTCGAGACCGGCACGAACTGGTACACGGTCACCGTCTTCCGCCAGCTCGCAGCCAACGTGGCCTCATCCCTTGCGAAAGGCGACCGCGTCGTCGCCTCGGGCCGGCTGCGGGTTCGCGAATGGCAGAACGGGGAGAAGACCGGGATGACGGTCGAGGTGGAGGCCGACGCGGTCGGCCACGACCTGTTCTGGGGCACGTCGACGTTCGCCAGGAACCCTCAGCCCGACACGCCGAAGTTCGGTTTGCCGACCCAGCAGGCCGCCGACGAGAAGCACGACGCCGACGGGTTCTTCCCCGCCTCGCACGACGAATCCGAACTCGTCTCGCATGCTCCTGACCTAGACTCGTCCCGTCTGTAGGGGATCCCGCTCACAACCACTGGAGTTTCTCATGCCCGCGCGCCTGTCTCGCGTCATGCTCACGGCGGCCCTCGCCGGGGGTCTCGTCGTCGCCCTCGCTGCCTGCACCGACGGTGCGCCGTCGCCCGCCCCGACCGCGTCGTCGGGCGTTCAGACGGGCGCGCCGACCACCAGTCCGACGGCCGCGCCGGTTCTGGTGCCGGGCGGTTCGGCCGAGGCCAACCTGCCGTTCTTCGACTCTGTCAATGCCGGGCTGGTCGCCCAGAGCACGGCCGCGAACACGACGCCCGACGGCAAGGCCTTCATCTCGGCTCTCCGCGATGCGGGTTTCACGGTGACCGACATGCAGGTCACGCCCGACATCACGACGGTCGGGGTGAAAGCCGACACGATCCAGTTCTCGGTGGCTCTCGGCGGCCAGTGCCTGATCGGCCAGTTCGGTTTCGGCGAGTACCACAGCCTCGTGGCCCCCCTGCTCGGCACCGGCAAGTGTCTGATCGGGGAGACCCGCACAATAGACTGGTAGCCATGGCCGAATACATTTATTCCATGGTGCGCGCCCGCAAGGCGGTGGGCGAGAAGCTGATCCTCGACGACGTCACGATGTCGTTCCTGCCCGGAGCGAAGATCGGCGTGGTGGGGCCGAACGGCGCCGGTAAGTCGACCATCCTGAAGATCATGGCCGGGCTCGACACTCCGAGCAACGGCGACGCCACCCTGAGCCCCGGCTACACCGTCGGCATCCTGATGCAGGAGCCTGAGCTCGACGAGTCGAAGACCGTTCTCGAGAACGTGCAGGAGGGTGTCGGCGAGATCAAGGGCAAGATCGACCGGTTCAACGAGATCTCCGCCGCCCTGGCCGATCCCGATGCCGATTTCGACACCCTGCTCGAGGAGATGGGCACGCTGCAGGAGCAGATCGACGCGGCCGATGCGTGGGACCTCGACTCCCAGCTGGAGCAGGCGATGGATGCGCTCCGCACCCCGCCCGGCGACGCCAGTGTCGCGAACCTCTCCGGTGGAGAGAAGCGCCGTGTGGCGCTGACCAAGCTGCTGCTGCAGAAGCCCGACCTGCTGCTGCTCGACGAGCCCACCAACCACCTCGACGCCGAGAGTGTGCTGTGGCTCGAGCAGCATCTCGCGAAGTACCCCGGCGCCGTTCTCGCCGTGACCCACGACAGGTACTTCCTCGACCACGTCGCCGAGTGGATCGCCGAAGTCGACCGCGGCAAGCTGTACCCCTACGAGGGCAACTACTCGACCTACCTCGAGAAGAAGCAGGAGCGCCTCCAGGTGCAGGGCAAGAAAGACGCCAAGCTCTCGAAGCGTCTCGCCGAGGAGCTCGAGTGGGTGCGCTCGAACGCGAAGGGCCGCCAGGCGAAGTCGAAGGCACGCCTGGCGCGCTACGAGGAGATGGCGAGCGAGGCCGAGCGCACCAGGAAGCTCGACTTCGAGGAGATCGTCATCCCTGTGGGCCCGCGTCTCGGCTCACAGGTGATCGACGCGAAGAAGCTGCACAAGGGGTTCGGAGAGCGCGTGCTCATCGACAACCTCTCGTTCACCCTTCCTCGCAACGGCATCGTCGGCGTCATCGGCCCGAACGGCGTCGGCAAGTCGACCCTGTTCAAGACGATCGTGGGCTTCGAGCCGCTCGACTCCGGTGAGCTGACCATCGGCAATACGGTCGACATCTCGTATGTCGACCAGGACCGCGGGGGCATCGACCCGAAGAAGACGCTCTGGGAGGTCGTCTCCGACGGGCAGGACTACATCCAGGTCGGCAAGACCGAGATCCCGTCCCGCGCCTACGTCTCGACGTTCGGCTTCAAGGGCCCCGACCAGCAGAAGGCCGCTGGCGTGCTCTCGGGTGGTGAGCGCAACCGCCTGAACCTCGCGCTGACACTCAAGCAGGGCGGCAACCTGCTGCTGCTCGACGAACCGACGAACGACCTCGACGTCGAGACGCTCGGCAGCCTCGAGAATGCTCTGCTCGAGTTCCCCGGCTGCGCGGTGGTCATCACACACGACCGGTGGTTCCTCGACCGCATCGCGACCCACATCCTCGCGTACGAGGGCACCGAAGACGACCCGGCGAACTGGTACTGGTTCGAGGGCAACTTCGAAGCCTACGAGCAGAACAAGATCGAGCGCCTGGGCCCCGACGCGGCGAAGCCCCACCGCAGCGCCTACCGCAAGCTGACCCGCGACTGAGTCCGGGCGGGCACCGACGATGCGGCTGAACGTTCCGACCCGGCTCCGCTGGTCTGATCTCGACCCCTACGGCCATGTCAACAACGCCTCGATGCTGCGCCTCCTCGAAGAGGCGCGCATCGAGGCGTTCTGGTCGACAGAGGCGACCACCCGGGAGACGCCCGACGGCGCGGTGACCACCTACCGCGGCAACTCCGCCATGGCGGTTCTGGATGGTCGTCCCGACGCGGGAACGCAGTCGATCATCGCCCGGCAGGAGATCGAGTACCTCGTCTCGATCCCGTACCTCCGCGATCCGCTGGACATCCAGCTGTGGATCGGGCGGCTCGCCGGCGCGAGCCTCGAGGTCTGCTACGAGGTGTGGAGTCCGCTCGGTACCGACGCAGCGGCGCGCGTGCTGTTCACCAGGGCTGTCACGACGCTCGTGCTGGTCGACGCGACATCCGGCCGCCCCCGGCGTATCTCGGCTGCCGAGCGCGACGCCTGGGCGCCGTACGTCGAGCAGCCGCTCACGTTCTCACGCCGCCGCTAGAGCCCGAGGTCAGTCGACGCCGCCGCACCCGGAGGCCACGGCCCGGCCCCTGCCACTGCCCCAGCCACGGCCGGGGCAGCCGGAGCACCTGCGCCTCACAGCCCGGGAACCCGTACCATCCCCTCCTGCGCCACGCTCGCCAGGAGCTCACCGCTCCGGGAGAACATGCGCCCGAGCGCGAGACCGCGCCCACCCGTCGCCGACGGCGACTCCTGCGTGTACAGAATCCACTCGTCGGCGCGCCCCGGCCGGTGCCACCACATCGCGTGGTCGAGGCTCGCCACCTTCAGCCCCGGCGTCAGCCAGCTGAGCCCCTGCCGACGGTAGACCGATTCGAGGATCGTGTAGTCGCTGGCGTAGGCCAGCGCGGCCCGGTGCAGCACCGGGTCGTCGGGCAGCCGGCCGATGCACTTGATCCAGACCGCCTGCTGTGCCGAGCGCGTCTCGTCGGCCTGCAGGTAGATCGGCCCCGACACATGGCGGATGTCGAAGGGCCGCTCGAACGCCCAACTCCGGGCGACAGGGTGATCGAGATGACCGATGATCTCGGCGGTCGTGGGCAGGGATTCGGGGTCGGGAATGCCCGCGGGCATCTCGACCTGGTGGTCGACCCCGGGTCCCGGCGCCTGGAACGACGCGATCATCGACAGGATCGGCAGCCCGTTCTGGTACGCCTGCGTTCGCCGGGTCGAGAACGATCGCCCATCGTGGATGCGGTCGACAGAGAACGTGATCGGCTGGGTGATGTCGCCGGGCCGCAGAAAATAGCCGTGCATCGAGTGGGCGGGCCGGTCGTCGTCGATCGTGCGGCTGGCCGCGACGAGCGACTGAGCGAGTACTTGCCCACCGAAGACGCGGCCCTGCGGCGTCCACTCCGAAGGGCCGACGAAGATGTCCTCGTTCGTGCGGGCACCACTGTCGGTGAGGTCGAGCGCAGACAGCAGGCTTGCGAACGCGTCGGTCATGTTCTCTCCATCTCGATCCGGCGACGACTGCCCCGAAGGTCTGCGAGGCGCCGTCACCTTCTGTAGTTTAGAAGCTGATGGTTCAGTCGTTTTCTCTGGTCGATGCGCTCTCCCTTGGCGACCTCAAGGTGTACCTCGGTCGCGCCGCCCGGGTGGGCACGGGTTCGGTGCGCCTGATCGGCGGCCAGGGTGTGCTCGCGGTCTACGCGTCGGTGCTCGCGCCGAAGGGCCTGCTCGACGGGGGCCCGACGGTGCTCGGCCTTCGAACGTTCGCCCTGACCGACCGGGATGTCGCGTTCGACGAGATCGTCTCCATCCGGGCGCTGCTCGACCGGCTGGCCCTGCTCTCCGTCGTCGTGAACGGCGAGACCGGTCCCGTCGAGGTGCAGCTCCCAGCGCCGGAGGGGCCGACAGCCTGGGCCGGCATCTCCCCACCCCGGGGCGGGTGGACGAATCTCGGCCTCGTCGACTCCGCCCTGCTCGAACGGTCTGCGGGCGAGGGCATCTCCGAGGTCGCCGCGGCGCTGCCTCCCGACACCGGTGAGCAACTGGTGCACAAGGTCAGAACCGAGGTCTGGGGCCGCCCGATCGAGGGCATCGGCCGGCAGACGGCTGCGGGCGCGGCGTTCGCCGCCGTGAGCCTTGGCTTCCTGCGCCCCGACGACCCCGTCGCGCTCTACGAGTCGGGCCCCTGGACGAGGCTCAGCACCCGCCGCGGCCACGTGCTCACCCGCTAGCCGCGCCCGCACAAGCCACGCCCAGCGCAAGCCACGCCCAGCGCCAGCCGCGCCCAGCGCCAGCCAGGCGCGGCTCACTCCTCGAACGTGTTCACCATCGCGTGCGCCGCGCGCTCGAGGTAGTCGCAGAGCGTCGCATCCTGCAGCGGCGCGAGCTGCAGCGAGTCGACCGCCGCCCGCATGTGTAGCAGCCAGCGGTCCCGCGCATCCGGGTTGACCTTGAACGGATTGTGCCGCATCCGCAGCCGCGGGTGTCCCCGCTGCTGGCTGTACGTGGTCGGCCCGCCCCAGTACTGCTCGAGGAACCCGGTGAGGCGCTGGATCGCTCCCTCGAGGTCTTCTTCGGGATACATCGCGACCAGCACCGGGTCGTCGGCGACTCCCCGGTAGAACTCGCGCACGAGCCGCTCGAACGTCGGCCGCCCGCCGATCTGCTCGTAGAAGGTCGAACCGGCCGCTTCGTCGGTGGTGGATGCCGCGGCCCCCGCCGTGGGAATCACCGGCAGAAGCGGCATCCCCGGCCCGGGCAGGGCTGTTGGTTCACTCATCGACTGCGTCCTCTCGGTGGGGTCTCCGGCGCCCCGTCGGGCCCGGGGGTCTCGGCTGTCGGCACCGGGCGCGTGCGCGGAGGCCGTGACCCCGCGACGGAGGTCGCGCCCTCGAAACCGGTCAGCACGATGCTGTTCAACGACGGCAGGTGCACGTTCATTTCGTCAAGGGCCCTCTTCAACAGCATCCGCAGCTCGCGGGCGACGTCGTCCTTCACATTCGTACGCGTCTTCACCACCAGCCGGATGACGAGCGCCTCGGCCGAGATGCTTTCGAGCCCCCAGATCTCGGGCCGCTCGATGACCCGCGACCGCCATTTCGGGCTCTCAGCCATCGCCGTCGCCGTCTGCAGCATCTTCGCCTGCACCGCATCGACGTCGGTGTCGTAGGGAACCGCGAGGTCGATGATGACCCTCGCCCAGCCCTGCGACATGTTGCCGACCCGCAGAATCTCACCGTTCCGCACGAACCAGAGCGTTCCGTTGACGTCGCGCAGGGTCGTGACGCGGATTCCGACGGCCTCGACGACCCCGGTGGCCGGCCCGAGGTCGACTACGTCGCCCACACCGAGCTGGTCTTCGACCACCATGAAGAGACCGTTCAGCATGTCTTTGATGATGTTCTGCGCGCCGAAACCGAGGGCAGCGCCGAGCACACCGGCCGAGGCGACGATCGCCGTCACCTGGAACTGCAGCTCGCCGAGAATCATGATGAACGCGAACACGACGATGGCCCAGGTGATGAAGTTGGCCAGCACGCTGCCCATGGTGCGGGTGCGCTGCACGACGCGCACGGCGGCGACGGGCGAGGCCATGATCGCCTGGGTGTCTTCGGCGTCGTGCTTCTTCTTGACCCCGGTGACGATGCGTTTCACGACGCGGTCGACCGATCTCAGCAGGATCCAGCGGATGATCAGCGCGCCGAGCACGATGAAGACGATGTTGATCAGGTGCTGGTAGGTCGTGTAGAAGTCCGCGAGGTTCGTGAAGAAGTCGTTCATATGGCCTCAATCGTAGCGAGAGCCCCCCAGGCGATTCTGTGTCTCGTCTGGGGGGCTCCGGATGCTCGGCGGCGCGTCAGTGCGTCAGACCGTCAGCGCGTCAGCGCGTCAGCCTTCCGCTCATTCGGCGTCGCGCGCCTGCGCGGCCAGCGCCCGCTCCACACCCGCGAGGTTCTCCACCACGAGGCGGCGGAGCGCGGCCGGCTCCGGGTCGGTCGCCAGCCATGCCACGGTCGCGTCGCGGAGCTCCTCCGACGCCAGGCCCGCCGGGTAGAGCCCGGTGATAAGCGTCGCCGCGATCTGGTAGGTACGCGTCTCCCAGAGCGTCTTGACGACCTCGAAGTACTTCGCGATGTACGGCTGCAGCAGTGCGTCGTCAGACGCGCGCTGGAACCCGACCGTGGTCGCGCGAACGATCAGGTTCGAGGCGCTGTCGCTGTCGACCAGTGACGCCCACGCTGCGGCCTTCGCCTCGGCGGTCGGGATCGACGCCCGGGCACTTGCGGCCGACTGGGCGCCCGACGCCGTGTTGTCGGCAGCCAGCGCCGCGTCGATGTCGCTCTCACCGGCCCTGCCCGCTGCGACCAACGCGGTCAGCAGGTCCCAGGTGAGGTCGGTGTCGATGGTCAGCCCGTCGAGCACGACCGACCCGTCGAGCAGGCCACGAACGTGCGCGAGCGTCTCGTCTGTGCGTGCGGCTGCAGCGAAGAACTTGACGAACTGGAACTGTTCGTCGCTGCCCGGGGTCGCGTTGCGGGCGAGCGCCCACAGCTCGTCGGCCGCCGTGGCGAGCGTCTCCTCCTGGAAGGCGGGGGCGACATAGGTGTTCGCCGTCTGCACCAGCTGGTTCAGGGCCGTGCGCAGCGTCGTCGACTCGTCTTCGGTCGCGACGTTGCCGAGCGCCAGCCGCACGAAGTCGCGCGGCTTGGTCTCTGCGTCGCGCGTCGCATCCCAGACCGAACCCCACACGATCGAGCGGGCGAGCCCGTCTTCGATCGCGGCGAGGTGGGCGATCGCGGTCGCCAGCGACTGGTCGTCGAGGCGGATCTTCGCGTACGCCAGGTCGTCGTCGTTCAGCAGCACGAGGTCGGGCCGGGTCAGCCCGATGAGTTCGTCGACCGAGGTCGTGGGGCCCGCGACATCCAGTTCCACCCGGTGATTGCGGATGAGCGCACCCTCGTGCAGGTTGTAGAACCCGATCGCCAGGCGGTGCGGACGGATGGTCGGGTAGGCCTCGACCGCTGTCTGCTCGACGACGAACGAGGTGATCACGCCGTCGGAATCCGTCTCGATCACCGGGCGCAGCGTGTTCACGCCGGCCGTCTCGAGCCAGAGGCTGGACCACTCCGACAGGTCGCGCCCGCTGGTGTGCTCGAGTTCGAGCAGCAGGTCGGCCAGCTCGGTGTTGCCGAACTGGTGCTTCTTGAAGTAGTGGCTGACGCCGGCGAGGAACTGGTCCTGGCCGACCCACGCGACGAGCTGCTTGAGCACCGAGGCGCCCTTGGCGTAGGTGATGCCGTCGAAGTTCACCTGCACGTCGTCGAGGTCGTTGATGGTCGCGACGATCGGGTGGGTGGAGGGCAACTGGTCCTGTCGGTAGGCCCAGCTCTTCTCGGTCGACGCGAAGGTGGCCCACGCGCCCTTCCATTCGGTCGCCTCAGCGGTCGCCAGCGTCGACGCGTACTCGGCGAACGACTCGTTCAGCCAGAGGTCGTTCCACCACTTCATCGTCACCAGGTCGCCGAACCACATGTGGGCGAGCTCGTGCAGGATGGTCACCACGCGGCGCTCCCGCTGGGCATCCGTGACCTTCGACCTGAATACATAGGCCTCGGTGAACGTGATCGCGCCCGCGTTCTCCATGGCGCCCGCATTGAACTCGGGCACGAACAGCTGGTCGTACTTGGCGAACGGGTAGGGGTAGTCGAAGGCGGCTTCGTAGAACTCGAAGCCCTGGCGGGTCTTCTCGAACACGTAGTCGGCATCCATGTACTGCGAGAGGGAGGCCCGCGAGAAGACGCCGAGCGGGATGACGCGGCCATCGCTTGAGGTGAGTTCGCTGCGCACGACCACGTAGGGGCCCGCGACGATCGCCGTCACATACGAGGAGAGGATCGGGGTCGGCTCGAAGCTCCACGTCGAGGTGCCCTCGCCCGCCGGCACCGGCTCGGGAGTGGGGGAGTTCGACACGACCTGCCAGGCGCTCGGAGCGGTCACCGTGAAGGTGAAGGTCGCCTTGAGGTCGGGCTGCTCGAACACGGCGAAGACGCGGCGGGAGTCGGGCACCTCGAACTGGCTGTAGAGGTAGACCTCGCCGTCGACAGGGTCGACGAAGCGGTGCAGGCCCTCACCGGTGTTCGTGTAGAGCGCGTCGCTGACGACGGTGAGCTCGTTCTCGGCCTTCAGGCCGTCGAGCTGGATGCGCACGCCGTCGCTGACGGCGGCCGGATCGAGCGACTCACCGTTCAGCACGACGCTGTGCACGGTCTTCGTGATCGCATCGATGAACGTCGAGGCGCCCTCGGTGGCGCTGAACCGCACGGTGGTGGTGCTGAGGAACGTCTCCGGCCCGGTCGTCAGATCGAGGCTGATGTCGTAGCTCGACGTCGAGACGAGCGAGGCGCGCTCGCGGGCCTCATCGCGGGTGAGGTTTTCTCCAGGCAACTGATGTTCTCCGTACTGGTCGTGGGGGGGTCTTCGGCGGCGTCGGCCTCGTGGGCGGCGCGCGACTGCCCGTCAAGCCTAGCCACTCGGGTGTCGGCGGCGACTTGTAAACTTCTGGAATGCGCATTCACCTCGGCACCGACCACGCGGGGCTCGACTTCAGCCGGCACCTCTTCGAGCACCTGAGCGCCGCGGGGCACGAGGTCGTCGACCACGGGCCGACCACCTACGACCCGATCGACGACTACCCCTCGTTCTGCATCAACGCCGCGCTCGCGGTGGTCGCCGACCAGAGGGCAGGGGTCGAAGCCCTCGGCATCGTCTTCGGCGGCTCGGGCAACGGTGAGCAGATCGCCGCGAACAAGGTGGCCGGCGCCCGTGCCGCGCTCGTCTGGAGCGAGTCCACCGCGCTGCTCGCGCGCCAGCACAACGACGCGAACCTCATCGCGATCGGCGCGCGCCAGCACACGGTCGACGAGGCGGTGGCGTTCATCGACACCTTCATCGCCGAGCCGTTCTCCTACGAGGAGCGCCACGTGCGCCGCATCGCGCAGCTCGCCGAGTACGAGGCGTCGGGCGCGATCGCCGGGCGGTACGTGGGGGCCGACGTGGTCACGGATTCGTCCGCGCCCGTGGCCGAGTAGCCGCCCGCCATGCCCGAGGGTCATTCCGTCCACCGCATCGCGCTGCAGTTCGAGCGCGACTTCGTCGGCCACACCGTCGCCGTCAGCTCCCCGCAGGGCCGCTTCGCCGCGGGCGCCACGGAGATCGACGGGCTGCGGCTGCTCAGTTCGCACGCCATCGGCAAGCAGATGTTCCTCGAGTTCGAGAACGACAAGTGGCTGCGCATCCACCTCGGGCTCTACGGCGCGTGGGACTTCTTCGGAATCGTCTCGCCCATCACCGACGAATCGGATGCGCGCGGCAGCATGGGCGCCCCGCGACTGCGGCGCGCGCTCCGCATGGCTGAGAGCGAGACCGCGAAGAGCACCGACCTCGATGTCTTTCCGCCCGAACCCGTCGGCCAGGTGCGCGTGCGCCTGGCGACAGAAGAGAGCGTCGCCGACCTCCGCGGCCCCACCGCCTGCGAGGTGATCGACTCCGCGCAGGTCGCCGTGGCGATCGAGAAGCTCGGCCCCGACCCGGCCGAAGACTCCAGCCGGGCATCCGAAGACCGTTTCGTGAAGCGCGTGCGCACCAAGCCGACGCCGATCGGGCTGCTGCTGATGGACCAGTCCGTCGTCGCCGGCATCGGCAACGTCTACCGGGCCGAACTGCTGTTCCGCGCCCGCCTCGACCCGCACACCCCGGGGAAGAACGTGTCGGTCAAGCGGCTGCGCGCCCTCTGGCAGGACTGGGTCTACCTGCTCGACATCGGCATCCGCACCGGCATGATGCTGACGATGGACGACCTGTCGCCCGAAGACGAGAAGAAGGCCCGCGCGAGCCGCAGCGACCGGTACTGGGTGTACAAACGCGAGGGTCTGCCCTGCCGGGTCTGCGGAACCAACATCCTTCTCGAAGAGATGGGCGCCCGAAAGCTGTACTGGTGCCCGAAAGACCAGAAGAAACCGCGCACGGTGGCGGTGTGAGGCAGAACCCCGCACTCGATGCGCCCGGAGACGACGAGATCCGCCGGCTGATCCGCGAGAACCCGTGGGTCACGCTGGTCAGCAACACGTCGCGCGGGCTCGTCGCGTCGCACTACCCCATGGTGCTCGACGAGACGGCCGACGGCATCGCCGTGCTCAGTCATGTGGGGCGACCGGATGAACGGCTGCACGAACTCGGCCAGCACGAGGTGCTCGTGATCGTGCAGGGCCCACACGGCTACATCTCGCCCGGCTGGTACGACGCCGACCCGGCGGTGCCGACCTGGAACTTCGTCGTCGCGCACCTGCACGGCGTGCCCGAACTGCTGTCGAACGCCGAGAACCTCGACGTTCTGGCCACGCTCGTCGACCACTTCGAAGACCGCATGCCCGAGCCCCGCCGCATGAACGGCACCCTCGAGAACGCCGAGTACGCGGCGCGCATCAGCGCGGGCACGGTCGGTTTTCGGCTGCGCGCGACCCGCATCGAGTCGAAGTTCAAGCTGAGCCAGAACCGGCCGCCCGAGACGGTCGAACGCATCATCCGCGAGCTCACCGACGGCGAGAACTACGCCAATCCGGAGCTCGCGGCCGAGATGCGCCGGGTGCATCCGCTGTGACGGGCGACATCTTCCTGCAGGGTGGGCGGATGCCCGGCCACGCCGGCACGTTCGACGTACTGATGGCAGACGGCCGCATCCACGCCATCGTGCCCAGCGGCATCGTGCAGACCCCCGTCACCTCGCGGGTGCTCGCGCTCGACGGGCGCTTCTTCGTGCCCGGCCTGTGGGACAACCACGTGCACTTCACGCTGTGGGCCGCGCAGCGCCGTCGCCACGACTTCGCCCCCGTGACCGGGTCGGCCGACGAGGTGCTGGCGCACGTCGCCGCGCTCGCGGGCGGCGCTGCCGCGGCATCCACCCCCCTCATCGGCTACGGCCTGCGCGACGGGCTGTGGGAGGGCAGCCTCGACCGCGCCCGGCTCGACGCCGCCGCGGGCTCTCGCCAGGTCATTCTGATCAGCGGCGACCTGCACAGCTGCTGGCTGAACTCCGCGGCCCTCGAGCGCTTCGGGCTGGGCGAGCACCCGACCGGCTACCTGCGCGAAGACGACTGCTTCCGCGTGACGATCCGCGTCAACGACCTCAGCGACGCCGAGGGCGACGAGCTCGCCGCCGAAGCCGCACGGCTGGCGGCATCCCGCGGCATCGTGGGCATCGTCGACCTCGAGATGGCCGACAACCTCACGGTCTGGCGCCGGCGCATCGAGGCCGGCCAGCGTGACCTCCGCGTCGCGTTCGGCATCTACCCGAGCCACCTCGACAGTGCGATCGAGGCGCGCCTGCGCACGGGTGACATCATCCCCAACACGCAGGGCCTGCTGACCGTCGGTCCGTTCAAGGTCGTCACCGACGGCTCGTTGAACACGCGAACCGCCTACTGCTACGACGAGTACCCGGGCCTCGAGGGGGAGCCGAACTCGCGCGGGCTGCTGACGGTGGCTCCGGATGATCTGCTCACCCTGCTCGAACGGGCCAGCGGTGCCGGCCTCACCCCGGCGGTGCACGCCATCGGCGACCACGCGAATGCGCTGGCGCTGGCTGCCTTCGAGCGCCTCGATTGCGGCGGACGCATCGAGCACGCCCAACTGGTGGGCGAGACCGACTTCGCCCGGTTCGCGGCAGCCGGCGTGACGGCGAGCGTGCAGCCCGAGCATGCTATGGACGACCGCGACGTCGCCGACCACTACTGGGCCGGGCGAACCGACCGCGCTTTCGCGCTGGCGAGCCTCCGGGCATCCGGCGCGGCCCTCGTGCTCGGGTCTGACGCGCCGGTCGCACCCCTCGACCCGTGGGTGACGATGGCGGCCGCCATCGGCCGCAGCCGCGACCACCGCGCCCCGTGGCACCCGGAGCAGCGCATCCCGGCCGCAGACGCCCTCGCCGCCTCGGCCAACGGCGCCGCGATCATCGGTGTGGGCCAGCCCGCCGACCTCGTGGTGACCGACCTCGACCCCCTCGCCGCCGACCCCGATGCCCTCCGCACCATGCCCGTCTCGGCGACCTTCCTCGCCGGGCGCCCCACCCACCTCGCCCCCTGGGCTGCTGCGCTCGCCTGACCCGCCCGATGCGCTCGCCTGACGCGCCCGCCGCGCTCGCCTGACGCGCCCGCCGCGCTCGCCTGACCCGCTCGCCGGCCTCGCCTGATCCGCCGGCCGGCCCAGTGGTCATCCCCAGATGCGCGCGAGCCCAGGGTAGAGGTGCAGTCGCTGGATCAGCGCCAGCACCCCGACGGCGACCAGCAGAATCCCGACTCCGACGATGATGGCGACGGCGCTCACCCGCCTCACTGCGCCCGCCTCACTGGGCCCGCCTCACTGCGCCCGCCTCACTGGGCCCGCCTCATTGGGGCTTCCCGCTGCAGAAGACCGTCGCGTGCGCCCCCGACGCTTCGTCGTGGGCGACGACGACGCCGTCGACCGTGATCGTGCACGCCAGCTGCCCGTCGTCACCCGCGGCGAGGCTGGAGGCGACCAGCGTGAACAGGCCCGGCGTGCGTCTGTTCACCGTGACCGACGCCGAATGCTCGTAGGGGAGTGCCTCCACCATCGCGGGCGCGACCTCACCACTCGGCAGGGGAGACTCCGCGCTGATCTCCGCACCCCCGCTGCCGGTCAGAGTGTAGACGACGCTCGCCTGTCGGGTGAGGCTCGCCCCGGGTCGTGGCGCCGATGATGTGCCGGGCCACGTCGTGTTGTGGGTGATCGCCGGGTAGGCGTACAGGTAGAGCAAGCCGGCCAGGGCTGCGAGCGACACGAAGCTCAACAGTCGACTCGCCGCTGGCACGAACGGGAGCGACCCGGGGAGGAGGCGCAGCACGAGCCCCAGTGCGCCGAACAGCAGGAAGGCGACGATCAGGCCGATGAGTACGAGGTCGAAACCTGCTCCGAGCACCACGGCGACAGCTGCCACGACCCCGGCGAGCACGAGTAGTGCGACGACCGTCACAACCGCGATGACGGGGCCACGCGGCGCCGCACGACGGGTCGCCGCCGCTGGGGGAGGCCCGGCATCCGGAACCAACCCGGCGGCGGGCGGAGGCTCGTCGGTGGCAGACGGGCGACGGGGCTGGGGCACAGGAATCATAACTGAGACAATATCAGTTACCACCGATATCCACCCGGGAACGAGGAAAGGGCCCCCTGGCGGGAGGCCCTTTCGGTGGGTCGAGCGCGAGGCGCCTAGACGGTCGCGATGTGCGCGAAGAGGAACCAGCGGTCCTTCTCGAGTGCGCGGGCGATCTCGATCGCCACATCCTGGCTCGCCGCGTCGATGGCACCGAGCTCGGTGATCGCCGTGTTGACGCTCACCATGAGCGCGTCGATCGACGAGACGAGGGCGGCGACCATGACCTCGGCGGGCTGGAAGCCGGCGGGCAGCTCGGGCAACGTGGTCTTGGCGGCGACGGTCTGAATGCGTGCGTCGATCGGCAGGCCGAGGGCGACGACACGCTCCGCGGCGGTGTCGGCGTAGTCTTCGGCGCGCTCGACGACCTCGTCGATCAGCTCGTGCACGGCGATGAAGTTCGCTCCGCGCACGTGCCAGTGGGCCTGCTTGCCGTTGATGACCAGCGCCTGCGAGTCGATGACGATCTGGCTGAGGAACTGGGCCGCGGCGGCCGCGACATCCGGGTTCGAGGAGCTCTTGATGGTGGTGACGACGTCGGACATGGCGTCTCCTTTCTGAAGTTTTCGCCCATCGGGTGGGCTGGTGGACACAACGCTACTCAGCCCGGAATGTTCCGCAAGCAAGCTGAGGCTCGGCTAACGAAGGGCAGCATTGCCTGACTCCGCGCCGAAGTAGGGTCTGACAGAGGGCGCAGATGTGCGCCGGGGAGAGTCGTCTTGGCGGGCCCGCACTACAGGCCCAACAGCCACGTCTTGCGAGGCAGGGACTCGCAAGACCGACAACGGAGAGGGGATGACCAGGATCGAACTGGCGTCATCAGTTTGGAAGACTGAGGCTCTACCATTGAGCTACATCCCCGCGCGCCGCAACGGCACTCGAACAGCGTAGTACAGGTTTGCCCCGTGATCGGTGCACTAGACTTGCCGAGGTTATTTCCCGGGGCGTAGCTCAGCTTGGTAGAGCGCTCGGTTTGGGACCGAGAGGTCGCAGGTTCGAATCCTGTCGCCCCGACACGACCCGCAGCAGCAGTACCGATCCAGCAGCAGTACGATCACCCGTTTCAGACCACAGGAGATTTTTCACGTGAAGACCACGGTAGAACAGCTCAGCCCCACCCGCGTCAAGCTCGAGATTTTCGTGACGCCCGAAGAGCTGAAGCCCAGCATCGACCACGCCTACAGCCACATCGCCGAGCAGGTCAACATCCCCGGTTTCCGCAAGGGCAAGGTTCCGCCGCCCCTGATCGACCAGCGCGTCGGCAAAGACGCCGTTCTCGAGCACGCGGTCAACGACGGGCTCGACGGTTTCTACCGCGCCGCGATCACCGAGAAGGAGCTGCGCCCGCTGGGCCGCCCCGAGGCCGACATCGTCGAATGGCCGAGCAACAAGGACTTCACCGGTGACCTGCAGCTGGCCATCGAGGTGGATGTTCGTCCCGAACTCGATCTCCCTGACTACAACGGCCTCGCCGTGACGGTCGACCCCATCGCCGTAAGTAACGAAGAGGTCGACGCCGAGCTCGAGAAGCTGCGCAGCCGCTTCGGAACCCTCATCACGGTCGATCGCCCGATCAAGACCGGCGACTTCGCCCAGATCGACCTCATCGCGACCATCGACGGCGCCGAGGTCGACAACGCGACCGGCATCTCCTACGAGGTCGGCTCGGGCGAGCTGCTCGAGGGCCTCGACGGTGTCATCGACTCGCTGACCGCGGGCGAGACCACATCCTTCGAGGCGCCCCTGCTCGGCGGCGAGTTCGCCGGCAAAGACGCTCTCGTCACCGTGACCGTGAACTCGGTCAAGGAGCGCGAGCTGCCCGAGGCCGACGACGACTTCGCCCAGATCTCGAGCGAGTTCGACACGATCGACGAGCTGAAGGCCGACCTGAAGACCCAGGTCGAGCGCCAGAAGTCGTTCACGCAGGTGACGGATGCCCGCACCAAGACCCTCGAAGCGCTGCTCGAGCTGGTCGAGGTTCCGGTTCCGCCGAAGCTGATCGAAGACGAGGTGCACCGTCACCTCGAGAACGAGAGCCGCCTCGAAGACGACGAGCACCGCGCCGAGGTCACCGAGTCGAGCACCTCGACCTTCAAGACCCAGATCCTCCTCGACGTCATCGCCGAGAAGGAAGAGGTCAAGGTCAGCCAGGACGAACTGACCCAGTACCTCGTGCAGAGCGCCGCCCAGTACGGCATGGAGCCGCAGGAGTTCGTTCAGGTTCTCGACCAGAACGGCCAGATCCCGGCGATGGTCGGCGAGGTCGCCCGCAACAAGGCGCTCGCGATCGTTCTCGACAAGGCTGTCGTCACCGACACCGAGGGCAAGGCGGTCGACGTCTCGGAGTTCACCACCATCTCGCGTGACGCCGACGAGCCCTTCGTCGCCGTCGACGGCGCTGATGCCGGAGACGACCACGAGGGTCACGACCACGGCGACCACGAGGGTCACTCCCACTAGGTTCTGCAAACGAATCAGGGCCCCACGATCATCCGTGGGGCCCTTTTTCGTGCCCTGAGTCTGCCCCCAGCGAACAGAGGCGATACGGCCGAGCGGCTCCACTACATTCGAAGTACCGCAAGTGAATGGGAGCGACACACATGGCCGATATGGCGATGCCAAACAGCGTTTTCGAACGTCTTCTGAAAGACCGGATCATCTGGCTCGGCACTGAAGTCCGTGACGACATGGCCAACGAGATCTGCGCCAAGATCCTGCTTCTCGCAGCCGAAGATCCCGACCGCGACATCTACCTCTACATCAACTCGCCCGGCGGATCGATCACCGCAGGCATGGCCATCTACGACACGATGAAGTTCGTCACCAACGACATCGTCACGGTGGGCATCGGCATGGCGGCCTCGATGGGCCAGTTCCTGCTCTCCTCGGGCACCAAGGGCAAGCGCTACATCACGCCGAACGCGCGCGTTCTGCTGCACCAGCCGTCGGGTGGCTTCGGCGGTACGTCCGCCGACATCCAGACCCAGGCGCTCCTCATCCTCGACATGAAGAAGCGCATGGCTGAGCTGACGGCCGAGCAGACCGGCAAGACGGCTGAGCAGGTCATGATCGACGGTGACCGCGACAACTGGTTCACCGCGCAGGAGGCCCTCGAGTACGGCTTCGTCGACTACGTGCGTGAGTTCTCCTCCGACGTCGCCGGTGGTGGCGGCACCGAGGTCGCCGACGACGTGCCCTCCGAAAACAACTAGTCGCACACCTCGAACCACAGAGCCTCGAACCCAAGAACAGAGACAACTATGCAAACCCCCATGTTCGGCGGAATGCCGACCGCTTCGCCCTACGGGAACGGCACGAGCCCTTCCGACCGCTACATCCTCCCCACCTTCGAAGAGCGCACGGCCTACGGCTACAAGCGCCAGGATCCGTACGCCAAGCTGTTCGAAGACCGCATCATCTTCCTCGGTGTGCAGATCGACGACGCCTCGGCTGACGACGTGATGGCCCAGCTCCTCGTGCTCGAGAGCCAGGACCCTGACCGCGACATCGAGATGTACATCAACTCGCCCGGTGGCTCCTTCACCGCGATGACGGCGATCTACGACACCATGCAGTACGTCAAGCCGAACATCCAGACGGTCTGCCTCGGCCAGGCCGCTTCCGCTGCCGCTGTAATCCTCGCGGCCGGCACGCCCGGCAAGCGCCTCGCGCTGCCGAACGCGCGCATCCTCATCCACCAGCCCTCCGCCGGTGGCCAGGGTGGCGGCCAGGCCTCCGACATCGAGATCCAGGCGCGGGAGATCCTCCGCATGCGCACCTGGCTCGAGGAGACGCTCGCGACCCACTCGAACCGCACGCCCGAGCAGGTCAACAAGGACATCGACCGCGACAACATCCTGAGCGCCGCCGACGCCGTCGAGTACGGCATCATCGACCAGGTTCTGTCGTCGCGCAAGAACCTGCCTGCGCTCGTCAAATAAGGCTGCTTCACCTGTCGAAAGGCACCCGGGTTCTCGAATCCCGGGTGCCTTTCGCTGTCTCCGGATGCCGTGGCCGGCGCCGCTCGGGCTCAGGATGCCCCGGGGCCTTTCGCCCCCTCAATGGCCGCCGGTGTCGGCGGCACGGGTTAGGCTCTAATCAGGTCATACGAGGAGGATGAACATGGCACGCATCGGGGAGAGCGCCGACCTGCTCAAGTGTTCGTTCTGTGGCAAGAGCCAGAAGCAGGTGCAACAGCTCATCGCCGGCCCCGGTGTCTACATCTGCGACGAGTGCGTCGAACTGTGCAACGAGATCATCGAAGAACGCCTCTCTGAGACGGGCGAAGAAGCCTCCAGCGAGTTCGAACTGCCGAAGCCGAAAGAGATCTTCGCCTTCCTCGAAGAGTACGTGATCGGCCAGGAGCAGGCGAAGAAGTCGCTCGCGGTCGCGGTGTACAACCATTACAAGCGGGTGCGTTCGAAGAACACCCTCACCTCGGCAGACGCTGTATCGAACGAGGTCGAGCTCGCCAAGAGCAACATCCTGCTGATCGGCCCCACGGGCTGCGGCAAGACGTACCTCGCCCAGACGCTCGCGAAGCAGCTGAACGTGCCGTTCGCCGTCGCGGATGCCACGGCCCTCACCGAAGCGGGCTACGTCGGTGAAGACGTGGAGAACATCCTGCTGAAGCTCCTGCAGGCCGCCGACTTCGATGTGAAGAAGGCCGAGACCGGCATCATCTACATCGACGAGATCGACAAGATCGCGCGCAAGGCTGAGAACCCGTCGATCACCCGCGACGTCTCCGGTGAGGGTGTGCAGCAGGCGCTGCTGAAGATCCTCGAAGGCACGGTCGCCTCGGTGCCGCCGCAGGGCGGGCGCAAGCATCCGCACCAGGAGTTCATCCAGATCGACACCACCAACGTGCTGTTCATCGTGGCGGGTGCCTTCGCCGGTCTCGAGGAGATCGTCGCCGAGCGGAGTGGAAAGCGCGGGATCGGGTTCAACGCACCGCTGCACTCCAAGCGCGATGACATCAACCTCTTCAGCGAAGTGCTGCCCGAAGACCTGCACAAGTTCGGGCTCATCCCCGAGTTCATCGGCCGCCTTCCCGTCGTCACCACGGTGACGCCGCTCGACCAGGTCGCGCTCATGCAGATCCTCACCGTTCCGCGGAACGCGCTCGTGCGCCAGTACCAGCGCATGTTCGAGATCGACGGTGTCGAGCTCGACTTCGAGAAAGACGCCCTCGAGGCGATCGCCGACCTCGCGGTGCTCCGCAAGACCGGCGCCCGCGGCCTCCGCGCCATCATGGAGGAGGTGCTCGGCCCGGTCATGTTCGAGGTGCCCTCGACCGACGAGGTCGGCAAGGTCATCATCACGAGGGAGGCCGTCATCTCGAACGCCGCCCCGACGATCGTGCCGCGCGAGACCCCGCGCCGCGTCGAGAAGTCGGCGTAGCGGCGCGTCACCCCTTCGACTCCTCCGCCCCAGCGGCGTGGATGACCTGATCGCCTGACCCGGAGACGACCATTCCCGAGCGCATCCCCGACGACGGCACGGCCTCCGGCGAACCCGCGAAGCCTTCGTCGATCGTGCAGCCGCTCGCCGCCGGCATCGTTGCGGGGATCACCGGTTTCGCGAGCTCGTTCGCTCTCGTGATCGCGGGTCTGCACGCCGTGGGCGCATCCGATGCCGAAGCATCGTCGGGCCTGCTGGCGCTGTGTTTCGCGGTCGCGATTCTCTGCATCGTGCTCGCGCGGGTGTTCCGCATGCCGATCTCGTTCGCCTGGTCGACGCCCGGGGCTGCGCTGCTGATCGCGGCCAGCGCGACGACGAACAACTTCTCTGCTGCGGTGGGTGCGTTCGTCGTGTGCGGGCTGCTCATCGTGCTGTGCGGGCTCTGGCCCGCGCTCGGCCGGGCGATCACCCGCATACCGAAGTCGATCGCGAGTGCGATGCTGGCGGGCATCCTGTTCCCGATCTGCCTCGCGCCGGTGCTCGCGGTGACGCAGATCCCGGCGTTGGCCGTGCCCGTCGTGGTGGTGTGGCTCGTGCTCTTCCGGCTGGCCCCGCGGTGGGCCGTGCCCGCAGCGATGCTGGTCGCCGCGATCGGGATCGGCGTATCGGCGGGAACCGGCTGGCTCTCGGCTGCCTCGACCTCCCTCGTTCCGGCGTTCGTGTTCGTGCCGCCGACGTTCGACGCATTCGTGATCGTCAGCCTCGGGCTGCCGCTGTTCATCGTCACGATGGCCGGGCAGAACGTACCCGGTTTCGTGGTCATGTCGACGTTCGGCTACGAGGTTCCGCCCCGGCCGGTGCTCGTGGCGTCGGGCGCGGCGACCGCCGTCGGAGCCCTGTTCGGCGGCCACGCGGTCAACCTCGCGGCGATCACGGCGGCGATCATGGCCGGCCCCGACTCGCATCCCGACCGCTCGCGTCGCTGGGTCGCGACCTTCGCCTCGGGCTTCGTCTACATCGCGTTCGGGCTCGGGGCGGGCTTCGCGGTCGCCCTCATCTCGGCGTCGCCGCCCATCCTCATCACCGCCGTCGCCGGGCTCGCGCTGCTCGGCGCCCTCGTCGGCGCCATCACGTCGTCGCTCGAGGACGCCACGCAGCGCATCCCGGCGGTCGCCACCTTCCTCGTCACCGCCTCCGGCATCGTGGTCGCCGGTGTCGGCAGCGCCTTCTGGGGCCTCCTCACCGGCGGCCTCCTCCTGCTCGTCGCGGGCCTTCCCGGCCCCCGCCGCCCTCGCCCGTAACCCGCGCGCAGCGGGTCAGAAGTTCTCGCGAGACCGTCAGTTGCGGGCGAGACGGTCAGGCACACCAGTCCGTCTCGCCCGGAAGTGACCACCTCGCGTCTGCAAAGGCGGCAACGGGGCCGGGGCGGCGAGGCTGGCAGGGGCGGGGCGCGGCGGGTCAGTCGGCGTCGTCGGCGGGGAAGTCGTCGGACTGGGAGACGGTGGCCTCGTCGGTGTCGGGGTCGTAGTCGATGCGGGTGCCGTCGTCGAACTCGACGACGGGGCGGCCCTCGAGCCAGGTCAGCGTCCAGTACCACATCGAGGTGTCGACGTTCTGCTCGGCGAGCTCGCCCTCGGTGTCGAGCACGGCGTCGATGACAGCCTGGGGGAGGCGGGTGGGCGGTTCGTCGCCGCTCGACCAGCGGGTTCCGACGGAAATCATGTCAACAGCTCCAAAGCGAGAAACGAGAAGTACAGAAACGAGAAGCGAGAAACGAACAGGGTCAGACCGTGATGTTGTAGGTGACCCAGTGGGTCTTGTCGGCAAGCTTGTCATAGACGCGCTGGGCTGTGGTGTTGTCGGATGCCGTTATCCAGCGCACGACGTCGAGCCCGCGCGCCGCGGCAAGAGACCGGACCGAGCCCAGCAGGGCCGTCGCGACACCGCGACCCCGGGCATCCGGAGCCACGAACAGGTCGTCGAGGTAGAGCCCGCGGGCCCCGGCGAGGGGGCGCGCGAACTCGCGCACGTGCGCCAGCCCGAGGAGCCGGCCCGACGACGCGTCGACCGCGACGAACCCCTCGGTCTCGTGCGTCGGGTCGAGCAGCCAGCCCCAGACGCGCGTAGCGATATCGCCGGCGGTCGGCGAGTGGTAGAACTCGCCGTAGCCGACGTAGAGGGCCTGCCACTCCTCGTGGTCGCCGGGCGCGACGGGGCGGACGGTCACGGCGACCGGCGCACCAGACGCGACCGGCGCACCAGACGCGACAGGCGCGACAGGATCGCTCACGCCGCGTCACCCTCCGGCGCCGCCAGCTCGATCTCGCTCACCGCGAGCTCCAGCCCCTCGACGAAGTTCAGCGTCTCGATGCGCCCGACCTGCTTCAGGTCTCCCGACGCCAGCTCCAGCTCGGCGAGTATCTCGGGCGGCCCGGTGATCGTGGCGACGGCCACCGGCGTCTTCTGCGAGGCCTTGGCGTCGGTCTTCGCGCGGCGGATGCCCACCAGCGCCTGCCCGGCGAGCCCGAGCAGCGTGCCGTGCGCGGGCAGGGCGGGTGCGGCATCCGGAGCGAAGACGGCGCCCACGCCGGTCGGCCAGGCCGCCCCGTGGATGGAGGAGTCGTGCGTCCACGACCAGACCTCCTCCGTCGCGAACGGGATGAACGGGGCGAGCAGCCGCAGCAGAACATCGATCGCGGACTGCAGCGCCAGCACCGCCGATGCCTTGGCGGCGGCGTCGGAGGCCTCGCTGTAGGCGCGCTCCTTGACGAGCTCGAGGTAGTCGTCACAGAACGTCCAGAAGAAGGTCTCGGTGACCTCGAGCGCGCGGGCGTGGTCGTAGCTCTCGAAGGCGCTGGTGGCGGCGGCGACCACCTCGTCGAGCTGGGTGAGCATCGAGAGGTCGAGCGGATGCGTCACACCGAACGACCCCTCGGGCAGCTCGAACCCGTAGACGAACTTCGCCGCGTTCAGCACCTTGATCGCGAGCCGGCGCCCGATCTTGATCTGCGTCGGGTTCTGCGGATCGAAGGCGGCGTCGGTGCCGAGCCGGCTCGAGGCCGCCCAGTACCGCACCGCATCTGACCCGTGCGTCTCGAGCACATCGGCCGGGGTGACGACGTTGCCCTTCGACTTCGACATCTTCTTGCGGTCGGGGTCGACGATGAAACCGCTGAGCGCAGCGTGCTTCCACGGCGTGCGGCCGTCTTCGAGCGCCGAGCGCAGCATGGTCGAGAACAGCCAGGTGCGGATGATGTCCTGCCCCTGGGGGCGCAGGTCGAACGGTGCGACGAGCTCCCAGAGCTCGGGGTCCCGTTCCCAGCCACCCGCGAGCTGCGGGGTGAGCGACGAGGTCGCCCAAGTGTCCATCACGTCGAGTTCGCCGACGAAGCCGCCCGGCTGGTTGCGCGCGCTCTCGTCGAAGCCGGGTGCGGCATCCGTCGACGGGTCCACCGGCAGCGAGGCCTCGTCGGCGACCAGAGGCTGGTCGAAGAGGGGGTTGCCGTCGCCGTCGAGCGGGTACCAGACGGGGATGGGCACGCCGAAGAAGCGCTGGCGCGAGATCAGCCAGTCGCCGGTGAGCCCGTTGACCCAGTTGTCGTAGCGCACCTTCATGAAGCCGGGGTGCCAGTCGACCTCGTCGCCCATGTCGAGCAGGCGCTGCCGCAGCTCCTCATCGCGCGCTCCGTTGCGGATGTACCACTGCCGAGTCGACACGATCTCGAGCGGCTTGTCGCCCTTCTCGAAGAATTTGACCGGGTGGATGATCGGCTTCGGGTCACCGATCAGCTCGCCTGATTCGCGCAGCATGTCGACCACGGCCTGCTTGGCCGAGAACACCGTCTTGCCGGCGATCTGCGCGTATGCGGCGAGCCCGCTCTCGCTGGTGATGACATCCGGAGCCTCACTGATGATGCGCCCGTCGAACCCGATGATGGCGCGGTTCGGCAGGGAGAGATCACGCCACCAGATCACGTCGGTCAGGTCGCCGAAGGTGCAGATCATCGCGATGCCGGCGCCCTTGTCGGGCTGGGCGAGGTGGTGGGCGACGATCGGGACGGAGACGCCGAACAGCGGGGTGGTGACGGTCGTGCCGAAGAGCGGCTTGAAGCGCTCGTCGTCGGGGTGCGCGACCAGCGCGACGCAGGCGGCGAGCAGCTCGGGGCGGGTGGTCTCGATGAAGATGTCGCCGTCGCCGCTGATCGTGCTGTCGGCATTCTCAGCGTTCTCCGCATTCTCGACGTTCTCCGGGTGGAACGCGATGCGGTGGTAGGCGCCCGGCTGGTCCTTGTCTTCGAGCTCGGCCTGGGCCACGGCGGTGCGGAAGGTGACATCCCACAGGGTCGGCGCCTGCGCCTGGTAGGCCTCGCCGCGCGCGACGTTGCGAACGAACGCCAGCTGGCTCGCCCGCATCGACGAGTCGGCGATGGTGCGGTAGGTCTGCGACCAGTCGACAGACAGGCCGAGCCGGTGCCAGAGCGCCTCGAACTGCTTCTCGTCTTCGACGGTCAGGCGCTCGCAGAGCTCGATGAAGTTGCGCCGGCTGATCGGCTTCTGGTCGGCCGCTTTGCCGCTCTTGTTGTCGCCGCCCTCGTAGGGCGGCACGAAGTCGGGGGAGTACGGCAGCGTCGGGTCGCACCGCACGCCGTAGTAGTTCTGCACGCGGCGCTCGGTGGGGAGGCCGTTGTCGTCCCACCCGATCGGGTAGAAGACGCTCTTGCCGCGCATGCGCTGGAAGCGCGCGATCACATCGGTGTGCGTGTACGAGAAGACGTGCCCGATGTGCAGCGACCCGCTCGCGGTCGGCGGCGGCGTGTCGATCGAGTAGACGTTCTCACGGGTGGTCAGCGCGCGGTCGAAGCGGTAGGTGCCGCGTTCGCTCCACAACTCGTCCCACTTGCCTTCGAGGCCTTCCAGCGCGGGTTTCGCAGGGATGTTCGCGGTCATGGTGGCCCTCCAGGCACTATGGGCGGCACCGAGTCTGGGGTGCCTGTTTGTCGTCGCACCACTTTATCAAGCCGGTCGGTGGATGCCGCGACCTTCCGTCGACGTGCTCGTCACCCGTGCTGGGTGGATGCCGCGATCTCATCCGATCGGACGATCCGGCCGCCGCCGAGCCCTCTCTAGACTCGGGGTGCGACCGTGGGGGAACAACGGCGCTCTGTACGCCGCCCGCACTGCCGGGCCGACACGAAGGTGCCACCGTGGGTCTTTTCCGCACATGGATCTTTCCGATCATCCGTCTCGCCGTCGTGGTGGTGATCGCCGTCGCGCTCTGCAAACTGGCGTTCTTCCCCGATGCGGCGACGGTGGCCGACCCTGCCGTGCCGACGGGCCAGCTGACCGAGCCGCAGGCGGTCGTGACGGCCGGCACGATCTCGAACGACGTCACGCTGAAGGCGACGGTCAGCGCAGACCCAGCCGCCCCGATCCGCGCGACCGCGATCGGCACGGTCGACGAGGTGCAGGTGGCGGTGGGCGCGACGGTGGCCGTCGGCGACACCATCTTCGACATCAGGGTCGAGACCGAGCGCGACCCGGTGGAGTCGACGGGGCCCGACGGGTCGATCATCCAGACCGCGCGGAAACCCCTCGTGACCTACGTCGACGTGACGGCGCCGATCGCCGGCATCGTGAGCTCGCTGCCGGTGCTCGCGGGGCAGACGATGGCGGTCGGCGACGTGGCGGGGCAGATCGCCCCGCCGAGCTTCTCGGTCACCGGCTCGCTGAACGCGGCGGACCAATACCGGCTGGTCAGCCAGCCGACCGAGGCGAAGGTGGCGATCACCGGCGGCCCGGCGCCGTTCACGTGCACCGGGCTGGTGATCTCGTCGCCGCTGGCGGGGGCCGACGGTGATCGCCACCTTCGCCTCGGT
>NZ_PSTT01000123.1 GCF_002931235.1 Subtercola sp. Z020 | reverse complement strand
CGCACGCGAACACGACGGACTTTCGGGCGGGCGGGGCGCGAACAGCACCACGTCGACGTCGACACCGAGCCGGGCGAGCGCCGGCAGCAGCGCGGCGTAGTGCGTGCCGATGCCGCCCGTGTACTCGGTCAGGCCCGCGTATTCGGTGAGTCCCACGATCCAGCGCACCCCAGCAAACTACCCACCCTGCCCCGCGGGCACGAGGGCTTGCGCTCAGCCGTGCGTCTCAGCGCAGCGGCGTGATCCCCTGCGTTCCGCGCGGGAAGGTCGCCAGCACCTCTTCGGGAATGCCGAGGTGCGCCGACACGAGCGACGGCGGCAGGTGCGACAGCCAGTTGGCCAGCGACACCTCCTCGTAGTGGTCGCTCCGGAACGTCTCGAGCACCACGGCCGTCTCCGACCCGGTGTTCTCCACGTAGTGCCCGAGGTTGCGCTTCACCACGCCCACGTCGCCCGCCCGAAAGTCCGTCGTGTTCGCGTGCGGGCCCGTGTTGAACACCGTCATGCGGCCCTGGCCCTTCAGCCAGTACTGCCATTCGTCGGCATTCGGGTGCCAGTGCAGCTCCCGCATCGCCCCCGGTTCGATGGTCACGAGACCGGCCGCGACGGTCTTCGAGGCGGGGTAGTTGGTGCTGTCGGCGATGCGGATGCTCCCGCCGCTGTTCTCGTACACCGGCGTCGAACGCGACAGCCGGAAGATGACCGCCTCGCCACCCGGCTGCACCCCCGCGGCGGCGCGGTCGGCGTCGAGCGGGCCGGGTACGTCGCCCGGGAAGATCCAGAGGTTGTGCAGCGGGATGTCGCT
This sequence comes from Subtercola sp. Z020, assembly GCF_002931235.1. Taxonomy (GTDB): domain Bacteria; phylum Actinomycetota; class Actinomycetes; order Actinomycetales; family Microbacteriaceae; genus Subtercola. The sequence continues at coordinate 29,451 of NZ_PSTT01000123.1, read as the reverse complement.
GAACACCTCCTGCGCGACGCCGAAGTTCTTCGCCAGCACCTCGGGCGGTGTGTGCGCGAACCAGTCGGTGAGCAGCAGCGTGTTGCTCTCGGACTGCGCGCCGTCGTCGAAGGCGAGCACGAACTCCGCACCGTCGGGCCCGAGGCCCTGCAGCGAGTGCGGCAGGCCGGGCGGGAAGTACCAGAGGTCCCCTTCCTCGACATCGTCCACGCTCGGCAGGCCGTTGCGGCTGAGGGTGGTGATGCGGCAGTGGCCGCGCGTCATCATCGCCCACTCCGCCGTCTGGTGCCAGTGCAGTTCGCGGATGCCGCCCGCCTCGAGGTACATGTTCACCCCGGCGATCTCCTCCGAGATTCCGAAGTCGGGCTGTGTCAACTCCCGCGCCCAGCCTCCGCGCTGCACACGGCGGGGCGAGATGTTGAACGACGACCAGAAGAACTGCTGGGTCGAGATGTCGGTGGCGGGGGCATCCATCTGGTTCGGGAACTGGCTCTCGATGACCGGGTTCTGCGGCCCGGTCATCACCGTCGCGGCCGGATCGTCGACGGTGTTCACCTCGCCCTCCTGGGGCAGATCGGGGTCGCCGAACGTCGGCGTCTCGTGGTGGGGGCTGGTGTCGTCGGTCGGTTCCACGATGCTCTCCTTGCTCTGCGGCTCGACGCGGGTCGCGTCGCAGCCATCAGAGCGCAGGGCAGAGCGCCCGGTCTACTGCAGGGAGTAGGAAGATTCGCCGCTGCTCCCGACGAGGCGCGTCAGCGCACCGGTCGCCTCAGGCGCCGAAGCGACCGGTCAGCCGCTGGTGGAACACGGTGCTGCGCTCGTCGAGCCCGGCGATCTCGACGCTGACGCCGTGCTCGCGGTACTTGTTCTCGATCGAGTCGAGCGCGGCGACCGTCGACGCGTCCCAGATCTGCGCCCGGCTGAGGTCGATCGTCACGAGGGCGGGGTCGTCGGCGTACGAGAAGCGGTCGACGAGGTCGTTGCTGCTGCCGAAGAACAGCGGTCCGGTCACCTCGTAGTGCGCGGCATCCCCCTCGTCGGCCACGGTGCGCGAGACGGCGATCACGTGAGCGACCCGCCGGGCGAACAGCACCATCGCGAGCACGACGCCCACGAGCACACCGTACGCGAGGTTGCCGGTCGCCACCACGACCACGACGGTGACGACCATCACGAGGGTCTCCGGAACGGGCATCCGGCGGAGTGTCGACGGCTTCACACTGTGCCAGTCGACCGTCGAGACGGCGACGATCATCATCACGGCGGCCAGGGCGACCATCGGAATCTGCCCCATGATGCTGCTGAGCCCGGTGACGAGCGCGAGAAGGAAGACGCCGGCGACCGTCGTGGAGATGCGGGTGCGCGCCCGGCCGGTCTTCACGTTCAGCACGGTCTGGCCGATCATCGCGCAGCCCGCGATGCCGCCGTAGAACCCGGCGAGGATGTTCGAGACCCCGAGCGCCCACGACTCACGGCCCTTGTGCGAGGGAGTGTCGGTCAGGTCGTCGACGAGTTTGGCCGTGAGGAGGGTCTCCATGAGTCCGACGAAGGCGACGCTCAGCGCGGTCGGCCAGACGATCTGCAGCGTGTCGAGATCGAGCGGAACGAGGAACGGAGTGATGCCGGGCAGCTGGCCGGTGAGCGGGCCTTCGTCCGCGACATCCGGAACCACCAGCCTCGCGATGATCACGATCGCGGTCACCGCGACGATCGCGATGAGCGGCGAGGGCACGGCGCGGGTGAACCGCGGCACGATGAAGATGATCGCGAGGGTCAGGGCGAAGAGCAGGTAGGCGAGCCAGGGAACCCCGATCACGTGCGGCACCTGGGCGAGGAAGATGAGGATACCTAGGGCGTTCACGAAGCCGATCATCACCGAGCGCGGGATGAACCGCATGAGCCGCGCGAGCCCGGCGAACCCGAACACGATCTGCACGATGCCGGCGAGGATGACGGCCGGCAGAACGTACTGCACGCCGTGCGAGTGCACCAGGGGGGCGATGACCAGGGCGACGGAGCCTGCCGCCGCTGTGATGACGCCGGGGCGGCCGCCGAGGATCGACATGGTGATCGCCAGCACGATGGAGGCGACAAGGCTCACCATCGGGTCGACGCCCGCCACGATCGAGAACGAGATGACCTCCGGCACGAGAGCGAGGGTCGTGACCATGCCGGCGAGCACTTCGCGGGAGAGGAGCCGGGGGGAGCGCAGGGCTCGCAGAACGGTGACGGTATTCGACATCGCCAGCCAGCCTACCCGCAGACTGATACATCACCCGGCGTGTGCCTAGTCCTTGTCGGATCGTGCCTACAGGCTGTAGGTTCGGGTCATGGGCAGAATGAACCTCACGACGGCGGGCGTGCTTCGGGCGGCGGCCGACCTCGCCGACCGGGGCGGGTACGACGCCGTGACGGTCTCGGCGCTCGCCCGCGAGCTGGGCGTGCAACCCGCCAGCCTGTACTCGCACGTGCGCGATCGGGCGGCCGTACTCGACGGCATCCACGAGTTGGCGCTGGGGGAGCTGGCCGACCGCATCTCGACCGCCATCGCGGGTCGCTCCGGGCGGAACGCCCTGGCCGGCCTGATCGAGGCGCACCGTGTATTCGCGGCAGAGCGGCCCGGCCGGTGGACCGCCCTGCAGCGCCCGGCCGACGAGGCCACGGCGAGGTCGGAGTCGGCGCAGAGGGTGGTGTCGCTGATCTGGGCGGTCTTCCGCGGGTACGAGCTGCCCGAGGGCGAACTGGTGCACGCGACGCGCATCGTGGGGGCCACGATCAACGGGTTCCTCGGGCTCGAGGCCGCGGGCTCGTTCGCGCACCGCCCGGTCGAGACGGAGCAGTCGTGGGGGCGGGTGCTCGACGTGCTCGACGGGGCGCTCCGTGCGTGGCCGGGCGGCGCCGCGCCCGACGGCGCCGCCGCGCCCGGCCACCCCGGCGCCGACGCCGCGCTCCCTGCCGGCACCGCCGCGCCCGGCATCCACCCCACCCCGACCGCCCAGGAGGCGACCCCGTGATCACCACCGCCCTCACCGACGCCCTCGTGCGCGGTGCGTTCGAACTCGAAGACACCGGCAGGGGAGTGCTGCCGCACCGCCTCCCCGCCTGGGTGCGCGAGCAGTTCCCCGACCCCCAGCTGCTGTCGGTCGAGCGCCAACCCTCCGGTGTGCGGGTCGTCTTCGACACCGAGGCGACCGAGGTGCAGCTCGACGTGCATCCCTCCCGGGCGGTCTACCGCGGCGTCTCCCGGCCGCGCGGCCGCATCGATGCCTTCGTCGGAGGTGCCCTGCTGCGAAGCGACGAGCTGACCGGCGGCGACGCCGTCGAGATCGACCTGCAGACCGGTTCGGCGACGCCCCACGAGGGGCCGCCGCACACGACCGCGCTGACCGATCTGCCCTCGGGATCGAAGCGCATCGAACTCTGGCTGCCGCACAACGAGTCTGTCGAGCTGCTCGGGCTGCGAAGCGACGCACCGCTGATCCCGGTCACCGGTTCGCAGCCGGTCTGGATGCACCACGGCAGTTCGATCAGCCACGGCTCGAACGCGGCCGCCCCCACCGGCATCTGGCCGGTCGTCGCCGCACGGCAGGCCGGGGTCGAACTCCGCAACCTCGGGCTCGGCGGCAGCGCGATGGTCGATCCGTTCCTCGCCCGCGTGATGCGCGACCTTCCGGCCGATCTGATCAGCGTCAAGCTCGGCATCAACGTGGTCAACGCCGACGCGATGCGGGTGCGGGCCTTTGTGCCCGCGGTGCACGGTTTTCTCGACACCCTTCGGGACGGGCATCCGCACACCCCCCTGGTGCTGATCTCGCCGATCTTCTGCGGAATCCACGAGCACGCCGCCGGCCCCGGCGCCTTCGACCCCGAGTCGTTCAGCACCGGGCAGGTGCGGTTCGTGGCGACCGGCACGCCCGGCGACGAGACGCAGGGGCGCCTGACTCTGAGTGTGATCCGGCGTGAGCTGGCCTCCCTCGTGGAGCGCCGCGCCGCCGACCCGAACCTCCACTACCTCGATGGCATCGAGCTGTTCGGCGAGCGGGATGCGGCCCTGCTCCCTCTGCCCGACGGCCTGCACCCGGGCCCCGAGGCCCACCGCCTCATCGGTGAGCGTTTCGCCTCGTTCGCGTTCGCTCCCGGCGGCCCGTTCGCCGCCACCGCAGCCACCGTCGCCGCGCCCCGGGTGTCGTCGTGACCGCGTCGAGTCCACCCGACGGTGCCGAGGCTGGGGATGCCGCGACCGACGCCGAGGCGCGGGATGCCGCGACCGATGCCGAGCGGTGGCTGGTGGTTGGCGGCCGCCGGTGGCGCCGCACCGATCCGAGCCTCCCCGCCGACCTCGTCGAGGCGCTCACCTCGCACCTCGGCAGGGGCCGCTCCGGGGTGCGTGTGGCCAAGAGGGCCGCACCCGACGGGGGCGCCGACGCGGATGCCGTCGCCGCCGCCCGGCATCGGGTGGGGCTCGCGAAGCTCGGGCTGGGGGAGCGCGGCCCGCGCTGGTGGGAGCGCCCCGACGCCGACCGCCTCGCCCAGGCCCGTGAGGCCCTGCGCGACCTCGACGCCCTCGACGGACCCTCCGCCCCGGGCGGGCCGGAGCGCGACACGATTCTGTGAGTGCGGGCAGGGTGCTTGCCTCGACGACCGGGCGCGTGTGTACTGGTTAGTCACACGCACGCGCAGAACGGAGGAAGCATGCCGAACGGAATCGCCTTCCTGAAAGAACGCGTCGCGGCCGGCGTCGAGCGCCACCCCGGGCCCCCGGCCGTCATGGCTGCCGTCGGCGCCCGCGTGCACGACATCCGCGAGGCCGCCCCGCTCGTGCTCATCACCGTGACGCGGCTGCTGCCGCATCCCGCTCTGCACCAGCCGCCCGCACCGCAGCCGGTGCCATATTTGCCGCGCCTCGTCTCGGTGCACGAGTGGGATGCGAACCGCTGGTTCGTGACCGCCCCGAACCCCGGGATGCCGGGCCAGCCCGTAGCGGGCCCGCAGATGTTGGGTGAGATCGAGCTCGTCGGGTGCTGCTACCGGGTCTCGTTCGCGGCAGACGCCCGCGGCGCCGCCTTCGGTTTCGAGTCGCTCTCGCTGGCCGTGGAGCACTTCGACGAGTACGCAGCGGCGCTCGCCCTCTAGCCCCCGCCGGCCGGTGTCCGGCGCGTGCCAGCCGGCCCAGCGACACCCGGAGCCAGCACCCCGCCCTACGCAACGAGGCCCTGCGTCACTCCGCCGTCATGTCGCCCGTCGCCGGCACCCCGGCCCCCGGCCCGTATCGCATCAGTACCGCGCCGCTCGTCGAGGGCGGCTCGACCGCGAGCAGCTCCAGCGCCAACGCCGGCCCGTCGTCGGGGAACAGCCGCTTTCCCTCCCCGAGCACGATCGGGTACACCCACAGGTTGAGCTGGTCGAACAGCCCCCGCGCAACCAGGGTGCGCGCGAAGTCGATGCTGCCGATCACGTGGATCTCTTCGTGCCGCTCCCGAAGCCCAGCGACGGCGGCGTCGAGGTCTGTGCCGAGCAGCTGTGACCCTGTCCACGGCAGGGCGGGGTCGCCGCGGGAGGCGACGTACTTCGGAATCGCGTCGAACTTCTGCCCGATCGAACCGTCGGGGCCGTCGGTGTGCTGGGGCCAGTAGGCCGCGAAGATGTCGTAGGTGCGCCGGCCGAGCAGCAGGGCATCCATTCGCCTCATGCCGTCGGCGACCTGCCGGCCGTCGGTCTCGCCGATGAGCGGTGCCTGCCAGCCGCCGAACGCGAAGCCGCCGGCGGTGTCTTCATCCGGGCCGCCGGGCGCCTGTGCCACTCCGTCGAGGGTGCTGAAGAGGTCGATGTGGATGCGCCCGGCCATCGGGGGCTCCTCTCTGAGCGGCGCCGTCGCCGATCACCTGCCACCCTGCTCGCCCCGTCCGTCGGTGTCAAGGCGCCGCCCGGGATCAGACCGGTCGGCTGAGGAGCAGGCGGAAGACCTCGCCGAGCGGCGCGTCCAGGTCGTCGGAGCCGGCGGAGGCGACCGGCTGCACGGCGGCCGACGTGCGCAGCATCACGACGCCGAGCATGGTCGCGATCGCGAGCTGCGCCCGCAGCATCAGGTCGGCGGTGTCGGGGTCCGTCGGGCTCCAGCCCGCGGCCGTCGCGAGGCGCTTGGTGAAGTGCTCGAGGGTTCTGCGCCGGATGCCGTCGGCGTTCTCGTCGCCGGAGGAGCGGAGCAGCAGCAGCAATTGCAGGGGGTCGTCGCCATCCGGAGCGTTCACGACGTGCTCCACCAGGCGGGCGATGATGCCCTCGACGTCGGCGGGGCGGGGCGGTGTCTGGGTGTCGAGCTCGTCGGAGGTGCGCAGCATGCACGCCTCGAAGAGACCCTCCTTCGACACGAAGTAGCGGTTGATCAGGGCGACGTTCACCCCGGCGTCGGCGGCGATCTGCCGAACGGTCGTGGCGCGGTAGCCGTCGGTGGCGAACCGGCGGCGGGCGGCGCGCACCAGGGCGTGCCGGGTGGCTGTCGCGTCGCGGCCGGAACGCTGCAGATCGTCGCCCGCGTCGGCCGCCGGTGTGCTGTCCGTCGTCGTCGACGCGGGTGTCTGTGTGCTCATGCTCTGCCCTTCCACGCACACCCTAGCGCGCTGGAGCATGAAGTAAACCTTTGTTGACACTTGTCATCGACACGGGCATACTCGATAAGTCAGCATGCGTTTACACCCGAGGAGCCCCATGTCCGCCACCGCTCAGAGCCCCCGCACCGGTTCCATTCCCACACGCCAGGGGCCCGACACGAAGACGCCGCGCACCAGTTCGACGGCTATCATTCTGTTCCTGTCCCTCGGCGGGCTCTCGTTCGCGGTTCTGCAGTCGCTCGTCGCGCCCGCGCTCAGCACGATCGGTCAGGATCTCGGCGTGGCGACCACCGACGCCAGCTGGGTGCTCACCGCCTACCTGCTCTCGGCCGCCGTGCTCACGCCCATTCTCGGCCGCCTCGGCGACATGGTCGGCAAGCGCAAGGTGCTCATCGTGGTGCTCGCTCTGCTGCTGGTCGGTACCGTGCTGGCTGCACTCGCCCCCACGCTCGGGGTGCTCATCGTGGCGCGCATCCTGCAGGGTGCCGCGGGGGCGGTCATGCCGCTGTCGATCGGAATCGTGCGCGACGAGCTGCCGCGGGAGCGGGTGAGCGTCACGATCGGGCTGCTCTCCGCCATCTTCGGCATCGGAGCGGGCGTCGGTATCGTCGCCGCCGGCCCGATCGTCGAGGCGCTCTCGTGGCACTGGCTGTTCTGGTTCCCGGCCGTGCTCGTGGCGATCGCTCTGCTCGGCGCCATCTTCGGCATCCCCGAGTCGCCGCTTCGCCGGCCGGGTCGCCTCGACCTCGTCGGCACGGCCATCCTCTCGGTCGGGCTCGTGGCGCTGCTGCTCGCGATCAGCGAGGGGGAGAAGTGGGGCTGGGGTGACGGCAAGACCGTCGGCCTCATCGCCCTCGGCGCCGTCGCTCTCGTCGTGTTCGTCGTCGTCGAGCTGCGGGTGAAAGATCCGCTGATCGATGTGCGCCTGTTCCGTCACCGCGGCGTCTGGACGGCCCACGTCGTCGCGCTGGCCTTCGGTTTCGCGATGTTCGGCACGTTCATCCTGGTGCCGACCCTGCTGCAGCTGCCGAGCGTTCTCGGCTACGGGTTCGGCAAGAGCGTGAGCGAGGCGGGCCTCTACCTGCTTCCGACGGTCGTGGCCATGGTCGTCTCCGGTGTGGTCGCGGGTGTCGTCATACGTCGGATCGGGCCGAAGATCCCGATGATCATCGGCGGCGTCGCCGTCACGGTGGCGTTCCTGATCCCCGCGTTCGGGCACGCCGAAGAGTGGCAGATCCTCCTGTCGGGCGTGCTCACCGGCATCGGGATCGGAATGGCGCTCGCCGCGACCTCCAACGCGATCGTCGAGAGCGTTCCTGCGGCCCAGACGGGCGAGGCGATCAGCGCGAACACCGTGCTGCGCACGATCGGCAGCAGCGTCGGCACCGCCGTGATCGCCGCCATCATCTCCTCGAACGTCACCGCGCAGGGCGCCCCCACCGACGACGCGTTCACCGTCGGCTTCTGGGCGTCGGCCGGTGTCGGCGTGCTCGCGATCCTCGCCGCGCTGGTCGCCCCGTCGCTGCGGGCCCGTCGCCGCGAGGCCGCAGACGCGGGCGTCGACGACGCCCCCGAGCTCGCCCCCCGCGCCTAGTCCCGCTCCGCCGCGGCCCGCCCTCCGGCCGGTTCCACGGCCGCGGGGAGCTCGGCGGCCCAGGCCACGCCGAGGGCGAAGAGGGTCGACACGCCGTAGTGGGTCATGGCCGCGGCGATGCGGCGGCGACCGGTGCGCGGGTTGATCCCGAGCATCCGCGAGGCCGTCTCGAGGGTGGTGCCCTGTCGCATCAGCATGAGCAGGGGAGTCCAGGGCTCGCCGGCGAGGGCCCGCTGGCCCGGCACCCCCGGGGCCGCCGCGGGCGCCGCCCTCGACCACAGCCCGTCGAAGTAGGCGAGGGCGAGGGCCGCCAGTGAGGGATGCCGGAGCCCCAGCACGCTCGTCGGCCGGCCCTCGCCCCACTCGAAGGGCAGGGCGAGCTGGTCGCCGTCGACCCAGAACCAGCTCGGCGGGTCGGTCAGCAGGCGGTACTGCACGCCGGCACTGCCGAAATGCTGCATGCTCTGCACGACCTTCGGGTCGTTGACGGTGTCGGCCGGGATGATCACCCGAACCGCCTCCTTGCCGCGGAGTGCCTGGGCGAACCGGATGCTGCGCTCGTCGGTGCTCGAGAGGAACCGGGCGACATCGGGCAGAACGGCGTTCAGAGTGCCGACGTCGTGGCGCGCGGTGTCGAACCAGAGGTCTTCGGAGGCATGCGGGCCGTGCCGGGTGTCGACAGGGACGAGTTCGGCCGACACCTCGCCCACCGACCAGTGCCGGAGCATCGCCGGCAGGTCGGCGACGACACTCTCGAGGTCGCTCAGCGCCTCCTCCGATGCCCGGCGGAGTTCGCCCGTTCGACGGGAGACCGCCTCGGCCGCCCAGGTCGCCGGGTGCGGGTAGGTTAGCTCGTCGCCCGTGCCACCCAGCAGCCGGCGCCCGCGCAGCCTGCCGACGGCCGCCTGGGCGTCGTCGTCGCTCAGATGCGCGAGCGTGGCCAGCGCGGGGACCGTCGCGGGCCGGCCGCGGTGGATCACGGCGAGCAGTGTTTCGTCGTCCATGCGGCCTCCCGGGCATCGGTCGTGCTGCCCACCCTGCCCTGAACCGGACACGTTTGCAAGCGCATATCGCCACCCGGGAGGACGGAACAGGACACGGGTGGAGGGCGCCGGCCGGATGCACACCGCGCTAGGCCGCATCCGCCCCGCCCTCGGGGCCGCGCCAGCCCTCACTCGTGCTCGGGCAGCAGGGGCGACGACCACCCCGGGTCGCGATGCAGGTGAGCGGCCCGGGAGACGGATGTCGCCCCGAAACGATCGCGCACAGCATCCAGAACCGTGTCGAGCTTCGCCTCGTCGTTCCAGTCGATGGGCAGTTCGGGCGTGAGGCTGTCGGCTTTCGCGAGCTGCGAGAGCGACACACCGATCAGGGTGACTCCGCGCTGGTCGATCTCGGCCTGGGCCGCAGCGAGCAGCTCGCGCGCGATACCGAGCAGCACCGCGGTGCGATCCGACCCCGAACGCACGGAGCGCGACCGGGTCGCCTTCGCGAAGTCCCCGAAGCGCAGCCGCAGCACGACGGTTCTGCAGACCCGATCCCCGTCGCGCAGTCGCCGCGCCAGCCGGTCGACGATCTGCGTCAGCATGAGGTCGAGCTCGGCGGCCGAGCGTGGCCTGCTGCCGAGCGCACGCTGCGAGCCGATGGATGATCGACGGCGCGCCGTGTCGACGGGCCGCGGGTCCTGCAGCCGGGCGAGCGCGTGCAGATGGGCTCCGGATGCTCGCCCCAGCACTCGCTCGGCGGTCGCGGCCTCGAGCTCGGCCAACTGCCCCACCGTCGTGATGCCGAGCCGGTGCAGCTTCTCGGCGGTGACGGCGCCGACACCCCACAACCGCTCCACGGGCAGCGGCAGCAGGAACGCCTTCTCCTCGCCGGGCTCGACGACCAGCAGCCCGTCGGGCTTGCTGACGGCACTGGCGACCTTGGCCAGGAACTTGGTGCGGGCGACGCCGACCGAGATCGCCAGGCCGACCTCGCTCTTCACCCGCTCGCGCAGCCGCACGGCCACCTGTTCGGGTGTGCCCGCGAGGCGTCGGAGGCCCCCGACCTCGAGGAACGCCTCGTCGATCGAGAGCCCTTCGACGAGCGGTGTCGTGTCACGGAAGATCGCGAAGACGTCGCGACTGGCGGCGGAGTAGGCCTCCATGCGGGGCGGCACCACCACGGCGTCGGGGCAGAGGTCGCGGGCCTGCCGCCCGCTCATCGCGGTGCGCACACCGCGCGCCTTCGCCTCGTAGCTCGCGGCCAGAACGACGCCGCCGCCCACGATCACCGGTCGCCCCCGCAGCCCGGGCGCATCCCGCTGCTCGACCGAGGCATAGAACGCGTCGAGGTCGGCGTGCAGCACCGTCGCCTCACCCCGCATCGTGCCCTCCCGCCCGCCTGTCGGTCAGACCGACCGTGCCCGCAGTGTCGCACGCACCCCCGACACGGGAGGCACTGCACGGGAGGCCCCGACTCGGGAGGCCCGACCCGGGATGCAGAGGGGGCTAGAGGGTGATCTCGAGGCGTACGACGCGGAGGGCGGTGACGGCGAGTTTCTGCTGGTTCTTCCGCGCGTAGTCCCTCAGCAGGTCGAAGGCCTGATCGGTGCTGATGTGGTGCACGTGCGAGAGCACGCCCTTGGCCTGCTCGATGACGACGCGGGAGTCGAGAGCGTACTGCAGCTGGTTCTGCACGATGCCCTTCTCGCGGAGGCTGCGCTCGTGCATGATGCCGATCGTCGCGACATTCGAGAGCGCACGGGCCGCCCGCACATCGGTCGGATTCAGCTCGCCCGTCTCGGCGCGAAGCAGGTTCAGGGCGCCGATGACGTCGTCGCGGAGGCGGAGCGGGATGGCGTACACCGACAGGAAGCCCTGTTCGACGGCTCCCGACCGGAACCGGCTCCACTCGTCCGGGGCGAGCCTGATGTCGGGCACCGAGACCGTGCGACCCGTGGTGAAGCACTCGATGCAGGGGCCCGCCTCAGCGGAGAGCTGCATCACCTCGACCAACCGGGCGGCTTCGCTGGTCGATGCGACGACCTCGAGGGTTCCGCTCTCGTCGGCGAGCAGGATGCCGGCGGCCGTGATGTCGAAGACCGTCTCGCACGTCTCGACGAGGGTCTGCAGGAGGTCGACGATGTCGTAGTCCTCCACGAGCGTGTCGGAAAGGGTCATGAACGTGTCCAGGAGCACCTCTTCTCTGGTGTTGCCGGTCATGGGGTGTCCTCGATTCCGTTCGGGCCTGCGCTGAACGACACACGTCTCTCGACGATGTCGGTTGCAATATCCATCATGCTCCGTCCAGATGCGAATGCCCGCCCTCGCAGGATGAGGAGGGCGTCATCGGGGGGAAGACGGAGCTGGGCGACGATGATGCCGGTGGCCTGGTGGATCACCCGGCGGGAGTACTCGGTCTCGGGCAGCGTCAGGTCGCGCTCCGAGAGGCGGATAGCCCGGCGCAGGATGACGCGGCTGATGACCGCGGCGAGCAGGCTCGTCTCGGCGATCTGTTCCGACGTCAGCGCACTCGCATCGACGGTGTAGAAGTCGATGGCTCCGATCTGCATCGGGCCGACGGTGAGGGGGAACGCGAAGAGCGCCCCGATGCGGTGACGCCGCACCTGCTCGGTGAACAGGGGCCACTCATTGCCGATGCGGTGTGCGAAGTCCGGTTCGAGAACGGGGCGCCGGGAGGCCAGCGCGTCCCAGCAGGGCCCCTCGCCGAGATCGAACTGCACCTCGTCGATGCGCGCGGCGAGCAGGCTCGTCGCCGAGATGGTCTCTGCTCCCAGCAGGTTGCCGAGGGTGGAGACAGCGCCGCCGTCCATCGGCACGACCGAGAGGAGGATCTCGGCGATGCGGGCCGGGTCGGCGCCGTGGTCGATGTCGGTGATCGCGGCGGCAGCCGCCTCGAACGTGCTCTCAGCCACGGCGCCATCCCGCCTGCCGGCGAGGGCGGGTGGATGCGGATGCGAGGGCCATGAACACCAACGTACCGCTCCGGGCGATCGGTCGAAGCGTCAACCCCTTTCGTGCCCGTTCCGGCAGGTTTTGACTTCACCCATCAGGCCGTCGAACAGAGGAGGATTCCCATGAGCCAGCCAGCGCAGCACCAAGACGTTCCGGGCGTCGAGAGCGAACTCACGCCCGCAGCCGACCACGGCGAGCAGAGCTACCGGGGGTCGGGGCGGCTGGCCGGCAAGAAGGCGGTCATCACGGGAGGCGACAGCGGTATCGGCAAGGCGGTCGCCATCGCCTTCGCCCGGGAGGGTGCCGACGTACTGGTCAGCTACCTGAACGAGCACGACGACGCGAAGGACACGGCGAGCTGGGTGGAACAGGCGGGCCAGAAGGCCGTGCTGGTGGCGGGCGACCTCGCCGACCCCGCCCACTGCCGGGAGATCATCGACACCGCCGTCGAGAACTTCGGCCGTGTCGACATCCTCTTGAACAATGCCGCGTTCCAGATGTCGCACGACACCCTGGAGGAGATCTCCGACGACGAGTGGGATCGGACGATCGCGATCAATCTGAGCGCCTTCTTCCACCTCACCAAGGCGGCTCTGCCGCACATGGCGGCGGGCAGCTCGATCATCGGGTCGAGCTCGGTGAACTCCGACACTCCCTCGCCGAACCTGATTCCGTACGCGGCCACGAAGGCGGGCATCGCGAACATGTCCGCCTCGCTCGCCCAGCTGCTGGCCGAACGCGGCATCCGGGCCAACAGCGTGGCGCCCGGGCCGGTGTGGACCCCGCTCATCCCCTCGACCATGCCCGAGGAGAAGGTCGAGAGTTTCGGCGAGCAGGTTCCGCTGGGCCGCCCGGGGCAGCCGGCCGAACTGGCCCCCGTCTACGTGCTGCTCGCCTCCGACGAGGCGAGCTACGTCTCCGGCGCCCGCATCGCGGTGACCGGCGGCAAGCCGATCCTCTAGCGCGAGGCCGCAACCGGGCCTCGGGAAGAGGCCCTAGATGTCGATGTCGCTGCCCATGGTGACGGTTCGGCTCGCCGGCAGGGCGAAGCGGGCGGCCGGGTTCGCGGCGTTCTGCGCCAGCCCCACGAAGAGGGTCTTGCGCCAGGCGGTCATGCCGGGTGCCCGGGTGGGGCGGATCGCACCGCGCGACACGAAGTACGAGGCGGCATCGATCTGTTTGCCGGTGAGGTCGAGTACGCCGAGCGCGCAGGCCTTGCGGAGGGCGCGCGGGATGTTCGGGGTGTCTGAGAAGCCGAACCGCACCTTGACGTGGTCGATGCCGTCGTCGGAGTAGCCGAGGTCGTTGTACTCGAACGCGTCGCGCGGGCTGACGTGCGGCACATTCTCGATGACGACCGTCACGATGATGACGCGCTTGTGCAGCACCTTGTTGCGCTCGACGTTCGCCCGCAGCGCGAGCGGCGTGGAGTCCCTGTTGGGGTGCAGGAAGATCGCGACACCGGGCACGCGCAGGATCTTCTTCGAGTTGACCGCGTGCACGAACTGCTGCAGCGAGCCCTCTTTCTGGATGCGGCCGGCGATGACGAGATCGCGGCCCTTCCGCCACGTCGTCATGACGAGGATGACGGCGAGAGCGACGAGCAGCGGAACCCACCCGCCGTGCAGGACCTTCGACAGGTTGCCGGCGAAGAAGGTGAGTTCGAGCCCGCCGAACGCGATCGCGGCGAGCCCGATCTTGATGGGGCCCCAGCCCCAGAGCCGGGGGGCGACGAGCAGCAGCAGAACCGTGTCGACGACCAGGGCGCCGGTGACCGAGACCCCGTAGGCCGTCGCCAGGGCCGCGGAGGACCGGAAGACCAGCATCACGGCCATCACTCCGACGAACAGCAGGGCGTTCACGGCCGGCAGGTAGACCTGGCCGCCCTCCCGCTCCGAGGTGTGTCGAACGGTCAGCGGGGGCAGCAGCCCCAGCTGGATGGCCTGCCTCGTGAGCGAGAACGCCCCCGAGATGACGGCCTGGCTGGCGATGACCGTGGCGATCGTCGCGAGAATGACGACGGGGAGGCGTGCCCAGTCGGGGAAGAGGAGGAAGAACGGGCTCTGGCGCGCGGCCGGATCCTGCAGGATCAGGGCAGCCTGCCCCAGGTAGTTCAGCACCAGGGCCGGGAAGACCACGAAGAACCAGGCCCGGCGGATGGGCGGCCGGCCGAAGTGCCCCATGTCGGCGTAGAGCGCCTCTGCTCCCGTGATGACGAGCACGACGGCGCCCATCGCGACGAACGCGATGACCGGGTGGCCGACGATGAAGGCGACCGCATACGTGGGGGACAGGCCCACCAGCACGCTCGGGTGCTGCACCACCATGACGGCGCCGGCCGCAGCGATGACAAAGAACCAGAGCAGCATCACCGGGCCGAACAGCTTGCCGACCCGACCTGTGCCGAAACGCTGGAACGCGAAGAGCCCGGCCAGGATGACGGCCGCGATCGGAACGACGAGGTGGGAGACCTGCGGCACGGCGATCTGCAGGCCCTCGACCGCCGAGAGCACACTGATCGCCGGGGTGATCAGGGAGTCGCCGTAGAACAGCGAGACGCCCACGATGGCGATGAGGAGGAAGAGCACGGCCTTGCCGGCTTTGCCCTCCCTGGCCGCGTACAGGCGCTGGCCGAGAGCGGCGAGCGCCATCACCCCGCCTTCGCCGTCGTTGTCGGCACGCATCAGGATGGAGACGTACTTCACCGACACCACGATGGTGACGGCCCAGAACATCAGGGAGATGACGCCGTAGACGTCGTCAGGCGTCGCCTGCACGATGCCGCCGTCGATGCTGAAGACGGTCTGCAGGGAGTAGAGCGGGCTGGTGCCGATGTCGCCGAACACCACGCCGAGGGCTGCGACGGCGAGCCCGGCTGCGCCGACCTTCGCCGGCTGTGACACGGATTTCACCGAACGACTCTGACCATGGATCCGACCCTACCCGCTCTCAGGCCGCTGGCACCCCCAGCAGTGCCGGAAGCACGATCCCGTCGACGAGGGAGACGAAGAAGTCGCGGTCTGCCGGTGCGGTGCCGCTGCTCATCCGACGGTCGCTCATCGCGGGGATGACCTCGGCGAGGAGCGGGATGCGCGCTCTGCGATCGCGGGGCACCTCGCCGCGCTCGATCGCCCGCTCGAAGAGGCGGCGGTAGACGTCGGCGTAGGGATCGGCGACCTCGAGCCGGATCGCCTGCGCCAGGAGCTCCGAGCTGCGGGCGGCAGAGGCCAGGCCGGCGAAGACCGCGAGGCGTCTCTCGGCGCCGCCGAGCCAGGGGGAGTCGATGACGGCGAGCAGGTCGCCCCGCAGCGATCCACTGTCGGGCAGGCTGGCGGCCTCGGGCGGGTGCCCCACCGATCGGATCGCCGCCAGCAGCAGCTCGTCTTTCGTGGCCCAGCGCCGGTAGAGCGTGGTCTTGGCCCGGCCCGTGAGGGTGGCCACGGCATCCAGAGTCACCCGCTCATAGGGCCGATCGGCGAGCAGGTCGAGTGCGACAGAGAGGATCGCCGGGTCGCTCGACCGGTCGTACGGGCGACCCGGGTGCGCACCGGCCTGCCTGGCGCCAAGGATGTCGGGCGGTGTCGCGCTGGTCATGGCTCCACGATACGCGCCGGTCGCGCAATTACGCTACTGAGGAGTAGCGTAATTGCTGCCGAGAGCGGCCAACTCGGTTGCTCGGCGAAGGAGAGAACTGTGAACGTCAGAGATTCCGTGTTCGTGATCACCGGTGCATCGTCGGGAATCGGGGCGGCGACCGCCCGCGCCGCTGCCGCTCGGGGGGCGCGGGTGGTTCTCGCTGCACGCCGCGAAGATCGCATCCGCGCACTCGCCGACGAGCTCGGCGGGGCGGCCGTCGCGGTGCGCTGCAACGTGACGGACCCGCAGCAGGTCACGGCACTCGCCGAGGCTGCGCTCGCCGCCTTCGGCCGCATCGATGTGCTGGTCAACAACGCCGGCCAGGGCCTGCAGGCCACGATCGAGACGATCGAGCTCGACGACTTCCGGAGTGTGCTCGAACTGAACCTGGTGGCTCCGCTGGCCCTGATGCAGGCGGTGCTGCCCGTCATGCGCCGACAGGGTGCGGGCAGCATCGTGAACGTCAGCTCGGGGACGACGTTCGCCGATGTTCCGGGAACCGGAGGGTATGTCGCATCGAAGATCGCCCTCGAACGGCTCTCGGCGATCGCCCGCGCGGAGCTCGACGGAACAGGCGTCACGGTGTCGACGATCATTCCGTTCGCCACGCAGACGGAGTTTCTCGGGTCGATCCGGGCGGGCCGCGCGGAGGCCGAGGCGATGACGGCGGGGGCGACCTTCGACACGCCCGAGCAGGTGGCCACGGCGATCCTCGAGCTGGTCGAGAGCGGCGCGCCCCGCGTGGACCTTGTTCCGGCAGCCTACGGCGGCAGCCGCTAGCCCCGGAGACGGCGAAAGCCGACGGCCCGGGCGGGCCCCGGTTCGCTCAGACCTTGCGGCGGCGGGGGGCGGCGGAACGCGGCGGCGTGGTGCGGAGGTGTTCCGCTGCCCGGCCGAGGATGCGGGCGAGCTCGTCGACATCGGCGTCGCTCAGGGCCGCGAAGAGCAGGGTGTGCAGAGCCTCGATGTGGCCGGGGAAGACGGTCGCGAGCACGGCGCGGCCGGCGTCTGTCAGGGCGACGACGGTGCTGCGCTCATCGTCGGGCGATGGGGTGCGGGTGACGAGCCCGCGCTTCTCGAGCAACTGCGCCTGGTAGGTGAGCCCACTGCGGCTGTAGACCACGCCGTCGGCCAGGTCGGTCATGCGGCGCCGACCCTCCGGAGCGTCACCCAGTCGGGCGAGCAGCTGGAACTGCACGTAGCTGAGTTCGCCGGCGTCGCGCAGCTGTTGCTCAACGGCGTGCCGCAGCAGGCTGCTGACCTCGGTGAAGGCGAAGTATGCCCCGAGCTGGGTGGGTGTCAGGGCGGAGGGCGTCGAATCCATGTGTCCATTGTATGTTGCTTCGAATTCGTAGCAATGGTACAGTCATCTCAGTTGCTTCGAACTCGAAGCACAAAGCGAAGGGAGACAGCCATGAAGGCAGTACTGTTCCACGAGACCGGCGCACCCGAGGTGCTTCGTATCGAAGACATCGAGAAGAAGGTGCCCGCGGCGGGCGAGGTGCGGCTGCGGGTGGCGGCCTCGGCGTTCAATGCCGCCGACAACGGAATGCGCGCCGGTCTGCTGCCGATCCCTGTCGTGCTGCCCCACGTTCCGGGCTACGACATCTCGGGCACCGTCGAGGCGATCGGCGACGGTGTCGAGGGCATCGAGCTCGGCGACCGGATGATCGGCTTTCTGCCGATGGAACGCGATGGGGGTGCGGCAGAGTTCGTCGTCGCACCGGCGGAGTCGCTCGTCGCCGCCCCCACGAGCATCCCCCTCGCCGACGGGGCGGCCCTGCCCTCTGTGGCACTGACGGCCTGGCAGGCGCTGTTCGACGAGGGTCGACTCGGCGCCGGGCAGCGCGTACTCATCGTCGGCGCCGGGGGAGTGGTGGGCACGTACGCCATCCAGCTTGCCGCCCGGGCCGGCGTGTACGTCGTGGCAACCGCGAGCCCGCGCAGCATCGACGCGGTGCGAGCGGCGGGCGCCGACGAGGTCATCGACCACACCGCAACCGATCTGCTCACCGCCGTCGACGAACAGGTCGACGTGCTGCTGAACCTGGCGCCCCTCGACGAGCAGCAGTTCGAGAATCTCGTGGCGCTGGTGCGGAACGGCGGCACGGTGGTCAGCACCACGGCGTTCCTGCCGACGCCCGGCGACGCCAGCCGCGATGTGCGGGCCGTGACCGTGTTCGTGCTGCCGAACCGGGCGCGCCTCGCCGAACTGGTCTCGCTCGTCGACGACGGCCAGCTGACCGTCGAGGTGACCCGGCGCATCCCGCTCGCCGAACTGCCCGCACTGCACGCCGAGGCGAGCGCGGGCCGTGTGTCGGGCAAGGTCATCGTCATCCCGTGACCGCGGGGCGGGGAGGCGGTCGCGAGGGCAGGGCGGGCGGTGCCCTCTTGCGGACGTGACCGCTAGAGGCTCTGGTCAGGGCGGCCGGGTGACCGCACACTTGCATCTGTTCGGGGGACCCCTGGGGTGAACCGAACCAGCCCGCCGCAATCGAGGACCACCATGCCATTCCCCCTGACCCGTTCGATTCGCCGCTTCGCACTGTGGGCGAGGCGGGTCGGGGTCACCGTGTTCGTCGCCGCCGCCCTGATCGTCGGCCCGGCCTCGGCGCCGGCTGCGCTCGCCGCGACGGCGACGGCGACGGCCTCGGGGGAGGTTCCCGACAGTGCTTCGACCTCGCTGGTCGCCCTGGTCATCACCGCCGTCGCGGCGTTCATCGTGGGCGCATCGGCCCTGATCGTACGCCGACACCAAAAAGAACCCCCGGGGTCGGAGGGCGACCGGCAGTAGCCTTAAGACAGCATGCCCCCTGTCGTCGCAGGACTAGGGGGCATGCTGGCAACCGAAGTTGCGGTAGTGCTTCGGAAGCCTCACCGTGTTCGGATGGGGTGAGCGTATCTCCAATGTTCCCTCCGCGGTGCACCCGTCACCCCTTTCTTCGCAAAACGGATCTCGCTATCGGGTGCGCACCGTGTTGCGGCCGGCGTGTTTCGCTGCGTAGAGGGCCTCGTCGGTGCGGTCGAAGAGGGCCGAGCGCTCTTCGGCGGTCTGGGCCGGCCCCGTCGCGGCACCGATGCTGACGGTCACCGCCGGCTCGGGCTGCGCGGCCATCTCCGCCCGGATGCGTTCGGCGAGAACCTCGAGGTCGGCGGCGCTCGCGAGTGCGGCGAAGACGACGAACTCCTCGCCGCCGGTTCGCGCGACGATGTCGCCGTCGCGCGTCGTGGCGGTCAGCACCCCGGCCGCCCTCACGATCACGTCGTCGCCGGCCCGGTGGCCGTGCGTGTCGTTGACCGCCTTGAAGTGGTCGAGGTCGAGCACGAGGCAGCCGAGCACCAGCCCGGCCCGCGATGCCACGGCGTTCAGTGCCGTGACCTGCTGCTCCATCCCGCGCCGGTTCAGCAGGCCGGTCAGCGGGTCTGTCTGCGCCAGGTGCTCGGCTTCGTCGCGAGCGGCCGTCAGCGAGCGGCGGAGCCGGATGATCAGGAACGTTCCCGTGACCGCCAACCCGATGTAGATGATCGCGCTGGCGATCGGAGTGTCTCCACGCACGGTGATCACGGCCAGGGCGAACGCGCTGCTGATGGCGCCGATCAGGATGCCCGGCCGATCGTCGTCGAGGGCGACCGCCGAGAGGCTCAGCCCGAGCAGGGAGAACGCCGCGACGACGGCGATGCTCGGCGACGTCACCACGAACGCCCCGCAGCCGATACTCACGATCGCCAACAGGATGAGTGAGCGGCCGGGGCGGTGCGAGGCGGTTCTGAATCGTCGCGCGAGCACGGCGACGACGATCGCCGCCAGGGAGAGAATGCCGATGACGACACGGAGAAGGTCGGGCCGGAAGTCGACGAACGCGGCGAAGAAGGCGAGCTCGACAGCCGTCTCGATCGCGAGGATCTGCACGACCCGGCTGCGGAACACTGCATCACGGTCGAGCCCCGCCCTGAGGTTCACGCCGTGGTCTTCCCTTCTCCGCGGCCGTGCCGTTGCGCCGACGAGACCACCTTATCGAGCCGACACCGGTGGGCTCGAAACGGTGCGGAAGCCTTGACGTGAGACCCGCGAGATGACAGAGAACGGATCGGCGCGACGCCGGACACACCCGCGCTGAGGGGCGGCTAACGGCATCCTGGACTGGCTAGTCTGGGCGCATGAGCGACCCGCGACAGGATGCCTGGAGACCGTGGCGATGGCCGATGGAGTGGTTTCGGGAGGAGAAGTTCTGGCGCGATGTCGGCACACGCACGTTCGCCGGGATGTTCACCGCCGCCATTCTCTACCTCGGTGCCCTCTTTCTCGGCTACCTCGGTGCGCCGCACGTCGCGGGCACCGTGAGCGTCGTCATCGGGATCATTTTCATCGTCGCGCTTGCGCTCTGCGCCCTCGGGGTGCTCCGCGCTCTGCCCCGACGGGCGCGGGCCGGGCAGCCCCTGGCCGGGCGGCTCGTGCTCCTCGTGGTCCTCGCGGCCCTCCTCGTGCTGCTCGTCGTCGTTCTCCTCACCGGCGGAGTCACCTGAACGTCACTCTGGGGCGAGGCAGCAGAATATCGAGAATCGATAGGGAACGCTCGATCTTCGATAGAGTCGGGGCATGACAAGCAGTGGTGATGTGATTCTGCGGGTGCTTCTGGTTCTGCTCTTCGGAGCCTGCGGAGCCGCGCAGGTGTGTTCGGGGCTTCTCGCGACGTCTCTGGTGGGGGGTGTCTCGGCCGTCGTTCTGACGGGTCTGATCGTCGTCGGCGGCCTCTGCGTCGAGGTGGTGCTCGTGAGCGTGTGGGCGTTGCTCGGCAAGGTGCGTCAGGGGTCGATCTTCGACGCGCGCGGCCGCGCCGACCGATGGACGAACACCGCGATCGCCGCGCTCGGCACGGCCGCCGTCTTCGCCGCCGCCGGTTTCGTCTACTTCGCCCTCGCTCCGGTGCAGCCCGAGGCGACCGCCGGCGCGTCGACGGTGCTCGCCATCGCCGCTGCCGCTGCCGCGGGTGCGGCAGCGGCGCTCGCCCTGCTCGTCGTCGTCATGCGGCGCCTGCTGCACACGGCCGTGCAGTACCAGAGCGACCTGGCGGAAGTGATCTGATGCCGATCGTCATCAATCTCGACGTCGAGCTGGCCAAGCGCAAGATGTCGGTCACCGAACTCGCCACCGCGATCGACCTCGCCGTGGCGAATGTGTCGGTGCTGAAGAACGGTCGCGCCAAGGCGATCCGGTTCACGACTCTGGATGCCATCTGCGAGGCTCTCGGCTGCCAGCCCGGCGACATTCTCAGCTACGTTCCCGACGAATGAGCAGGCAGACCGCTCGGGCCGCTCTTCCTGCGGCCGTCGGCGGTGGAGTCGCCGCGGCGCTGTGGCTGCTGGTCAACGGACTGAACACTGCGCTGACCTTCGACAGCACGGTTCCGGCATCCTTCGCAGACCTGGTGTTGCCCGCTGCGATTCAGCCGGTGACGTGGGTCTCCGATGTTCCCGGGAACATCCTCACACCCGTTCTGTCGGCGCTGGTGGTCGGCGGGCTCGTCGCGGTGGCGGTGCGCCTGGGGCAGCGCAGGGAGTCGAGGGCAGGGTCGACGGGGACGGTCGGCCTGTCGACCCTCTGGTTCGCGACGATCCTCGCGGCTGCCGCCGTGGGCTTCGCGCTCGCCTTCGGCCAGACGATCCACGACTGGCCGCCCGGTCGGCTCTGGAACGCGTTCGACGGTCTTGCCGGCTCGGTGCAGGCGGCGGCCCTCTGGGGTCTGCTGTGGGGGTGGCTGCCGTCGGCGCTGGCCGTGCGCGCGACGAGGTCGCCGCGTCGATCGGCGCCCCGGACGGGAGCGTCGCGGCTGCCCGCCGCGCTCGTGTGTGCGGCGGGCATCGTCGCGGTGGTCACGTCGTCTGCTCTCACCGGATACACCGTTCCCACCGATCCGTCCGAGCCGGCTCCCGTCGTGCAGCCCACGGGGCCGGCGGTTCCTCCCGTCGCCGACGACGCGCCGGCGGTGGACCCCCAGTGGTGCAGCGTCAGCCAGCTCTCGCTGGAAGCCTCAGCCTCTGACGGGGCCGCGGGGCATCGCGCACTCGGCCTGCTGGCCACGAATCGCTCGGGCGTGAACTGCGAGCTGGACGGATATCCCGACATCGCCTTCGCCGACGCGAACGACTTCCTCCTGGGCCTGCATCTGGTGCACGGCGGATCCTTCGCCACCGACGACTCCGGGCCCACCTCGATCACCCTCGGCCCGGGCCAGTCTGCGACCGCCCTGCTCGGCTGGGATGCCCAGCCGAGAGACCCCGAACACACCGTCGCGTACCTCCATGTGGCGCCGTACCCCGGCGCGGAACGTGTCGCCCTGCCCTTCAGCGGCGACCTCGTCGAGAACGCTGATGTCGCCGTCACGGCATGGGCGGTGACCGGGTCGGCTCCGGCTGACTGAAAGCACTTGCCAAAGTGGCAACTACTTGCGAGGATGGTAACCAACGAAGGGACACTCGATGGAAACCACACCCACCATGACCAGCAGCGAGGCGCGGCAGCTGCTCGACCACGCCGACCGCCTGAGCCGCTCGGCCCACAACGCCACCCGCTGGCCCTACATCGCGTTCATTCTGGCGCTCGGTGTCGCAACCTCGATGGGCACCTTCGCGATGGCGCTCACGACGGGCGACGGCTTCGGGCTCGCCTACCTCGGCACGCTGGTCGTGATGTTCGCCCTGCTGATCTTCTTCATGGTCAGCATTCGGGGCCGCTCCGCCTTCTCCCGCAGTCGCCGCTGGACGGGGTACATCGCGAGCTGGTTCGTCACCTACGCTGCCGCGCTCGCGGTCGTCATCTGGGCGCACGGCTCTCTGCTGCTGGCGGGCCTCGCATCCGGCCTCGTTCTGGTCGTGGCGCTGGTATCTGCGGCTCGGGAGGCGCGCTCGTGACGGCGGTGCAGCATCCGCGGCACCGCCTCGACGAGTTGCTGCAGAACCCGGTGCGCTTCTCGATCGTGGCGGCTCTCGACCGGGCGGGCACACTCGGCTTCGGCGAGGTGCGCGATGCGGTCGAGATCACCGACTCGGCGCTCAGCAAGCAGGTCGCCGCGCTCGAGGCGGCCGGCTACCTCGCTGTCGGCAAGTCGTTCGTCGGCAAGACGCCACGCACCTCGCTGACGCTCACACGGCACGGCCGGGCCGGGTGGAGGGCGCACCTGGCGACCCTGCGGGAGATCGCGGGCGACCCCTCCGCCTAGGGCCTGGGGCTGTGGCACTGCTCATTCCCCGGCCAGCGCGCGGGCCAGGAACGGGTCGATCACAGCCCAGGTCGCGTCCGGGTTCTCGAGGTGGGGCAGGTGGCCCGCGGCCGGCACTTCGGCGAATCGGCCGCCCGGAATCGCCCGGCTCACGGCTCGGCCGTAGGCGGGGGTGACCACGCGATCGCTCTCGCCGAAGACGATGAGCGTCGGCACGGCGACCGTGCTGAGCCGACCGAGGAGGGTCGGGTCGCTCATCTCTCGCCCGGCGATCACCAGCATGGTCTCGCCGTTCGAGCGCTGTTCTGAGCGCTGCTGGTCGGTGAGGCCGGCCGGGTCGCGGTAGCCGCGAGCGGGGTCGTGCCAGGCGACGTCGGCGAGTGCGCGTGCGTCGAGAGCGAAGAAGTCGGCGATCGGTTCGCCCTCGACGACGGCACCCACCCCGTCGATGTCGATGACGGCTCCGACCAGACCCGCGTACGCGTCGTTCGAAGCCGCCTGCACGGCCATCTCGAGGGCGATCCAGCCGCCGATCGACGAACCGACGACGATCGCGTCGCGGATGCCGTCACCGCGAAGCCGCTCGAGGTAGGCGGTGGCGAGCACGGCGACCGAGTCGATCTCGACGGGGCGCGGCGTGCTGTTCCACCCCGGGTGCGTCGGTGCGAGTGTGCGGAAGGATGCGGCGAGGTGGCCGACGAGCGGTGCGACGGTCTGCGGACCGCCACCACCGTGCAGAACGAGGGCGACGCGGGCGTCAGGCCGGCCCGATTCGGGCAGGGAGAGCTCGGGGGGAAGGTGCGAAGTCATGGCGTGCTCCTTGTATAAGCATGTTGATATACGAATGTTGATACACTAACACCATGACAACGGATGTGGAACTGCTCGGCCAGGCGATCAAGCGGGCACAGTACCGCAACCACCGCGCAATGGACTCGGCGCTGCACGACGTGGGTGTGTCGCTGGTGCAGTGGGACGCGCTGCGCGCGATCGATCGGATGCCCGGCGCCTCCGGACACGACCTCGCCGCGGTGACCTTCCAGAGCGACCAGGCCTTCGGCACCCTGGCGAACCGCCTGAGCGACCGCGGTCTGATCACGCGGACCTCCGGCCACGGGCGCCGCATCGAACACGCTCTGACCGAGGAGGGGCGCCGGGTGCTCGCCGAGGGGCAGGGCCTCGCGGGTACGGTGCTTCCGGCTCTCTTCGCACCCCTGGACGAGGCCGACCGCGCGACGCTCCTCCGGCTGCTGCAGGCGCTGCTGGCCGAGGGGTGACGCGGGAGTCCGAACGGGTGGGTGGCGCGGGCGCCGAGCGCCGGGCGCGGCGCGGGCGCTGCCGCGGGTCAGTCGGCTGCGGGCACAGCGGCTGCGGCCACAGCGGCTGCGAGCAGGGCGGGCAGCGCCACGGCCTCGGCGCGGATGGCACCCACCTCGAGCTCGAAGAGGGTGTCGGCGCCGATACCGGTGGCGGCGAGGTGGCCACCGAGTTCGAGACTGATGATGCCGTGCAGCCTCGTCCAGGTGAGCAGGGCCAGCACCAGCACCCCGGTCGGGTAGCCGGCGAGTCCGGAACGCTCGGCCCACGGAGTGAAGACGCCGGCGATCCCGTCGGGCAGGGAGGCCGCGATGGCACCGGCGTCGGCGACGGCACCGGGCTTGTGTGTTCGCGGAGCTTCCGCGCCTTCGCCGACCGCAGCCAGCGCCTCGACGAGCACCGCCATGCTGCGCGACGCCGCCGGAATGAGGCGGTCTGCCGCGAAGTCCGCACCGGAACCGATGCTGGTCTGGAAGATCAGCCGATACGCGTTCGGGTGCTGCAGTGCCCACCCGCGGGTGCCGCGGAGCACGGCGTCGAGGCGCTGCTCGGGCCCCTCGGCCGAGTCGAGGCCCTCCAGAGCGTCGGCGAGTTCGTCGTAGGCATCCACCACGAGGTCGGCCAGCAGCGCATCGCGGTTCGCGAAGTAGCGGTAGACGGCGGCGGGCGACATCGACATCTCGCGCACGATGCCAGTGAGCGACAGAGCATCCGGCCCGCCCTGGCGGATCTGCTCCATTGCCAGCCCTTTGATCTCCCGCACGGTCTGCGCGCGTCGCTCCTGCTGCCTCGTGGGTCGTGCCCCGGCCGTCGTCTCCGAACTCATGTTGACAGAGTAACACCCCATCACTAATGTGAAGACCACTAACTTAGCGACAGAGCGTCGCAGCGGAAGGATGATCATGCCCACCACGAACGCACCGATCTGCTCGACGACGACCCGCGTCATCCTGCCCGGGCTCGTCGAACCCTCCGGCCTGCAGGTCACAGCCGGCCCGACGCCGTCACCGGGACCCGGCCAGCTGCTCATCGAGATGGAAGCGACCGGCATCTCGTTCGCCGAGCAGGCGATGCGCCGGGGCCGCTACTTCGGCCAGCCCGCCTTTCCCTTCACCCCCGGCTACGACCTGGTGGGCCGCGTTCGTGCGGTCGGCCCGGGCGGCGACGAGCGGATGATCGGCGAACGCGTCGCGACGATGACCAAGACCGGCGGATGGGCGACGCTCGTCGCGGCCGAAGCCCGGGACACGATCAAGGTGCCGGCCGGCGTCGCTCCCGAGGAGGCCGAGACGGTCGTCGTGAACGGGGTGACCGCGTGGCAGATGCTGCACCGTGCCGCGAAGGTGAAGCCCGGCCAGACGATCGTGGTGTTCGGTGCGAACGGGGGAGTGGGCGGCATCCTCATCCAGCTCGCCCTTCACCACGGCGTCACGGTGATCGGGGCCGCGTCGCCCCGCCACCATGACGCCCTCCGTGCCGCCGGAGTCATCCCGGTCGACTACGCCGACCCCGCCCTGCCCGCCCTGGTGCGGCGGCACGCGCCGGCCGGGGTCGCGGCGGTCTTCGACAACATCGGCGGCGACAACACCGCCCTCTCGTTCTCGCTGCTCGGCCGCGGCGGCACCCTGGTGACCTACGCGATCGTGAATGCGGTGAGCGGGACCGACCCGCTGATGCTCCCGTTCCTGAAGGCGATCGGCAGGGCGCTTCTCTGGAGCGCCCTGCCCAACGGCAGGAGGGCCACGTTCTACGACCTCTGGTCGGGTCACACGGCGCGGCCCGCCCGCTTTCGGCGTCGCCTCGAAGAAGACCTCGGCCGCGTGTTCGAGCTGCTGCAGGGCGGCACGATCACAGCCAACATCGCTGCCCGCTTTCCGCTCTCCGAGGCGGCCGCTGCCCTCGAACTCGCCGAGTCCCGCACACTGAACGGCAAGGTCATCCTGGTTCCCTGATCGCTGGTGCGGCATCCCTCTCGCCGCCGAGTGCGACAGAATGTTCTCTCGGGCGTCTCCTCGCATCGACGAGCGAGCGACCGAGTGACCGTCGACTGCCGTGTCGAACATCGAACCGAAGGGTGCACTGCGTGAGCGAGAATCGAAGCGTCGAGAGAGAGGGCCGCGAGGTCGCCTTCTCCGTCGAAGGCGAGGGGCCCACGCTCGTTCTGATCGCGGAGGCAGGCGCCGGCATCGGCTACCTCGCAGGCCTCGCCCACTCGGTGGCGTCAGCCGACTTCCGTATCGTGCGGGTCCAAGCGGAGCAGGCGCAGGATGTCGTCGCCGTGCTCGACGAGATCGGCGCGGCCGATGCGTGGATCGGCGGGCACGGCGACGGCGGCACGATCGCCCGCACCGTCGCACTGCAGAACCACGACCGGGTCGGCGGCGTTCTGCTGTTCGGTGTCGAGCAGGGTGACGGGGTGCCGGAGGTGGCCGAGGGCATCCCGGTGCTCGTCATCCAGGGCAGTGTCGACGAGGTGACGCCGCCGGAGAACGGATTGGCGCTACAGGCTGCGGCGCCCGGGCTCGTCAGCGTGGTCACCCTCGAGGGTGCCGGCCACGACTTTCCGTCGTCACACGTCGGCGAGGCTGCCTGGGCCGTCGAGGACTATCTCGACTGGGACTGACCCCTCTGAAGCCCGACGGACCCGGGCGGTTCGATCACTCCGACGCCGGCCGCTGACGGTGCTGCTTCGTCTCTGAACGCTGCGCCTTCGCCGTGAGCCGGCGGAGTTTCGAGCCGCGGGTCGCCTTGGTGGGCCGCCGGGGCGCGGCCTCGGGGGCCAGGGCCGCGGCGACGAGGTGCGACAGCCGTGCCGCCGCCGCCTCCCGGTTGCGGAGTTGCGAGCGTCTCTCCGATGCTGTCACGGTGACCGCGCCGGCGACCAGCCGCCGCGAGAGTCGCGTCAGCAGCAGGTCACGCTGCCGTTCCGACAGCGTCGGCGATGCCGCGATGTTCCACGTCAGCTCGACCCTGCTGTCGGAGGTGTTGACGTGCTGGCCGCCCGGCCCCGACGAGCGCGAGAACCGCCACCCCAGCTCTGCCGCTGGAATCGTCAGCGCGGGCGTCACGACCAGATCCATCCCCCAAGGGTGCCACGCCCGGCCGCGCGGGCGCGACGAGGGGTGGCCGCGGGCTCAGAACACGGAGACGTCGAGGTGCCAGTCGAGCGGGCGCGACGCGCTCACGGTCGCGACGCGGCCGGAGCGCTCGGCGGCTCCCGCCGAATCGCCGAAGCCGGTGGAGGGTTCGAGCGCGATGACGTGGCCTCCGGCGAACTCGGCCCTGTCCCAGAACAGCCCCAGGTAGAGCCGGGCCTCGCTGTACCAGGAGAGCCGCAGCGTGGAGCCGTCGCGCTTTCGGAGAAGCGCCACCGCCACCTTGAGCTGCGGATCGACGAAGACCTTCAGCGACGACTCCGGCCTGAGCCGCCCGAGCACGTCGCTGCCGGCGACCGAGAAGTCGTGGCGGGCACCCCGGTTCGGGTATTCCTCGACGAGGCCGGGGGCTCCCCCCGGTTGCGGTGCGACCTCCGACGAAGCGGTACTCGACGCCAGCAGCTGCAGGGTGGTCCCGGGCTCCGCGGCGAACTGGGGGTGTGCGCTCCAGAGAAAGGGCAGCGGCTCGGGGGAGCCGGTGGTGGCCCGGTAGCTCAGCCGCAGTCCGTCGGCCGTCGCCGCGATGGTGCGCGTCACCGACACGGGCATCGAGGTCAGCTGCACCGAGGTGGTCACCGTGTTGCGGGAATCGCCGGCAACGGGTTCGCCCGGCAGCCACGACCGGCTCCAGGCTTCGCCGTGGTCGGCCAGCGACGTGCCGTCGGCGAGGGTGCTCGCCGAGACCGTCGGGAAGGCTTCATCCCACCCGCCCATTCCCGGTCGCACGAAGACGGGCCGGCCCTGCTCGTCGGTCGGGGGCGGCCACCGATCCGTCGAGGGGGCGAGCCACTCCGTCTGCCTGCCCTCCGCTCCGCCCGAGTGGAGGCTCAGGATGCGGGCACCCCGTTCCGCATCGACGAGGCAGCCGAGGCCGCCGCCGCCCTCGACCCGATCGATCACGCAGGCAGGCCGATGCGGCGCTCGCCCGAGCGCAGCTGCTGGATGATGACCGCCACCACGAGCAGGCCACCCTTGGCGACGTTCTGCCAGAACGCATTGACGTCGAGGAGGGTCATGCCGTTGGTGAGGATGCCGAGCAGGATCACGGCCAGGATCGTGCCCATGATCGTTCCCTTGCCGCCCTTCAGGGCGGCGCCGCCGAGGGCCGCTGCCGTGATCGACTCGAGCTCGAGGCCTTCCGACCCCGAGACCGGCTGGCCCGATCCGGTTCGTGCGGTGATGAGGATGCCGGCGATCGCCGCGACCGCACCGGTCATCATGTACACGCCGAGGATGTAGCGGTTGATGTTGATGCCGGCCAGGCGCGAGGCGACGTCGTTGCCGCCGACGGCGTAGATGTTCCGGCCGATGCTCGTGTAGCGCAGCACGACGTGCATGAGCACGGCGAGAACGATCAGCACCCAGATCAGCACCGGGATGCCCACCAGGGTGCCGCGGGCGAGGAAGACGAAGAAGCCGTCGGCGCCCGTGTAGCCCTGGGCGCGCCCGTCGGAGACGAGCTGTGCGATGCCCTTGAACGCCGCGAGGGTCGCCAGCGTCGCGATGACGGGGTTGACCCGGCCGAAGACGATGATGCAGCCGTTCAGCAGGCCGCAGGCGATTCCGATGCCGAGGGCGCCGACGACCCCGAGCAGAGGGCCGGCGACGGTGAAGATCATGGCCGAGGTGACCGACGCGAGCCCGGCGATCGAACCGACCGAGATGTCGAGCGCGCCCATGATGATCACGACCGTCTGCACCACGGCCAGCAGCCCGGAGACAGCGATGGCGGTGCCGATCACCCGCACGTTGTCGATTCCGAAGAAGAGCGGGTTCTGCGAGCCGATGACGGCGACGAGCGCGATGATGGCGATCAGCAGGGAGATGTTCTGAACACCGATGGTGGTCAGGATGCGCCGGGCGACCGAGGGCACCGGCGGGGCCGCCACCTCTCGGGCCAGGGAGGTTTCGGGGCGCTGGGTGGTAGGAGCAGACACCGGAGGGGTCCTTTCGAAGGGGTGGGGC
>NZ_PSTT01000044.1 GCF_002931235.1 Subtercola sp. Z020 | reverse complement strand
GGTGGGGTCAGGTGTCTATGCGGTCCTTCGACATGGTGTCGCTGCCGGCGATGATGAACTCCTTGCGGGGGGCGACCTCGTCACCCATGAGCAGCTCGAACGTGCGCTCGGCGGCGGCCGCGTCATCCACCCGCACCCGGCGGAGCGAGCGACGAGCCTTGTCCATCGTCGTCAACGCGAGCTGGTCGGCGTCCATCTCGCCGAGCCCCTTGTAGCGCTGGATCGGGTCCTGGTACTTCTTGTTGCTCTTCTTCAGGCCCGCGAGCACACCGTTCAGCTCCGCCTCGGAGTACGTGTAGATCGTCTCGTTCGGCTTCGTACCCGGGTTCATCACCACGACGCGGTGCAGGGGCGGCACTGCGGCGAACACCCGGCCCGCGTCGATCATCGGGCGCATGTAGCGGAAGAACAGGGTCAGCAGCAGCGTGCGGATGTGCGCGCCGTCGACGTCGGCGTCGCTCATCAGGATGATCTTGCCGTAGCGCGCGGCCGAGAGGTCGAAGGTGCGGCCCGACCCCGCCCCGATCACCTGGATCATCGACGCGCACTCCGCGTTCGAGAGCATGTCGCTCACCGAGGCCTTCTGCACGTTCAGGATCTTGCCGCGGATGGGCAAAAGCGCCTGGAACTCGCTGTTGCGCGCCTGCTTCGCCGTGCCGAGAGCGGAGTCGCCCTCGACGATGAACAGCTCGCTGCCCGAGACGTCGCTCGACCGGCAGTCGACGAGCTTCGCGGGCAGCGACGAGCTCTCGAGGGCGTTCTTTCGGCGCTGGGTCTCTTTGTGGGCGCGGGCGGAGATGCGCGACTTCATCTCGGCGACCACCTTGTCGAGAACGAGCGCCGTCTGCGTCTTGTCGTCGCGCTTGGGGGAGGAGAAGCGCTCGGTCAGCGTCTTGGTCACGACGTTCGTCACGATGCCCCGCACCGAGGGAGTGCCGAGGATCTCCTTGGTCTGGCCCTCGAACTGCGGCTCAGGCAGGCGCACGGTGAGCACCGCTGTCAGGCCGGCGAGCACGTCTTCCTTGTCGAGCTTGTCGTTGCCGACCTTCAGTCGTCGGGCATTGTCTTCGACCGTCTTGCGGAGGAAGCGCAGCAGCCCGGCCTCGAAGCCGGCCAGGTGCGTTCCGCCCTTCGGAGTCGAGATGATGTTGACGAACGTCTTGACCTCCGTCTCGTACCCCGTTCCCCACCGCAGGGCGATGTCGACGGTGCAGTCGCGGGTCAGCTCGGTCGGAACCATGGCGCCCGCGTCGCTCAGCACGGGAACGGTCTCGGTGAAGGTGCCCGACCCCTCCAGTCGCCAGGTCGAGGTGAGCGGGGCATCCGGCGCCAGGAAGTCGACGAACTCGGCGAGGCCGCCGTCGTAGCGGAACGACTCGTGCAGGGGCACCTCGCCCCGGTTGTCGGTGATGTCGAGCGCGAGGCCCGAGACGAGGAACGCCGTCTGGCGCGCCCGGTCAACGAGTTCGGAGGTCTGGAACTGCGTCGACTCCGTGAAGATCTGCGGATCGGCCCAGTACCGGATGCGGGTGCCGGTCACGCCGCGCTTCACCTTGCCGACCACACGCAGCTCGCTCTGGTTCTCGAACGGCGTGAAGGCCGCGGAGGGCGAGGGGTGGGCCGGGTCGGCGTCGGCGAAGTTGCCGGGCTCGCCGCGGTGGAACGACATCGCGTAGGTCTTGCCGTCGCGGTCGACCTCCACGTCGAGCCGCTCGCTCAGCGCGTTCACCACCGACGCCCCGACTCCGTGCAGACCGCCCGAGGCGGCGTACGAGCCCGAGCCGAACTTGCCGCCGGCGTGGAGTTTGGTGAAGACCACCTCGACCCCGCTCAGGCCCGTGCGGGGTTCGATGTCGACGGGGATGCCGCGGGCCCGGTCACGCACCTCGACGCTGTTGTCGGGGTGCAGGATGATCGAGATCTCGGTGCCGAACCCGCCGAGCGCCTCGTCGACCGAGTTGTCGATGATCTCCCAGAGGCAGTGCATGAGCCCTTTGGGGCCGGTGGACCCGATGTACATGCCGGGGCGCTTCCGCACAGCCTCGAGACCCTCCAGTACCGACAGGTGCCTGGCCGAGTAGTCGGACGATGCCAAGGGTGCTCCTAGCTGGGATGTGTCTGGGGATACGGGTCGGGGGGAACCTCTGCGGTTCCACCGACTTAGCCTAGTTAGGTCCACCGTCATTGACCTCGGTGACACACAGCTGGGCCTCCTCCGCTACGCGCAGAGCGAAACACAGCCGAATGTGTCATCGCGGGAACATACTCATGCTTGTATGGGTTTTACAGATTGTCTGAGGTATCGACCCGTGAGGAGCCAGAAGATGCAATCAATTGCAACAGAGACCAGCGTGGTAGGCGATCTGGAAGCGAACCGTCAGCTGACGGGTGCAGACCGCTGCGACAGCTGCGGCGCCCAGGCCTACATCCGTGTTGAGATGAACAGCGGAGACCTTCTCTTCTGCGCCCACCACGGCCGTGAGGTGCACGCCAAACTCTTCCCCATCGCCAAGAGCTGGCACGACGAGTCAGACCGACTCCTCGAACAGCGCTAGTCGCGACACACTGAAGCGGCCCCGGTCGCATCCTGGTTCAGGATGCACCGGGGCCGCTTCTCTGTGCGGGTCAGGCGAGCGTGGCGGCGAAGCCGATGGAGTCGACGGGGGCCGCGAGAGGGGTGCCCGACGCATCCCTCTTTGCGCCCGGATCGGGCAGTGAGCGCACGGCGCCGTCGGAGCCGACCGCCAGCGCGGGCGCCGGCCCCACCCAGGCGAGCTGCAGGGCATCCTCGCCGCGGAGGAAGCGGTGCGCACGAACACCGCCGGTGCCGCGGCCCTTCGACGGGAACTCCCCGAACTCCGAGACCTTCGCCGAACCCGCATCGGTGCCGGGAAGGGTGCCCGAGCTGGTTGCGACGGTCGCCACCACGATGCGGGGGGCGGATCCCTCGGCGAGCTCTCCCTCGATCGCTTCGGCCTGCTGCTGAACGGCAGCATCGACCGCGCTGAAGGCGATGACACTGGCCCCCGTGCTCAGGCTGATGCCGGCCATGCCCCCGGCGAGCCGGCCCTGCGGGCGTACGGCGGAGCTCGGATAGTGCAGCAGCTGGGCATCCGACGCCACGAACACGAGATTCGCGGTCTCGGGCGCCTGCACGGCGCCGACCACCTCGTCACCGGCTTTCAGCGTGATGAGCTCGAAGTCGGGCTTGTTCGGCCAGTCGCCGGGCGTGACCCGCTTCACCGTTCCGAGCCGCGTGCCGAGGGCGATCGGCTGGTCGGAGGTGAGCGAGACGAGCGCGATGACCCGCTCTCCCCGACCGAGCGTGAGGTAGTCGGCGATGCGCACACCGGCCCCGAGCTGCACCGAGTTCGGTGGTGCCACGGGCAGGTCGAGCACGCTCATCCGCAGCACGCGGCCCGTCGTGGTGACGGCGCCGATCTCGGTGCGCGTGGTGGTGTCGACCACCGAACGCACGGCGTCGTGCTTGCTGCGGCGTGCGGGGGCTCCCGACGGCCGGGGGAGCAGAGCTGCGTCGCCTCCGTCGCTCTCACCGCCGCCCGACACCAGCTCGGCCGGCGTCGGGAGGTCGACGCGCATCGTGCGCCCTGTGGTGGAGAGGAACACGCGGCACGGCACATCCGCCAGCTCGAGGGAGACCTGCTCGCGCCGGGCCGCCGCGGTCGACGCGGGTGCGGGGCGGGCCTCGGTCAGCAGGGTGCGGCGAGGAGTGCCGAGAACGTCGGCCACCTCATCCAACTCCTCGGAGACCGTCTGACGGATCAGGGACCGGTTTGCCAGCAGCGCCTCGAGGTGCTCGATCTCCTTCATCAGCTGGTCGCGTTCGGTCTCGAGTTCGATGCGCGAGAACCGGGTCAGGCGGCGCAGCCGCAGTTCGAGGATGTAGTCGGCCTGCAGGGTGTCGAGGTCGAAGACGCTGATCAGCCGGGTGCGGGCCTGGTCGGTGTCGTCGGAGTTGCGGATGACCTGGATGACCTCGTCGATGTCGAGGATGGCGATCAGCAGCCCGAGCAGCAGGTGCAGCCGCTCGCGTCGCTTCGTCAGCCGGAACTGCGTGCGGCGGGTGGTGACCTGGATGCGATGGTCGACGTAGACCTGCAGGAGCTCCTTCAGGCCGAGGGTCTGCGGGCTGCCGTTCACGAGCGCAACATTGTTGATGTTGAAGGAGTCTTCGAGCGGCGTCTGGCGGTAGAGCTGCTCGAGAACGGCCTCGGGGCTGAACCCGGTCTTGATGCCGATGACGAGTCGCAGGCCGTTGGTGCGGTCGGTCAGATCGGTCACGTCGGAGATGCCCTGCAGCTTCTTCGCGTTGACGCCGTCTTTGATCTTGGAGATGACCTTCTCGGCACCGACCAGGTAGGGCAGCTCCGTGACGACGAGGCCGACCTTGCGGGCGGTAAGGTTCTCGACGCTGACCTTCGCGCGCGTCTTGAAGGCGCCGCGGCCGGTCGCGTAGGCGTCGCGGATGCCGGCCAGCCCGACGATCGTGCCACCGCCGGGCAGGTCGGGGCCGGGAATGAACTGCATCAGGTCGTCGACCGACGCCTCGGGGTGCGTGATCAGGTACCGGGCGCCCGCGACCACCTCGATGAGGTTGTGCGGGGCCATGTTCGTGGCCATGCCCACGGCGATGCCGCTCGCGCCGTTCACCAGCAGGTTGGGGTAGGCGGCAGGCAGAACGTCGGGCTGCACCTCGGTGTTGTCGTAGTTCGGGATGAAGTCGACGACGTCTTCGTCGAGGCCGTCGGTCATCGAGAGCGCCGCGGGCGCCGGGCGCGCTTCGGTGTAGCGGGATGCCGCCGGCCCGTCGTCGAGCGAACCGAAGTTGCCGTGGCCGTCGACGAGGGGGAGCCGCAACGTCCAGCTCTGGGCGAGGCGCACCAGCGCGTCGTAGATGGAGGCGTCGCCGTGCGGGTGCAGCTTGCCCATCACATCGCCGACGACGCGGGCCGATTTGACGTGCCCGCGGTCGGGTCGCAGCCCCATCACGCTCATCTGGTAGATGATGCGGCGCTGCACCGGCTTCAGGCCGTCGCGGGCGTCGGGAAGCGCCCGGGAGTAGATGACCGAGTAGGCGTACTCGAGGAACGACCCCTGCATCTCGCTCGACACATCGATGTCTTCGATGTTCTCCACGATGTCGGCGGCGGGGGGCTCAGGGGTTCTCGGCGTCATACCTGCTGTTTCACGTGCGCTGTCAATAGGATGGGGGGAATGCCCCCCATGCTACCGGCCCTCGATTCGCGGGCTCCGCACCTCGTCGACGTGTTTCCGAGCTGTCTCGCATCGCTCGACGGCAGGGAGAACGTCCTGGGCCTGCCTGCGGCCGAACGGGTTGTCGTCGTTCTGGTCGACGGGCTCGGCGTCTCGTCTCTTCGCGCCCGGAGCGGGCACGCCCGGCACCTGATGGCGGCGCTCACCAGGAAGGGGCGACTCGCGAGCGGCTTTCCCACGACGACGGCTGCGGCGCTCGCCTCCCTCACGACGGGCACGACTCCGGGAACGCACGGCATCGTCGGCTACACCGCCTTCGTGCCCGGGCACGACGTGGTGCTGAACCAGCTGTCGGGCTACGGTCCACAGATGAAGCCGCTGGAGTGGCAGGCGCAGCCCACCGTCTTCGAACAGGCGTCAGCAGAGGGCATCGGATGTTCGGTGATCGGTGCGTCCCGCTACGAGTCGAGCGGCTTCACCGAAGCGGTGCTGCGCGGGGCCGACTTCGTCGTCGGCAAGAGCATCGCCGACCGCTTCGCGGCCGCACGGACTGCGCTCGATGCCGGGGGCCGCCAGCTCGTGTACCTCTATATCCCCGAACTCGACATGGCCTCCCACGCGCACGGTTGGCAGTCCGCCCCGTTCATCTCCGCGCTCGAGTCGGTCGATGCGTCGGTCGCGACCTTCGCAGGTTCGCTGCGGGCGGGGGAAGGGATGCTGCTGACCGCCGACCACGGCATGGTCGACGTTCCGCCGACCTCGCACGTGCTCTTCGACACCGTTCCGGAACTCGTGCAGAACGTGCGGCATGTCGCAGGAGACCCGCGGTGCGTGCAACTGCACCTCGAACCCGGGCTGCCCGATCCGCGCGCGGCCGCGACGGCCCTGGCTGAGGCGTGGCGCTCCGTCGAGGGGGATCGGGCGTGGGTGCTCACGCGCGACGAGGCGATCGACGCGGGGTGGTTCGGGGAGGTGCTGCCGGGCATCCGGGACCGCATCGGCGATGTGCTCGTCGCGGCCCGCAAGAATGTGGCGTACTACGATTCGCGGCGCACGCCCGCGGCGAAGCGCACGATGATCGGGCAGCACGGTTCATGGAGCGACGACGAACTGTTCGTGCCCCTGCTGCGCTTCGGTGCCTACTCCGGCTGAGAAGTCACGATTCCCAACGGTCTTCGCCGTCGACGCGGGTTGCTGTGGGGTGCAGGCCGAGGTGGCGCGCCACGGCCTGGGACGCACGGTGGTCGGGGTGGATGTGCGCCACGAACTGCGTCACGCCGCGGGCGCGCAACCAGTCGACCAAGGCGAGGGCGGCCTCTGTGGCGTAGCCGCGCCCCTGCTGCGAGGTGGCGACAACCCAGGCGACCTCGGCCTGTCCCTCTTCCTCTACCGGCTCGCCCCCGGCGCCGTCTGCCGCACCGGTCACCGTCGCCTGCACGTAACCGAGCGGTTCGCCGGCGAGGTCGGTCACCACCCAGTTGAGCCAGGTCTCAACGCCATCGGGAGAACGCCCGGCGGTCTGGCGCTCGTATCGGGCGGTCAGCTCCGCGATGCTGGGCAGCTCGCCCCCGGTGAACGCATACAGTGCCGGATCGGCGAGCACGCGGCTCATCCCGGGAGCATGCGACACCCGCAGCGGCTGCAGCACGAGCCGGGCGCAGCGGATCTGCTCAGCGATCACCGGGACGCCCTCTCCCGTTCCGGCCCGTTCGCGTGGCGGCGATGGTATGGGCGGCGGGTTCAGCTGAGGTCGTCGTCGCTCCGCGCACCGAAGACGATCTCGTCCCAGCTGGGCATCGAGGCGCGCGTCTTGCGGCGTGACTGAGGGGCGGTCTGGCGCTGCTTGGCGGCCGCCGACGGCTCGGACTCGAGGCCCGCGAGCGGAACATCGGGCGTGGCCGCGCCGTCGGGCGACCCGGAGCCGGCCTGCGCATCAGCGCCGACGGGCGACGCCGGGCCGCCCGGTGCGCTGCCGCTCCCGCCGTCGGCCGGCCGGTCTGACGCGTCGCCGGCGACGGGCTTCAGGTGCGCCACGGGGCGGGTGTCGCCCTGGGGGAGGCCAGACGAGCCACGCGTGAACATGCCCGCGTGCGCCGCGGACGGATGCTCGGAGCGCGAGTCGTCGAACGAGTCGAGCTCGTCGCCGTCGTCGATGAACGAGGCGGATTCGCGCTCACCGCGCCGGCGGCGGAGCGCCTCGAGCAGATCGGCCGTCTCGTTGTGCGTTGCGGGAGCGGGCGTCGCCCGGTTCACCGCCGCAGCCGCCGCGCGGGCGGAGGACTCCTGGTCGGTGCGGGAGGCGGGCCGGGCGAAGGGTGTGGGCTGGGCGATGACGGGCGGAGCGGCGGGCCCGGAGGCAGCGTCCCTGGCGGTGTCGCGCGGGGTCTCGCGAGAGGAGTCGCCCTTCGACACGGAGCGCGAGACGGCTCCCCAGATGGAGCGAGCGGCGGAACCCTCCGAGCGCGGCTTCGTCGCGGCCGCGGCCGCGGGTGCATCGGCGGTGCCGGAGTCGGGGCGCTGCTCCTCCGACTCGGCGACGGCACTCGTGCGATCGGCATCCGCGTCGGCGGAGCCGGGGAAGGCAGGGGAGCCTGAGCCTGAGCCTGAACGTGAGGTCGAACCCGCGTCGGCCCCAGCATCGCCCGGGATCGCGACATCCAACTCGGCCATACCGAGCCCGGTCGTCTCGGCACGCGGAAGCGGGGCGATCGGGGTCGTCTCGTTGCCGTTCAGGTCGACCGCACGGAGACGCGGAATCAGCCCGTCGGAGATCTCGCCGTGCTGCGACAGCGTCACGGCCCCCGAGTTCAGCGGAGTGAGGGAGTGGCGCTTCGCGTCGTACTGCCAGCGCGCGTCGTGGTCGATCTCGCTCGCCGTGAAGGTGAGCTTGACGATCCAGCCCGACTCCTCCTTCCAGCTGGCCCAGCGCAGGTCTGTCGCGCCGAGGCCGGCCAGGCGCTCCTCGATGATCTCCCCGAAGGTCGACGACTGGTCGTCACCGAGGGGGTCGCCCCGCAGCGGGTCGGTGCTCGACGCGACCTTGACGGCGACGCGGAGGGCAGACGAGACGATGTGCAGGCGCTCGGCCACCACGGGCCCCTCGAACCGTTCGACGTACTCGAGCGAGGCGCCCGTCGACCTGGCCACGTCTTCGGCGCTCATGCCGGCCCTGATCTGGGACTGGATCTCGCGGGGCGAGACCTTGATGCCGGGCGCGGTCGACGACGTGCTCTGGCGGAGTCGTGACTGGAGCACCTCGTCGATCGCAACACGGAAGCGTTCACCGGTCTCTGAGGAGACGAGCAACGCCCCGTTCTCGATACCGATGACAGTTAGATCTTGCATGGTTTCAGGCCCCGTCTTGTCTGGAGTTCCCTGCAAGGATGCCATGATGATCGCACCGATCCCGGGAATGTTCGGGGCGTGCCGCAAGTTGCTACGGGCGAGGGGCGAGACCGCCGCCAGGGCGGTTTGCTATTCCCCAGGTAATGATGCAAACTAACGCCGCCGATTTTGTTTCAGCTGGCGTATGAGAAGTGGATAAGCATGGCAACCGATTACGACGCTCCGCGCAAGACCGACGATGATTCAGACTCGATTGAAGCGCTGAAGGAGCGGGTCCCCGACAAGATGTCCGGGGTCGTAGACGTTGACGACGCCGACAATCCCGGTGGCTTCGAACTGCCCGGGGCAGATCTCTCAGACCTCGATCTCGACGTGGTGGTTCTCCCGCCGCAGGCAGACGAGTTCACCTGTGTGAGCTGCTTCCTGGTGAAGCACCGCTCGCAGATCGACCACCAGACGAAGCTCGGGCCCGTCTGCATCGAATGCGAGATGTAAGCAGAAGCGGCGTCTGAAAAACGACACTAGATGAGCTCGTGGTCAGCCCCTTGCAGGGCGGCCACGAGCTCTTGTGGTTTACGGGACGAGATCAGCCAGTAGGGCACCGGGTCGTCGGGATCGAGGATGCTCACCCTGACGACGGGCTGGATCCAGCCGCGGATGCAGAGCCAGGCCCGCGCGTCGAGCTTCTGGCCCCTGGCCATCACGGCCGCCGACCCCGTCAGCGCCTCGGGCGCACCCACGAGGGAGAGCGGGATGCGCGCCTTGCCGGCCACGAGCATCCCGTCGCCCACACTCACCACGGGTGAGAGAACGAGAAGCGTGATGACGCTGCCGCCGTACAGAACGATGGCGCAGAGAATGCCGGCCAGCATGTTGATCGGCGCGAAGACCAGAATGCTGGCAGGGATCAGGAGCACCAGATAGAGGTACACCCGCCCCGAGGGGCTGAGTCTTTCGCGATAGGTCGGCATACCTCTATTCGATCAGAGTTTCGCGGGTGCGATCTGCACTACCCTCGACTCGTGACTGAAACCGTCGAAGTTCTCATCAAGGCTGAGCACATTCCCAGCTATGCCCACCCGGGCGATGCCGGTGCCGACCTGCGTTCGTCGGAGGCCCTGACCCTGGCGCCGGGTGAGCGACGCACCGTGGCCACCGGCGTCTCGATCGCCCTGCCCGACGGGTATGTGGCGTTCGTCGTTCCGCGGAGCGGCCTCGCCAGCAAGCACGGCATCACGATCGTGAACGCTCCGGGCACCGTCGACGCCGGCTATCGCGGGGAGATCAGGGTTGCCCTCCTGAACACTGACACCTCTGTGCCGTACGATATCGCCGTCGGTGACCGAATCGCCCAGCTCGTCATCATGCCGGTGACCCGCGCGGTGTTCGTTCCCGTCGAACACCTCCCGGGCAGCGCCCGGGGCGAAGGCGGCTTCGGCTCGACCGGCTACACCACCCCCTCCCAGGAAGCTGAGTGAACGTGTCAGACAACTCTTCAGGCGCCACCCCCGACGGCAAGCGCGGCCGGGGCCGACGCTCCAGGCGGGCCGAGCTCGACGTGGTCGAGACCGCGGGCGACCTCGAGGCTCCGGATGCCGGGGCCGACGCCGACGACACGTCGGGCGCCCCAACGGTGCAGCCCGACGCGAAGTCCGCCCCCGAGAACCGGGAGACCGAGGGTCCGTTCGATTCCGACGAGGCGAACCCCGCCCGGCCCTACGTCGACCTGGGCGGTGTGAAGATCCTCCCCCGGGAGGGCCTGCAGCTGCGCCTGGAGGTCGAGGAGGGCACGCAGCGCGTGGTCGCCGTGGGCCTCGACTTCGCCGGTTCCACCCTGCAGGTGCAGGCTTTCGCCGCACCCCGCTCGACGGGGCTCTGGCACGACATCCGGGCGCAGATCCGCGACCAGATCACCGGCCAGGGCGGCTCGCTCGTGGAGCAGGAGGGCGTTTTCGGCCCCGAACTCATCGCCGAGGTTCCCGCCGTCGGCCCCGACGGCGCTCCCGTGATGCGCCTTGCGCGCTTCGTGGGCGTCGACGGGCCGCGCTGGTTCCTCCGCGGCGTGATCGCGGGCGAGGCGATGCAGAACGAGGCCTCCCGTGCCGCGATCGAAGAGCTCTTCCGCAGCGTCGTCGTCGTGCGGGGCGGTTCGCCGATGCCGCCGCGCGACCTGATCCCGCTCACCATCCCCAAGTCGAGTGCGGCGGTCTGAGCCGAGCGATGAGCGCACACCGATGACCGGCACGCCCGCGCCACCCGGCGCTCCCGAACCACGCCAGCCCTCCTTCTCCGAGGCGTTCAGCGCCGCTGCCCGGCGCTCGGGCATCGGTCAGGTGGCACCAGGGGAGACGCCGACGGCGCAGTCGCTGGTGCGGGCGATCGGCGGGGTGCGGGGCCTTGTCGAGTCGATTCTGCCCGGGCTCGCCTTCCTGGTGATCTACACGGTCACGAAAGACCTCACGCCGAGCGTGCTCGCGCCGCTCGTCGTCTCTGCGGTCTTCATCGTCGTGCGACTCGTCACGCGAAGCCCCGTGATGCCCGCGATCGCCGGGCTGATCGGCGTGGCCATCTCGGCGGCGCTGGCACTGTTCACCGGCCGGGCCGAAGACAACTTCCTGCCGGGGCTCATCATCAATGCCGTCTCGATCGTCGTGCTGCTGGTCTCGATCGCGCTGCGTTGGCCGCTCATCGGCCTGATCGTGGGGGCCCTCACCGGTGACCTCACGGGCTGGAAGGCCGATCCGGCGAAGTACCGCGTCGTGCTCATCGCATCGTGGTGCTGGGTCGGTCTCTTCGCGCTGCGGCTCGGTGTCGAAGGCCCGCTCTACCTTGCGGGCCAGGCCGAAGCTCTCGCCTCGGTGAAGCTGCTGCTCGGGGTTCCGCTGTATGCGGCGATGCTCTGGGTGACCTGGTTGCTGGTTCGCGCCGCGTTCGGGCACCAGAAGCCCGGCGCCGCGGTTCCCGACGCCGATTCCGACAGCCACTAGCCGGAGGGAGCCGGGATGACCGCAGAGCAGACACGCGTCGAACCCGGCCTGTCGCGGGCCGATGTGGCCGAGCGGGTCGCCGCCGGGCAGGTCAACATCACCCGCACGCCGACCTCCCGCCCGGTCTCGAGCATCCTGGCCGAGAACGTCTTCACGTTCTTCAACGGAATCCTCACGGTCTGCTTCATCGCGGTCTGCCTGCTGGGCGACCTGCGCGACGGCTTCTTCTTCGGGGTCGTCGTCTTCAACGCCCTCATCGGCATCGTGCAGGAGCTCCGCGCCAAGCGGGCGCTCGACAGGCTGGCGCTGCTGGCCTCGCCCGAGACGGCGGTTCGCCGCGAGGGCGAGCTGCAGGTCATCCCGCCCGACGAAGTGGTGCTCGGCGACCTGGTGATCGTGCGCCCGGGCGACCAGATCACCGCAGACAGCGTCGTCGAGGTGACCAGCGCCCTGTTCCTCGACGAGTCGATGCTGACAGGTGAGTCCGAACCGATCCTCAAGCAACCGGGCGACCGATTGATGTCGGGGTCGCTGGTCTCGTCGGGTACGGCCGAGGCACGCGTCACCGCCGTCGGCGCCGACTCCTACGCGAGCAGGCTCACGGCCGAGATCAAGCGGCACAGCCTGGTGCACTCCGAGCTGCGGGCGGCGACGAACCGCATCCTCGTGTACCTGTCGTGGATCCTGGTGCCGCTCATCATCATCATTCTGTTCGGCCGGATCGCCGCCTACGGCGGGTTCGCGGCCCTCGCCGATCCGAACGACCAGAGCTACCGGCAGGCGCTCATCGACGCCGTCGCGAGCGTCGTCGGCATCATCCCCGAGGGCCTGGTGCTGCTGACGAGCCTCGCGTTCGGAGTGGCGGCCATCCAGCTCAGCCGGCAGCGCG
Organism: Subtercola sp. Z020; assembly: GCF_002931235.1. Taxonomy (GTDB): domain Bacteria; phylum Actinomycetota; class Actinomycetes; order Actinomycetales; family Microbacteriaceae; genus Subtercola. Next base: position 17,940 of record NZ_PSTT01000044.1, on the reverse strand, counting down.
TGCTCGTGCAGGAACTGGCTGCGGTCGAGGTGCTGGCGCGGGTCGACGTGCTCTGCCTCGACAAGACGGGAACCCTGACGACGGGGGCGATCGGGTTCCACGGGCTGCAGCAGCTGCCGGGGCGGAGCGACGATCTGCGAGAGGCGACCGAAGCCCTCGCGGCGATGTCGACAGACGACGCCGGCAATGCCACGTCACAGGCTCTCGCCAACCGGTTCGAACTCGGTGACCGGGTGGTGGGGGAGCGGCTCGCGTTCAGCTCGCTCCGCGGCTTCAGCGCTGTCAGCCTGTCGGGGCCGGATGGACGGTCCGTCACCTGGCTGCTGGGCGCCCCCGAGCGGCTGCTGGCCGGGCATCCCCTCTCCCTGGCCGAGGCGCACACCGTCGCGGCGAGCGGGCGCAGAACCCTGGCCCTCGCCCGGTCGGAGCGGGCCCCGTCGGAATTCGTCGACGCACCCGAACGGGTGGCCGAGGCGGAGCCGGCCTGCTTCGTCATTCTCGAGGAGACGCTGCGCCCGGAGGCGGCGGGCACCCTCGGCTACTTCGCCGACGAGGGCGTTCGCGTGATCATCCTCTCGGGCGACAACCCGCACACCGTCGGGTCGATCGCCCGCCAACTCGAGCTCGGCACGTCGGCCGTCGACGCGAGCACGCTCGACACCGACGAGCAGCTGACGGATGCCCTGGCCGCCGGCAGCGTCTTCGGGCGGGTGGCTCCCGAGCAGAAGCGCCGCATCGTGAAGGCCCTCCAGGCCGAGGGCAGAACCGTCGCGATGACCGGCGACGGCGTGAACGACGCGATGGCGATCAAAGACAGCGACCTCGGCATCGCCATGGGCAATGCCACACCCGCCACGCGTGCGGTGTCGCGGCTCGTGCTGCTCGATTCGAGGTTCGACCGGCTGCCCGAGGTGCTGATGCTCGGGCGCCGGGTGATCGCGAACGTGGAACGGGTGTCGAACCTGTTCCTGTCGAAGACCGTCTACGGCATCGTGCTCGCGCTGGTGACGGCCGCGACGGCATGGGAGTTCCCCTTCCTGCCCCGGCAGCTGACGCTGGTGTCGACGCTGGCCATCGGTATTCCGTCGTTCTTCCTCGCGCTCGCGCCGAACCGGCGTCGGTACCGCTTTGGGGTGCTGCCGCGGGTGTTGAAGTTCTCGGTGCCGACCGGGTTGATCGCGGCATCCACCTGCCTCGTCGCGTACGCCCCGCTGCGGGCCGCCCTGCCGCAGTCCGAGGCGCGGAGCCTGACCACGATCGCGCTTTTCATGGTGTCGCTCTGGATCGTCTCCGTTCTCGCGCGGCCGCTGTCGCGGGCCCGCGTGGTGCTCGTGCTCTCGGTGAGCGCGGCCTTCGTGCTGGCCTTCGTCGTGCCGTTCACCCGCAGCTTCTTCATGCTCGACCTCACCGTTTCGCCGTGGCTGCTGTATGTGGTCGCGATCGGTGCGGTCGGGGCATCCGGAATCGAGGCCTACTACCGATTCGCGAAACGCAGGGGGCTGGTCGTCGACCGAGCCTGAACAAGTGCTAAAGTTATCTCGACGTCAAGATAGTTTGGTAAGGTCACCCTTCCTAGCCATGGGTATCGCAGACGATGAAGATTGACGTAGCGAGCGAAGGAGACGTACGTGTCTGAAGTAAACAGTTTCGGGTCGAAAGACACCCTCACCGTGGGAGACAAGGGGTACGAGGTCTATCGCCTCGACGCCGTTCCCGGGTTCGAGAAACTCCCGTTCAGCCTCAAGGTGCTGCTCGAGAACCTGCTCCGCACCGAAGACGGTGCGAACATCACGGCCGACCACATCCGGGCCCTCGGCTCGTGGCAGCCGACCGCCGAGCCCGACACCGAGATCCAGTTCACGCCCGCGCGCGTGGTGATGCAGGACTTCACCGGTGTGCCCTGCATCGTCGACCTCGCCACCATGCGCGAAGCCGTCGGCACCCTGGGCGGCGACCCCACCAAGATCAACCCGCTGGCGCCCGCAGAGCTGGTCATCGACCACTCGGTCATCGCCGACCTGTTCGGCAGCGAGAACGCCCTCGAGCGGAACGTCGACATCGAGTACGAGCGGAACGGCGAGCGCTACCAGTTCCTCCGCTGGGGCCAGACCGCGTTCGACGACTTCAAGGTCGTGCCGCCGGGAACAGGCATCGTGCACCAGGTGAACATCGAATACCTGGCCCGTGTCATCTTCACGCGCGAGGTGGGCGGGGTTCTCCGCGCCTACCCCGACACCTGTGTCGGCACCGACTCGCACACCACCATGGTCAACGGCCTGGGCGTGCTCGGCTGGGGCGTCGGCGGCATCGAGGCCGAGGCGGCCATGCTCGGCCAGCCCGTCTCCATGCTCATCCCGAAGGTTATCGGCTTCAAGCTGTCGGGCTCCATCCCGGCCGGCGTCACCGCGACCGACGTCGTGCTCACCATCACGCAGATGGTGCGAAAGCACGGCGTGGTCGGCAAGTTCGTCGAGTTCTACGGCGAGGGCGTCACCGAGGTGCCGCTCGCGAACCGCGCCACCATCGGCAACATGAGCCCCGAGTTCGGCTCGACCGCCGCCATGTTCCCGATCGACGACGTGACCCTCGACTACCTGCGCCTCACCGGCCGGAGCGAGGAGCAGGTCGCGCTGGTCGAGGCCTACGCCAAGCTGCAGCACCTCTGGCACGACCCGTCGGTCGAGCCCTCGTTCAGCGAGTACCTCGAACTCGACCTGTCGACGGTCGTTCCCTCGATCGCCGGCCCGAAGCGCCCGCAGGACCGCGTCGAGCTGAGCCAGGCCAAGTCGCAGTTCGAGCTCGACCTGACCGACTACGCCACGCAGGATGTGTCGCGCGTCGACGCCGAGCTCGAAGAGACCTTCCCGGCCTCCGACCCGCCCAGCTTCACGCCGCAAGACGAAGACCACGCCCACGAGGTCGCCCACAGCCACGTCTCGCACGCCCCCGGCAGTGTCTCGAAGCCGACCGCCGTGCACACCGCGGGTGGCGATTACACCCTCGACCACGGCGCCGTCGCCGTCGCGGCGATCACCTCGTGCACCAACACGTCGAACCCGTCGGTCATGCTCGCTGCGGGGCTTCTCGCTCGAAACGCCGTGAAGAAGGGCCTCACCTCGAAGCCGTGGGTGAAGACCACCCTGGCTCCCGGGTCGAAGGTCGTCACCGACTACTACGAGAAGGCCGGCCTCACGGGTGACCTCGAAGCCCTCGGCTTCTACACCGTCGGCTACGGCTGCACCGTCTGCATCGGCAACACGGGGCCGCTCATCGAAGAGGTGACCGACGCGATCAACAAGAACGACCTCGCCGTCACCGCGGTGCTCTCGGGCAACCGCAACTTCGAGGGTCGCATCAGCCCCGACGTGAAGATGAACTACCTGGCGTCGCCGCCCCTGGTCATCGCCTATGCCCTGGCTGGGTCGATGAACTTCGACTTCGAGATCGACCCGCTGGGCCAGGACCACGACGGCAACGACGTGTTCCTGAAGGACATCTGGCCCGACGCGGCCGAGGTGCAGGAGACGATCGACACCTCGATCAACACCGGCATGTTCACCCACGAGTACTCGAGTGTGTTCGACGGTGACGAGCGCTGGCGTTCGCTGCCCACCCCGACCGGCCCGACCTTCGAGTGGGACTCCGAGTCGACCTACGTGCGGAAGCCCCCGTACTTCGACGGCATGACGATCGAGACCACTCCGGTGTCGTCGATCTCGGATGCCCGGGTGCTCGCCAAGCTCGGCGACTCCGTGACGACCGACCACATCAGCCCGGCCGGCAACATCAAGGCCGACAGCCCTGCGGGCAAGTACCTCGATGCCCACGGAGTCGACCGCAAGGACTACAACTCCTACGGGTCGCGTCGCGGCAACCACGAGATCATGATCCGCGGCACGTTCGCGAACATCCGCCTGCGCAACCAGCTGCTCGACAACGTCGAGGGTGGCTACACCCGCGACTTCACGCAGCCGGATGCTCCGCAGTCGTTCATCTACGACGCGTCGCAGAACTACCAGGCCGCCGGCACTCCGCTGGTCATCCTGGGCGGCAAGGAGTACGGATCGGGTTCGTCGCGCGACTGGGCGGCGAAGGGAACCTCGCTGCTCGGCGTCAAGGCGGTCATCGTCGAGAGCTTCGAGCGCATCCACCGCTCGAACCTGATCGGCATGGGGGTGCTGCCGCTGCAGTTCCCCGCCGGTGAGAGCTGGGCCTCGCTCGGCCTCGACGGCACCGAGGTCATCAGCATCTCGGGCGTCGAAGAGCTGAACGAGGGTCGCACCCCGAAGACGCTGCACGTCACGGCCGTGCCGTCGGCCAACTCGCCCGAGGGCAAGCAGACGGTCGAGTTCGATGCCGTGCTGCGCATCGACACCCCCGGCGAGGCGGACTACTACCGCAACGGCGGCATCCTGCAGTACGTGCTGCGCTCGCTCGTGACGGCGGCGTAACACCCGCCGCGCTCTCGCGCACCAGAAGAACGCCGGCGGCCACCGCCTCCCCGGAGCGGTGGCCGTCGGCGTTCTCTCGTGTGAGCGGGGGCGTTGGGCGGTCTGGTCGCCGGTGGGCTGGCGCGGCTGGCTGGCGCGGCCGGCTGGCGCGGCTGGCTGCGGCCCACCGGCGGAGGCACGCAGCCGGCCTCGGGTCAGCCGCGGCGGGGGAGGCGCGGCGGTCGTCGGGTGCGTGAGCGCGCCGCGATGACGGCGCCGAGACCGAGCACCGCCAGCGCCCCCGCCCCGGGCAGCGCCAGAGCGGCCCCAGTGGCGACGGCAGTGCCGGTGGATGCGAGCTCGCGACCGGTGACCGCACGGCGGTGGGCGGCTGAAACCGTTCGGGCCACGTCGTTCGAGCTGCCCTCGGGCTTTGCGCTCGTGCCACCGCCCGGCTGCGGAACCGAACCACCGGCGCCGGCATCCCCGGCACCAGCATCCCCATCGCTGCCGCCACCGCCACCACCGCCGCCGTTTGGCGGAGCGGGCGGGTCGACCGGAGGCGTCGGCGGTGTCGTCGGCGGCAGCGGGGCCGGCTGCACCACGAACGCGTACGTGGCTGTCGCGTCGGGGTCGACGCCGTTCGTCGCGGTCACCGTGAGGGTGGCGGGCGCGACAGGCAGGGAGGTCGGCGTTCCCGAGAGCACTCCGGTGGTCGCCTCGAACTGCAGGCCGGCCGGCAGCGATCCGGCCAGGGCCAGGGTCGGGGCCGGGGTGCCGCTGGCCGCCACCGTGAAGCTGTAGGCCTCGCCGATGGTCGCGGGCGGTGGGGTTCCGCTCAGGATGGTCGGGCTCGTCAGTCGGCTGATCACCGACAGGCGGTCGCCGTCGACGTCGGCCACGATGGCTGTGCCGAGGGCGGGGTCGACGGCGATCTGCCGAGCATCCGGACCCACGGGAACAGAGGTGGCGACGGTCGCCGTCCCCTCGATCACCGACACGTTCTGGGAGGTGTTGTTGACGACGTAGGCAGTGTGGGTCGCCGGGTCGACAGCGATCGCCAGAGGATCGGCGTTGACGCCCACCGTGCGCACGACGGCGCCGCCCTCGATCTCGGTGACGTTCGTCGACAGCTGGTTCACCACATACGCGGTGTGCGTCGTCGGGTCGACGGCGACCGCGCGGGGATCGGCACCCACGGGTACCGTCGTCGTCATCGTGCTGGTGCCGTCGATGATCGAGACGTTCTGCGAGGTGTTGTTGACGACGTAGGCGGCGTGGGCCGCGCTGTCGACCGCGATGGCGATCGGATCGGCATTGACGCCCACCGTTCGCACCACGACGTCGCCGACGATCTCGGAGACGTTCGTCGACAACTGGTTCACCACATACGCGGTGTGCGTCGACGTATCGACGGCGACGGCCACGGGCTGGCTGCCGACCGCCACCGTCGTCGCGACGAAGGCCGCCGGCGACGGCTCGCGGATGATCGTGGCGCTGTTGCACGCGAGGTTGCCGGTGTACGCCACTCCGGTGACGTCGTCGACCGCGATCGACGTGGGCGCTGTGCCGACGCTCACGCGCCCGACGACGGAATCGCCACGGATCACCGTCACGTCGTTCGATCCGGCGTTCGCGACGAACGCTGTGTGCGTGGTGCTGTCGACCGCTATGGCCGCCGCGTCGGCGCCCACGCTGACGGTGCCGACGAGCGCGTCGTCCCGGAAGATCGAGGCCGTCGACCCGGCGCCGTCGACGGCGTAAACGGTGTGGTCGCCCGTGTCGAGCGCGAGCAGGGTGGGGTGGTGCACGGGAAGCGTGGAGGTCACCCGGTAGGCCGTCGAAGCGGCGTGCGCGGTGCCCGGCACCGACGCGGCGAGGAGGAGAACGGCGACCGCGACCGCGGCGGTAGCGGTGGTGGCGGCCGCAGCCGCAGCCGCCCTCGCCGGAGTGCGGCGGCGTCGTCGTCGGTCGGAGTGGTACGGCGGAAGCTGTCGGGGCATGAGGTGAATGATAGATGAGTTTCCGTCATGAGGTGTAGAAGCCCCACGTTTCGAGGCTCGGGGTGGATATTGCTGGTGAGAGCTGAGATAGTGTCACCACGCGGGGGGGATCGTGGACGAGAGTCCGAACCCGAAGGAACCTCCGTGAAGCCACTCGCCCGCCACACCCTCACCGTGCTGCTCACAGCGGCCCTCCTGGGCGCCGGCGTGTCGTCGAGCGGCGCTGCCCCGGTCGATGCCCCCGTTGCCGACCTGGGTACGTCGGCAAAGCCGGTGGCCGCCGTCGCAGACGCGGCCGGCGCCGTCTTCCTCCTGAACGAAGGTGACGCGACCATCTCGAAGCTCAGCGCCGCCGGCGCCCTCACCCGGGTGTTCGCGCGCCTCACCCCCGCCTGCCGGCCGCAGGGTCTGGCCATCGATCCGAAAGGTGCACTCTTCGTCGCCTGCGGCGGCACCGACTCGGTGACCCGGGTCTCGCCATCCGGCGCCGTCATCGACTACTGGGCCTACGACGGTCGGGGTTCCCTGCCGCGGGGCATCACCGCCGACAGTGCCGGCAACGTCTTTGTCTCGAACTGGGGCACCTCGACGATCACGAAGATCGCGGCCGACGGCTCCGTCGTGCCCGTCTTCGCCCGGCTCGATCCCGCCGACCGCCCGCTCGGGCTGACCACCGACGCGGCGGGAAGCGTCTATGTGGCCGACACACAGACGAACCGGGTCACGAAGATCTCGGCCATCGGGGCGGTGCGCGAGGTGTTCGCGCAGCTCCCGACCGGCCCGGGTGCCCCCACCGGCCCCGTGGCCGTCGCGGTGGACCCGTGGGGCACCCTCTACACGGCGAACGGCAGCAGCAGCAGCGGCGGCGGCACAGGCGGCGGCGACAGCGGCGTCGGCAGCGTCTCCAGCTTCGCGCCAGACGGCTCGCTCCGCGAGGCGAGCGTGCCGTTGCCGCCCGGGGCGCACCGCCCGACCGGGTTCGCGATGGATCCGTACGGCGACCTCTTCGTCGGCGACGAGCTCTCGCACGCTCTCACAGCGATCGACGCCAGCGACGGTTCAGTGGTCTCCGTGGCCGGATTCGGCGGCACCGCAATCCTCCGGGCGGTCGCCCTCAGCGGAACCGGGGTCTACGCCGCCGACTACGTGTCAGGCGTCGTGCGGCGCGTCGAGCTGGCGCCGACACTCACCGCGCCGCCGAGCGATGCGACTCTCCGGCGGGGTGTGCCCGTGGCGCTGGATGTCGCGGCCACCGGCTTCGGCACGAGACTCGTCATCGCCGCCGGTGTGCTGCCGCCCGGTCTGACGCTCGACCCCGCACGCGGCCGCCTCGGCGGTACCCCCACCACGGCGGGCACCTACCCGATCGACATCGTCGCAGCGAACCACTGGGGCGCGACCGCGCCCCGGCACGTCGTGCTGATGGTCGTGCGGTAGGAGATGACTTATGCTCAGTACATGAAGGATGGCCTGAAGTTCTGGAACGGCTACCGCGCCGACGGCCTGGACTTCGTCCGTTCGCACGTGGAGGAGCTCACGCGTCTCGCTCTGCGCCCCGAGACCCGACTCCCGTTCGCCGTCGAGGGGATGCGCGCGCTCGGCCCGATCACCCTGCCGTTCTACGGGGAGAGCCTCAGCCTGCTCGCGCCCCGCGAGCTCGAGGTGCTCGCGGGTGAGGCGGTCACGCTTCTGCGACGTACGGAGAGAGGTTCACGGGGCGCGGCGGCCGCCGTGATCGCCCACGCTTCCCTCCAGGTGCCGTCTGTGCTCACCCCCCACCTCCCGGAGCTGTTCCAGCTCCTGCCGAATGAGGCGGCGTACTACGGGGAATGGCCCTGGCGCGGAGCGGATTCGAGCGAAGTGGCGCGCCTCGGCACCGTGGCCCGGAAGGCGGAGGAACCACCGTGGCACCTCTGCGGGTTCCTCGTCGGGGCCCGAAGCGACGAAGCCCTCGCTCTGGCCCAGCGCCTCTTCGCGCCCATCGACAGCCCCAGGCTCGATCGGGTGCTGCGTCAGGTCGGCCGGGAGCTCGTCGATCACCGTATACGGCCGCTCACCTCAGAGGCCGTCTTCCACGTCGTCTTCGACGATGACTACCTGCGCGTCGACTACTCCGACCCCGAGCACGTGTGGACGCATCCGACCCTGCTGGCCGAGGGCCTGCCCGCCGAACGTTCGCCCTTCGGCGGAGTGCTGGCGGAGCGATGCGGTCGGTGCGCGACGCCGCTTGCCCGCCTACTGGAGTTGTCGGCGATCCTTCCCGAACTCGGCGTGCATTCTCGGTCGCAGGTGCAGTTCGCGACCTGCCTCTGGTGCCAGGGCTCCGCCGAAGCGCCGTTGTACTTCTCCCACGACGAATCAGGCACCCCGGCGTCGCTGCCGGAGGTGAGGGTGTCGCAGCCCTCGACGAGGCACCTCCGTCTCAACGAGACGGTCGCCCGGGTCCAGCGCACCCGACAACGCTGGCGTTTTCAGGACTGGGGGCTCTCGACCCATCGCCAGAACCTGCATCGGGTGGGCGGCGAACCGACCTTCATCGGGCAGTATGTCTATCCACGCTGCCCCCGGTGTTCCGGGCGCATGCCCTTCCTGCTGCAGTTCGATTCGTGGCTGCCTCTCGAAGGCGACGCATTCCTGCACTGGGGAGGTGAAGGCCTGGCGTACCTCTTCTGGTGCGATCCGTGTGCGACGAGCGCCACCTTCGTCGAGAGCCCCTAGTCACGCGTCGGCGTCAACCGTGGGCCAGCCTTCAAGTGTTCTCATGAACCACTTATAGACTCGTCAGACGCCCGCTTCGGGCGACGAGAACTCGAAAGGTGGCACGAAGTGACCCTTCTCGAACAGATCCATGGTCCGCGAGACCTCGACCGCCTGACCCCCGACGAGCTCGTGCAGCTCGCCGGGGAGGTTCGCGCGTTCCTCATCGCCGAGGTGTCGAAGACCGGCGGCCACCTGGGGCCGAACCTCGGCGTGGTCGAACTGACGATCGCCATCCACCGGGTGTTCGAGTCCCCGAGCGACGCGATCGTGTTCGACACCGGCCACCAGTCCTATGTGCACAAGCTCCTGACCGGCCGCCAGGACTTCAGCCGCCTGCGCGAGAGCGACGGCCTCGCTGGGTACCCGCAGCGCTCCGAGAGCCCGCACGACGTGGTCGAGAGCTCGCACGCCTCGAGCTCGCTGAGCTGGGCCGACGGCATCTCCCGCGCGTTCGTCATGACCGGCCAGGCCGACCGCCACGTGGTCGCCGTCGTCGGCGACGGTGCCTTGACCGGCGGCATGACGTGGGAGGCGCTGAACAACATCAGCGACGACAACGACCGCAACCTGATCATCGTGGTGAACGACAACGGTCGCAGCTACGCTCCCACGATCGGTGGCATGGCCCGCTACCTCAACACGGTGCGCACCAAGGCCGGCTACCAAGACCTGCACCACTCGAGCGAGCGGCTGTTCGGCCACTTCGGTGCAGCGGGCCGCGCCCTCTACCGCGGGGCGCGCGGTGGCATGCACGGCTTCCTCTCACGCCTCACGAACAACGAGTCGCTCTACTCGAACCTCGAGATCAAGTACCTCGGCCCGATCGACGGCCACGATCTCGCTGCCATGGAGGAGACCCTCCGCCAGGCCAAGGAGTACCACGGTCCGGTCATCGTGCACGCGATCACGGAGAAGGGCCGCGGCTACCAGCCGGCCCGCAACGACGAGGCCGACCAGTTCCACGCCGTCGGCCAGATCGATCCTGAGACCGGTGAGCCCATCGGCGGCCCGTCGAGCGGACCGTCGTGGACGAGCGTGTTCTCCGACGAGATCGCGAAGCTCGCGGCATCCAACGACCGCATCGTGGGCATCACGGCTGCCATGCTGCGCCCCACGGGCCTCCACACGATGGCAGAGCGCTTCCCGAAACGGGTTCTGGATGTCGGCATCGCCGAACAGCACGCCGTGACGAGTGCTGCGGGGCTGGCGTTCGGCGGGTTGCATCCCGTGGTCGCGCTCTACGCCACCTTCATCAACCGGGCCTTCGACCAGGTGCTGATGGATGTCGGGCTGCACAAGGCAGGCGTCACCTTCGTGCTCGACCGAGCCGGCGTGACCGGCCCCGACGGCCCGAGCCACCACGGCATGTGGGATCTCGCCATTCTGCAGGTCGTACCGAACATCCGGCTGAGCGCACCGCGCGACGCCGAGCGGCTGCGCGAGGAACTCGCCGAGGCGATCGCCGTGGACGACGCTCCCACCGTGGTGCGCTTCCCCAAGGGCCCCGCCGGCTCGACGATCGACGCCGTCGAGCGCCTCGACGATGGGGTGGATGTTCTGCGCCACGCTCCGCAGAAAGACGTTCTGATCGTCACCGTTGGCCCGTTCGCGTCGATGGGGCTGCAGGTCGCCGACCGGCTGGCGGCGCAGGGGATCGGCGCGACCGTCGTCGACCCGCGCTGGGTGGTGCCTGTCGCGAAAAGCCTCATCGGGCTCGCCGCCGAGCACCGCCTCGTCGTCACGATCGAAGACGGGGTGCGCGTCGGCGGCGTGGGCACACGCATCCGCCAGGACCTCCGGGCAGCGGGCGTCGACACGGCGCTGACCGAGCTCGGCCTCCCCGACGAGTTCCTCGACCACGCGTCGCGCGGCGAGATCCTCGAGCGGGTCGGCCTCACTCCCCAGCACATCGCCCGCGACATCGTGGCGCAGGTCATCGGCAGCAAGATCCCGTACGCCCGCCCCCTGCCGTCTGACGCAGACCCGTCCCGCCAGCTCGACGCCCGCTAGCCGCACGCGCAACCCGGCGCGCGAGACCGTCACCTGCGGGCGAGACCGACCGGTGGATGTGTCGGTCTCGCCCGCAACTGTCCGTCTCGCAGGCGTGGCGAGTGGGTGCGTGCGCCGAGGCGCGGGGCAGCGGTTACGCCACCCCTGCGATCCGCGGGTGGTGGAACGTGTCACCGAACACGCGCTCGGAGGCGCCCACGCGGTCGAGGTACGGCGTCACGCCGCCCATCTGGAACGGCCAGCCCGCCCCGAGGATCATGCAGAGGTCGATGTCCTCCGCGGCGTGCACCACGTCGTCGTCGAGCATGCGGTGGATCTCGTCGGCCAGGCCGTCTTCGACCCGGCGCAGCAGCTCGTCGCCCGTCATCGGTGTCGTTCCACCGGAGACGATCTTGACCGCCGTCTTGTCGAAGCCCTTGATCTTCCCCTTGCCGTCGCGCTCGAAGATCTTGCCGTGCTCCGCCAGCCGGTGCAGGTTCTCGCTCTCGAAGAACCGGTCGGGGAACGCCGCGTGGTGCGTGTCGAGCACGTGCGCGCCCACCTTGAGACCGACCAGTTCGAGCAGTTCGAACGATGACATCGGCAGCCCGAACGGGTCGAGGGCGGTGTTGACGACCTCGAACGGCGTGCCGGTGTCGACCGCGTGCATCGCTTCGCCGAGCAGCTTCGCCAGGATGCGGTTCACGACGAACCCGGGGGTGTCCCGTGTGATCACCGCGTTCTTCCGCAGCGCGGCGGCCGTCACCATCGCGGTCGACAGTGTCGCCTCGTCGGTCAGCGGGGTGTTCACCACCTCCACCAGCGGCATCACGGCGACGGGGTTGAAGAAGTGGAAGCCCACGACGCGCTCCGGATGCGCCAGTTTCGACGAGATGGCCTCGACAGAGAGCGACGAGGTGTTCGTCGCCAGCACCGCCGTGTCGGAGATGTACTGTTCGATGTCGGCGAAGACATCCTGCTTCACACCGAGCTCCTCGAAGACCGCCTCGATGACCCAGTCGGCATCGGCGAAGTCGGCCTTGTCGGTCGTGCCCGAGATGAGCGCGTTGAGGCGGTTCGACTCGTCGGGGGAGATGCGGCCGTTCGAGAGCAGGGTGGCGATCTCGCCGCGGATGTAGTCGAGGCCCTTGTCGACGCGCGCCTGGTCGAGGTCGGTGATGATCACCGGAACCCGGAGCCGACGCACGAAGAGCAGCGCGAACTGGGAGGCCATCAGGCCGGCGCCGATGACGCCCACCTTCGTGACCTTCTTCGCCAGCGCCTTGTCAGGGGCCCCCGCGGGCCGTTTGGCGCGCTTCTGCACGAGGTTGAACGCGTAGATGCTCGCCCGGAACTGATCCCCGGCCACAAGGTCGGCGAGCGCCTCGTCTTCGCGCTCGAAGCCCTCCTCTGCCGTGCCCGACTTCGCTGCCTTCAGCAGGTCGAGCGCGACGTACGGCGACCGGGCGACCGTGCCGATACGGCCCTCGAGCATCTTGCGGGCGATGCCGATGGCCGCGTCCCACTTCACGAGACGCTCGACCTTGCCCGGCTCGTTGGCCCGCTTGACCGTGATGCGCCCGGTGAGCACACCGTCGGCCCAGTTCAGCGAGTCTTCGAGAAAGTTGGCCGAACCGAAGATGGCGTCGGCCATCCCGAGATCGAAGACGTCTTGACCCTTCAGGGTGCGGTTGTTCTTCAGCGGGTTCTCGACGACGACCTTGAGGGCGTTCTCGATGCCGATGAGGTTCGGCAGCAGGTAGGCACCGCCCCAGCCCGGGATGATCCCGAGGAACACCTCGGGAAGAGCCGCAGCCGCGATGCCGGAGTCGACCGTGCGGTAGTCGCCGTTCAGTCCGATCTCCACACCGCCGCCGAGCGCCAGCCCGTTGATGAAGGTGAAGGAGGGAACACCGACCGTGCCGAGCTTCGAGAGCTGGTAGTGGCCGAGCTGCGCCATCTTCTTCGCGAGGTCGCGCGACGAGACACCCCCGACCTTGCTGAGGTCCGCGCCCGCAGCGAGGATGAACGGCTTGCCGGTGACGGCGACCGCGTGGATCTCGCCCGCCGCCGCACGGGCGGCCAGAGCATCCAGAGCCGTACCGTATTCGAGCAGGGTGACCGGGCCGAGCGTTGAGGGGCGCGTGTGGTCGCGGCCGTTGTCGAGCGTCAGCAGAGCGAGGGTCTTGCCGCTCGCGAGCGGGATGTCGCGCACGTACGAGTGCGTGACGACCTCGTCGGCCGAGAACTCGAGCAGGTCGGTGAAATCGATGTCAGCGTAGTTCGTCATGGTTGTGGGTGAGGCCGCCTCAGCGCGACTTCTTCGCCTTCCGGTCGTAGTTCGGGTTCTCCCAGATGACAGTGCCGCCCTGGCCGAGGCCGACGCACATCGCCGTGAGGCCGTAGCGCACCTCGGGGTGCTCGGCGAACTGGCGGGCGAGCTGGTTCATGAGGCGAACGCCCGACGAGGCGAGCGGGTGGCCGAGCGCGATGGCGCCGCCGTACTCGTTGACGCGGGGGTCGTCGTCGTCGATGCCGAAGTGGTCGAGAAAGGAGAGCACCTGTACGGCGAAGGCCTCGTTCAGTTCGAACAGGCCGATGTCGGTGATCGAGAGGCCGGCCTTCTTCAGGGCCTTCTCCGTCGACGGAACAGGGCCGATACCCATGATCTCGGGCTCGACGCCGGCGAAGGCGAAGCTGACCATGCGCATCTTGGCGGTCAGGCCGAGCTCCTTCGCCACGGCACCGCTGGCGAGCAGGCTCGCCGTTGCACCATCGTTGAGCCCCGACGAGTTGCCCGCGGTGACGCGGCCATGCGGCCGGAACGGCGTGCGCAGGTTCGCCAGGCCCTCCATGGTGGTCTCGGGGCGAGGCGCCTCGTCGCGCGTCGCGAGCCCCCAGCCGGCCTCGCTCTTGATGGCGACCGGGATGAGGTCGGGCTGGATCTTGTTGGCGGCGTAGGCCGCGGCGACCTTCTGCTGGCTGCGCAGCGCATACCGGTCGGAACGCTCCTTGGTGAGCGCGGGGAACCGGTCGTGGATGCGCTCGGCCGTCGAACCCATGTTGAGGGCCTCCGCGCCGACGATCTTCTCCGACAGGAAGCGCGGGTTGGGGTCGGCGTCGAAGCCCATCGGGTGCCGGCCCATGTGCTCCACGCCGCCGGCGATGACGATGTCGTAGGCACCGAAGCCGATGCCGCTCCCGAGGGTGGTGACCGAGGTCATCGCTCCGGCGCACATGCGGTCGATCGCGAAACCGGGAACCGACTTGGGCAGGCCGGCGAGCAGCGCGGCCGTGCGGCCGAGCGTCAGGCCCTGGTCACCCTGCTGGGTCGTCGCGGCGACCGCGACCTCGTCGATGCGGTCGTGCGGAACGTTCGGATTGCGCTCGAGCAGGCCCAGGATGGCCTTGACCACGAGGTCGTCGGCTCGGGTGTTCCAGTACATTCCTTTTTCGCCCGCGCGCCCGAACGGGGTGCGGACTCCATCGACGAAGACGACTTCAGATATTTCGGCCACTATGCCTCATGCCTCCTGGTTTCGGGTACGGCACCAATCTAGGCAGCCCCGGGAGACGCCCGAAATCGGTTGTTGCTTCCTACGATTCGCCTTCCGGCCCGTCGAGCGGGGTTTGGAGGGCCTCTACAAAGGCTTGGGCGATCGGCTGTGCAGTCAGCCCAACCTGCCACGGGCGCGCGCCCGCCTTCGCCAGCGCCTCTGCGACGGTTTCGGCCGTGACCGGCGTGGGCGGCGTCCAGGCGGCCCGTCGCAGCAGCTCCGGCGTCAGCAGGTTCTCGAGCGGGATGCTCTGCTCTTCGCTGAGCGCAAGGAGTGCCTGCCGCGCGAGCTTCAGCCGGGCATCCGCCTCGGGGTTCCTGTCGGACCAGCTGCGCGGGGGAGGGAGCGTGTCGCCCGCCCGTGTCACCTGCGGTGGCTCCGTCGATGCCCGGCCCGCTTCGAGGGCTGCCCACCAGCGGTCGAGTTCCGACCGGGAGGCCCGGCCCGTGAACTCCCGCATCGAGGCGAGGTCGCGCTTCGTGGCCGGCATCGCGCGCGCTGCGGCGGTGAGGGAGAGGTCGGGGACGAGCCTGCCGGGCGCGGTGTCGGTCTCGCGGGCGAGAGCATCCCGCGCCAGCCAGAGCTCGCGCGCCGCCGAGAGGTTCTTCGCTCCGCGGAGCGAGTGCACCCCCGACAGCCGGCGCCACGGCTCGGCGAGCGCCGGCTTCGTCTCTTTGTCGAGCGTCGCCTGGAACTCCTGGCGCGCGATCTCCGTCTTGCCCTGCTCGTCGAGCATGCCGACCATGACGTCGCGCACATCGATCAGCAGTTCGACGTCGAGGGCGGCGTACTCGAGCCAGGCCGCGGGAAGCGGCCGGGTCGACCAGTCGGCCGCGGAGTGCTCCTTGGCGAGGTGGATGCCGAGGAGCTCCTCGACGACGGTTCCGAGCCCGACGCGGGCGAGCCCGAGGAGGCGCGCGGCGAGTTCGGTGTCGAAGATCTTCGTGGGTGCCAGCGACACTTCGCGGAGACAGGCGAGATCCTGGCTGGCGGCGTGCAGCACCCATTCCTCGTCGGCGATCACGGCCGAGAGTTCGGCGAAGGATCCGATGGGCGGCGGGTCGAAGAGGAAGGTGCCGGCTCCCCGGCGATACAGCTGGATGAGGTAGGCGCGCTGCGAATACTTGAATCCGGATGCCCGTTCCGCATCGATTGCGAGCGGCCCCTCGCCCGCGGCGATCAGCCGCACGGCCTCGAGGTACCCCTCGCGGGTGTCGATGACCTCGCGCGGCGGCGCATTCCGCTCCGGCAGCGAGACGACGGGAGCAGCGCTGTCGGTGTGGCCCGGCTCAGTCACGCGCCTGGCGCCTCGCCTGGAGAAGACTCACTCCCTCGGGCACCGGCGGCAACCCGGCGAGCATGCAGAGCAGCTCACCCCAGCCCTCCACGTGCGACTTCATCTGTTCGTCTCCCGGGGTCCATGAGGCTCGCAATTCGATCTGGGCACCGTCGCCCTGCTTTGCCAGCTCTCCGAAACCCGACGAGATGATCTTGGTTGCCGTACCCGAAGCATGTGAATAGTCTGCACCCTTCGTGTCGAGCGCATCAATCAGCCAGGACCACGTGACGTCTGCGAGGAACGGGTCGAGGCCGATCTCCGTCTCGAGCGGCGCCTGCACGAAGCACACCACCCGGAACGCTCCGCCCCAGGCCTCCGGCTCCTCCGGGTCGTAGAGCAGGATGAAGCGCCCCGTTCCGAGGTCGCTGTCGGTGCCGTGCCGGGCCGGGGTCACATCGGCAGACAGCGCGATCGAGTGCGGGGCCAGATTGCCGGGCGACGCGATCTCGCTCACCACGAGCTCCGGCCGGGTGGCTGCCTCTCGCAGCGAGCCGAGCGCCGCAGCGAAGACCGGCGGCAGTGCAGGGCTGAAGGGGAAATCGGACACGTCGCCAGACTATGGTTTCTTCGAGTGTCTGCTGGGAAGGCACGCCGTTCGGCTGAGTGGGGGCCGTGAGCTGTGAAAGGCTGGTTCGATGACGACCGCACGAGCCACCGCAGCTGCCTCCGAGCGCCGGCGCGTCCCGGCCTGGGCGGTCTCGGCCATTGCCGTGGGTTCGGTCGCGACGGTGGTCACGGCCGGTCTCGCCGTCGTCACCGCGAAGTTCTCGCGCTCGGTCGTCATCCCCACCGCTTCCGCCGAAGAGACGCTCCGCATCCACGGTGTCGACCTCGATGCCGGCACCGTGACCCTCGGCGTCTCCGCCGACTCCCTGGTGCCGGGCCGCTACAGTCTGTGGTTCGCCGACGGGGCCGGTCACGCGCGGGTCGGCGACATCCTGAGCGTGGGTGACGGCCGCGTCGTGCGCCGTCTCGAGCGCGTCGACAGCGGCCGGCTGCAGGATGCCCGGTGGGGCCGGCTCGGCAGCTGGTACTACCTCGATCCGCGCGAACTCGGGTTGCCCGTCGAAGACGTCACCGTCGAGACCGAGCTCGGCGCGGCTCCGGCGTGGCTCGTGCGGGCCGACCCCGCGAATCCGCAGAGCGCCGGCGACCGCTGGGTGATCGCCGTGCACGGCCGCGGAGTGCGGCGGCCGGAGACGATCCGGGCTCTGCCCCTGCTGCACGAGCTCGGGTTCAGCACGCTGCAGGTCTCGTACCGCAACGACGGCGAGGCCCCGCGCAGCTCCGACGGCCGCTACGCGCTCGGCGACACCGAGTGGCACGATGTCGATGCGGCCATCCGGTACGCGATCGAGCACGGTGCGAAGCGCATCGTGCTCTTCGGCTGGTCGATGGGTGGCGCGACTGTGCTGCAGGCCGCGACCCGCTCGGAGTACGCCGCGGTGATCGAAGCGGTCATCCTCGACTCACCGGTGGTCGCCTGGTGCGACACGATCGTCTTCCAGGGGCACCTGAACCACCTGCCCGAGCCCATCTCTCAGGCCGTGATGGCGACCATCGGCAACGCGGTCGGCAAGGTCGTGACCGGCCAGCAGGAGCCGATCGACTTCAAGCGGCTCGACTTCGTGGCCCGGGCATCCGAGATCTCGTTCCCGGTGCTGATCCTGCACAGCGACGACGACGGGTTCGTTCCCTCGACCGCTTCGCGGAAGCTGGCCGAGGCGCGCCCCGACATCGTGACGCTCGTTCCGTTCTCGATCGCGAAGCACGTGCGCCTGTGGAACTACGACCCCGTGCGCTACACGTCCGCCATCCGCGCCTGGCTGACCCTCCACGCCCTCTGACCCCCCTCTGCCCCC
>NZ_PSTT01000094.1:98185-119308 GCF_002931235.1 Subtercola sp. Z020 | reverse complement strand
GGGTCAGGGCGCGGGCGGGGTGAGGGGGGCGCCCACGATGGCAGCGGCGTTCGCGCCGGCCCACTCGACCAGCGGCAGCAGGCGCTCGGCGAGCCCGTGGCCGAGCGCGCTCAGCTCGTAGTCGACCCGCGGCGGAATCGTGGCCTGCACGGTGCGCACCACCAGGCCGTCGGCCTCGAGCGTGCGGAGCGTCTGGGCCAGCATCTTCTCGCTGATGCCCTCGATGCCACGGCGCAGTTCGCCCCAGCGCTGCGACCCGTCGGCGAGCGCCACGATCACGAGCACCCCCCACTTGCTCGTGACGTGGTCGAGCACCACGCGGCTGGGGCAGTTGCGCGAGAACGGGTCGGCGGGCAGGATCGCCGCCCGCACCGCAGCCGCCGTCGAGGGCACTGTCGAGGGCGGGGTCGAGGGCGCCATGAGATCGGTCATGGTAACCAA
This sequence comes from Subtercola sp. Z020, assembly GCF_002931235.1. Lineage (GTDB taxonomy): Bacteria > Actinomycetota > Actinomycetes > Actinomycetales > Microbacteriaceae > Subtercola. The sequence continues at coordinate 118,867 of NZ_PSTT01000094.1, read as the reverse complement.
CTTACCAAAAGTGGGTACTGTCGTTCGGGAAGCACCCGGGCATCCCGCTCGTTGCATCGTACGTACGCAGGGTCGACCCGGCCCAGCCCACTCACGACCGCACCAAGGAGAACCCATGTCATTCGTCGTCACCGGCGCCACCGGCCAGCTCGGCCGCCTCATCGTCACCCACCTGCTCTCGCGCGGAATCGCCCCGGCTGACATCGTCGCTGCCGGTCGCAACTCCGGGAAGGTGGATGCCCTGCAGAGCCTCGGCGTGCGCACCGCCGTCATCGACTACTCCGACCCCGCCACCCTCGCTGCTGCGTTCGATGGCGCCGACACGCTGATGCTGGTCTCGGGCAGCGACGTCGGCGGCCGCGTCGAGCAGCACCGCAACGCAATCGACGCCGCCAAGACGGCCGGTATCTCGCGCATCGCCTACACGAGCGCTCCGCGCGCCGACGACACCGACCTCATTCTCGCCCCCGAGCACAAGGCGACCGAGCAGTACCTCCGGGCATCCGGAGTACCCTTCACGATCCTCCGCAACAACTGGTACACCGAGAACTACGCCTCGTCGCTGTCGCAGGCCGCCGAGACCGGTGTCTACGCCGCGAGCACGGGCGAGGGTCGCGTCGCCAGCGCCTCCCGCGACGACTTCGCCGAGGCTGCGGCCGTCGTGCTGACCACCGAGGGCCACGAGGGCAAGACCTACGAGCTCGGGGGTGACGTGGCCTGGACGGGCAGCGAGTTCGCCGCCACGCTCGGCTCGGTGCTCGGCCGCGAGGTGCGGTTCGAGTCGTTGACTCCGGATGCCCACACCGCCGCCCTGCTGGCCGCCGGTCTCGACGAGGGTACGGCGGGCTTCGTGGTCGGCCTCGATGCGAACATCGCGACGGGCGCGCTTGACAGCACGTCGAACGACCTCAGCACCCTGCTCGGCCGCCCCACCACTCCGGCCGCCGCGACCCTGGCCACCCTGCAAGCCTGAGGGCGCGGGGCCTGAGGGCGCGGTGCCTGAGGGCGCGGTGCCTGAGGGCGCGGTGCCTGAGGGCGCGGTGCCTGAGGGCGCGGTGCCTGAGGGCGCGGTGCCTGCAGGCCTGAGGGCCGCGACCCTCAGCGTTCGAGGCGGCGCTTGAGTGCGGCCAGGTCGGCTTCGACCGTACCGGCGTCGCGGTCGAAGTCCGTCGCGCTGACGCCGGGCATCCGGAACAGCGTGAAGACCACCTCGGAGCCGCCGTCGTTCCCGATCACGCGGAGGGGGTTCGAGAAGACCTCTGAGGTGGGCAGGGTGACGGTATGGTCGGCGACCCCGAACGCGTTGGCCGGGGCGAATTCGACCTCGACCCTGCCCATCGGCGAGTCGGCGACCCACCGGTCGCCGACCCGGCTGATGCCGGAGCTGAGCCCGGATGCCCACTCCGGGAGCCTGGCCGGATCGCTGACGTAGACGTAGACCTCGGCGACCGGGCGTTCGATGGAGATGCTGATGTGACGCGTCTCGAGTGTCATGGCACCAGTGTGCCCCGCCGCACCGCCGAGTGGAAGACTGGGAGCATGACCCGGAACACCGCGCACGCGCTCTCGTTCGGCAAGGCCGTCACCGAGTACGAGCGGGGTCGGCCCGGGTATCCGATCGAGGCGATCGACTGGATCCGCGCAGAGGTTGCGGGGGCGGCAGTCGCCGGCGTCCCGCTCACCGTCGTCGACATCGGCGCCGGAACCGGCAAGTTCACGGCAGCCCTGCTCGGGTACGGCGACGAGGTGATCGCCGTCGAGCCCGACGCCGCGATGCGTGCGGCCCTCGCCGGGAAGTTCCCCGAGGTCCGTGCGCTCGAGGGCACCGGCGAGGCGCTTCCGCTCGACGACGGCATCGCCGACCTGGTGACGTTCGCCCAGGCCTGGCACTGGGTCGAGGTACCGGCCGCCTCAGCGGAGGTCGCCCGGGTTCTGAAGCCCGGCGGCGCCCTCGCGCTGGTCTGGAACATCCGCGACGAACGCGTCGACTGGGTGGCACGCCTCGGCCAGATCATGGGCACGTCTGCCGCCGAGGACTACGACAGCGTCACGCCTCCCGTCGCATCCCCCCTGCAGACGACATCGCACGCGGAGTTCTTCTGGGACAACCCGGTCAGCCGCGACGGACTGCTCGCCATGGTCACCTCGCGCAGTTACATCATCACGATGGAACCGGATGCCCGGGCCGAGGTACTGCGAGACATCGAGGCACTGCTCGACGGGCATCCCGACCTCGCCGGGCAGACCCGCTACACGATGCCGTACGTCACGCGGGTGACGCTGGCGCGGGCGGGATCGCCCGACCGAACCTAGGAGAGGCGCTTCTGGGCGCGCTTCGCGGCCTTCTTGGCAGCCTTTTCGGCGGTCTTCGCCGCCTCCTGGGTCGCCTTCTTGGCGTCGGCGACGGCGCGCTTGCGGGCCTTCTTCACCTTGGGGTCGTTCCAGAAGCTGCTGACCGCCGACGAGATCTCCTTGTAGCGCGCCTTGCCCGCCTTGGCACCCAGCGTGTAGGCGAGGAATGCGACGAGGGAGACGAATACGAACGCGACTTTATTCTTCATGCTCTATGTCTAGCACTCCGGTCTGGGCGGAGCCCCGCCCGGCTCCGTGCTTGACGGGCCGGGCGGGATGACGCTAGGCGATCGCGTCGAGCGCCGCGTAGTCGTCGTCGCTCAGTTCGATGGCGGCAGCGGCGACGTTGTCGTCGAGGTGGGCCACCGACGACGTGCCGGGGATCGGCAGCATCGCGGGCGAGCGGCGCAGCAGCCAGGCGAGCGCGAGCTGGCTCGGCGTGCTGCCGTGCTCTGCCGCGATCGCAGCCAGCGGGGTGCCCTCGCCGGCGAGTTCGCCCGTCGCCAGCGGGAACCACGGGATGAACGCGAGGCCGTTTGCTGCCGCGTACTCGAGCACGTCTTCGGCGCTGCGGTTGGTCAGGTTGAAGAGGTTCTGAACCGAGGCGATCGGAGCGATGGCCCGTGCCGCCTCGATGTCGTCGACCGACACCTCGGAGAGGCCGATGTGGCGCACCTTGCCCTCCTCCTGCAGCTTCTTCAGCTCGCCGATCTGGTCGGCCAGCGGAACGGTGGGGTCGATGCGGTGCAACTGCAGCAGGTCGATGCGGTCGACACCGAGGTTGCGGAGGTTCAGCTCCGTCTGCTGGCGCAGGTACTCGGGGCGGCCGACGGGAATCCACTGGTTGGGGCCCTGGCGGGTGAAGCCGACTTTGGTGGCGATCACGAGGTCGTCGCCGTAGGGGTGCAGCGCCTCACGGATGAGTGCGTCGGTGACATACGGGCCATAGGCGTCGGCGGTGTCGATGAGGTTCACACCGAGTTCGACCGCGCGGCGCAGCACGGCGACCGCCCCGTCGTGGTCGGCCGGGGCGCCCCAGACGCCGGGGCCGGTGAGCTGCATCGTGCCGTAGCCCAGGCGGTTGACCGTGAGGTCGCCGCCGATCGTGAAGGTGCCCGCGGCGGCGGCGGGCGACGTGGTGGAACCGGAAGTCGGGGAGGTGGTGGTCATGCTGCTCTCTTCTCTGCTGAGGTGAAGAATCATTGCTCCTCGGTGTCAGCGTCGCGAGCCCGGAATTTATTCTCCGGATCGAGCTTTGCCAGCATCTTCCCCATCAGGAACCCCAGGGATTCCACCTCGGTCGGGGTGAGAGGGTCGATCACATTTGCGATCACCGTGTCCACATGACCCGGCGCGGTGTGGACGACCTTCTCCCAACCCGCCTCTGTGAGGGAGGCATTGGTGGCCCGGCGGTCTTCGGGGCACGGGCTCCGCCGCAGGTAGCCGCGCTGCTCCAACCGGCTCGCCACGTGCGAGAGCCGCGGCAGCGTCGAGTTCGTCACGGCAGAGAGGGCTGTCATGCGGAGCGTGCGCTCCGGTGCCTCCGAGAGCATCGCGAGGGTGAAGTACTCGAAGTGGGTCAGCTCGGCGTCGCGCTGCAGCTGCGAGTCGAGCGCGCCCGGCAGCAGTTCGACGACGGCGATGAACTTCTTCCACGCGCTGAGTTCCTGCGGCGAGAGCCAGCGCTGTTCGGTCATGCCTGAATCCTAACCCCTTTGGTTTACGCGACAACCTTTGTTCGACGTTCCCGAACATCCGGTCCCCAGCACTACAGTGCCCGTCCGCACAGGGCCGCTGTCAAGCCCGAGAGCGCGCTTCTGCCCCACGCGGGGCCCCCTCTAGGGTTGACTCATGCCAGCCGCCAGCCCCGAGCATCCCGCAGCCCCCCGCCCCTCCCTCAGGGATCTCCTGACCGACAAGTTCGGGCAGCTCGCCGTTCGCAGCGCCCAGATCATCGTCGTTCTGGTGCTCGTCACGGCGATCGTGTTCGCCCTCGTGCAGCTGAAGCTCGTCGTGATCCCCGTGCTGATCGCCCTGATACTCGCGTCGGCGTTGAGCCCGGTGATCGGTTTTCTGCGGCGTCGCGGCCTCTCGCCCGGCATCGCCACCTGGGTCACCCTCATCGCCGGCATCCTGGTGTTCGGCGGAATCATCACGCTGATCGTGTTCGCGGTCGAAGGCCAGTGGGACGAACTCTCGTCATCGGCGGTCGAAGGCGTGAACCAGCTGCAGCAGTTCGTGCAGAACGGCCCCTTCAACATCAGCCAGGAGCAGTTCGACTCCGGGCGGGATGCCGTGGTCGGCTTTCTGACGAGCAGCCAGTTCGGCACGGGCGCCATCGCGGGTGTCTCGGCGGCCGGGTCGGTGATCACCGGGGCGCTCCTCGCATTCGTGATCCTGTTCTTCTTCCTGAAGGACGGCGACCGCATCTGGGCCTTTTTCCTCCGCCCGTTCCACGGCTACCGCCACGAGCGCGGCGAACGCATCGGGCATGTGGCGGTGAAGACCTTCGGCGGGTACGTGCGCGGCACGGCGATCGTCGCCTTCGTCGATGCGGTGTTCATCGGCGCGGGTGCGGCGATCCTCGGCGTTCCGCTCGCCCTCCCCCTGGCCGTCATCGTCTTCGTGACCGCCTTCATTCCGATCATCGGCGCGACGCTCGCCGGAGTGCTCGCCGCCCTCGTCGCGCTCGTCGCCAACGGGCCGTTCGTCGCGCTGCTCGTCGTCATCATCGTCATCATCGTCAACCAGCTCGAAGGGAACCTGCTGCAGCCGGTCGTCATGGCGAACTCGCTGCAGCTGCACCCCCTCGTGATCCTCGTGGCGCTGACGGCCGGCACGATCCTCGGCGGCGTGCTGGGCGCGGTGCTCGCGGTGCCGATCGCGGCCGTGGGCTGGGCGATCGTGAAGGTCTGGAACCACCCCGAAGAGCCGGATAAGCGCAAGCCGCCGTTCTGGAAGCGCGGGAAGGCCGCGGCCTAGGGCCCCTTCGCGGGAATTCTTCGAGGTTTTCCCAGCCGCCGCCTCTAGCGTGAGCGCATGACAAGCGAATGGGAACGGGGAGTCGACGAGGGTGCTTCGCCGCGGCATCCGTTCCGCCTCTGGCTGGCTCGTCGGCGGGCCACCATCGAGCGTCACCCCCGGCTGCGACTCGCCTACCTGGTGGCGCTGGCCGTAGTGGGCATCACCATCGTGCTGGTCGGCATCGTGCTGATTCCGCTCCCCGGCCCGGGCTGGCTGATCGTCTTTCTCGGGTTCGCCGTTCTGGGCACCGAATTCGCCGTCGCCCGTCGCTTCAACGCCTTTCTGCGCCGGATGCTCGGCAGGGCCACCGCGTGGTGGCAGCGCCGGCGCGCCGCACGGGCCGCCGCACGCTCCTCGTCACGATCCGGCACCGCGTCGCGGGCGTGATCGCGGCCGACGCCGCAACGCGCCAGACTGGAGGCATGAGCGCACCCCCTCCCGGCTGGTACCCCGACCCCACCGTTCCCGGAAACACCCGCTGGTGGGACGGCACCCGCTGGACCCACCACATGCCCGTGCCCCCGGCCCAGCGCGCCACGCCCGCCGCGCCGAACGGGTTCGCGACAGCGGCTCTCGTGCTCGGCATCTGCGGGTTCGTGCTGATGGGCATCCCGTTCGGAATCGGCCTGCTGCTCGGCGGCATCCCCGACGTGCTGGCTGTGGTCTTCGGCATCGTCGCCCTGACCCGGGCACCCCTGCTGGGCGGGGTCGGGCGGGCACCCGCCATCGTGGGGATCGTGCTCGGCGGCGTGAGCCTGCTGTCGGTCGGGATCGGCGCCGGCTGGCTCTGGTAGCCACGCCCGCTCAGCGCAGCCGCTGCTCCAGAGCCAGCAGGTCGCCGAGGCCGCCGTTCGGCAGCGCCACCCAGCCCTCGCGCCGGGCGCGGTCGAGCATGCCGGGCGGCGGAGGGTCGGCGAGTCCGACAGCCGCAGCGCGGGTCGCGAGTGCCGCGACGACCGCGTCGAAGGCGTCGGTGGAGGAGCGCATGAGCGGCAGAAAGCCCTGCGCGTCGAGCCAGGGCGCGGCGGCGAGCAGCTCGTCGATGAGCTCGGCGCGGCGGGCGGCATCCGTTCGGTAGCCGGGCGTGACGAAACCCCAGATCCGCAGGGAGGCCGCGGGGTAGATCTCGGCGACGAGGCCCGACCCCGAGCGGTCGATCGGAACGCCGCGCTCGGCCAGGCGCGCGAGCAGGCCCGCTGCGCGCATGGCGGTGAGCCCGAGGCGGTCGGTCGACACGCTGAGCGGCCAGCGCCCGGTGCGCGCGCGCACGGCCCGGTCGGTCTCGCGGTAGGCGAGGGTGCGGCGCCAGTCGATGCCGCCGTCGACCTCCGGCCCGAGGGGCTGGCCGGCGTGGTGGTCGGCGATGAACTGCGCGAACTCGTCGGGCCAGCCCAGGGCGCAGTCGATGCCCAGTTTGTGGGCGGGGGCCCGTCCGGTTCCGAGCACGGTGTCGACGATGAGCCGGTCGGTGACGCCCAGAGTGAGGGAACGGAGAACGGCGCCCGCGACATCCCATTCGATCACGGCGAGCGCCGTTCCCCGTGCTTCTGCAGCGAGATCGACGCCAGCAGTGATCATGGGGGTAGCGTAGCAACACAGCTCGGCTGAGGAGGCTCACCGTGGGAAGCATGATGTACGGGCATCCCGACACGCTGATCGAGTTCGACGACCGGGTGCTGAGGCACCTACAGCACGTCATTCTCACCAAGCTGCGCCGGGGCGAGTCGTTCACGGTGCACTACTCGAACACGAGCCGGAATGGATCGGGTCACACGGTGCTGTGGCTGCACCCGTCGATCGGGCTGCGCTTCCACTTCGAGGCGGGTGACGTGGGGCCGCTGAACCGGACGTGGATCGCGGCGCTGATGGAGGGGGCGAACGGGCCGGGCGGGCTCGTGCTGACGGCCGAGCCGGCGGACGGGTCGGCGCATGGGCTGGCAGGCGGGTGGGCGGACGGGGCGGCGCATGGGTCGGCGGATGGGTCCGCGCGCCAGCCGATGCACGACGACGACGAGGGCTGAGCGCAACCCGGCCGGCGCGGGGGATGCGCGGGGCGATGATGGAGGTATGGCCTCCTCCTCCCGCTCAGCACGCGGCGGCGCCTCGGACTCGTCTTCCGGGGCGGCCCCCGCCGACAAGACCTGCCGTTCGTGCGGGCGCCGCATCGAGTGGCGCAAGAAGTGGGAACGCAATTGGGACGAGGTCGTCTACTGCAGTGACGCCTGCCGCCGCCAGAAAGTGTCGGCGGCCGACCGCGAACTCGAGGCGGGCATCCGGAGCCTGCTCGCGAGCCGCGCAGCCACCGCCACGATCTGCCCCTCCGATGTCGCACGCGCGGTGACCTCCGACGAGACCGAGTGGCGGGCGCTGATGGAGCCCGTGCGCCGCGCCGCCCGCCGCATGGTGGCCGCCGGCGAGGTCGAGATCACTCAGGGCGGTTCGGTCGTCGACCCCTCTACCGCGAAGGGCCCCATCCGCATCCGCCGCAAGCGCTGACACGCGCCTGCCCCGCCTGCCCCGCCGCCTGCCCGCACGCACGTGCGCGGCGCCCCACGTCGCCGCGCCGCACGCCCCGCACTGCGGCCCTACTTCGCGCCGCGCCGTCCCACACCACGCGCGGCACCCGCACACCCGGCCGCACCACCCCACCCCGCGGTAGGGCGCAGCGGCAGCGCGCGGGCGCACAATGGAGGCATGGATCCCACGCGGCGACTGATGTTCTGGCTGAAGGTGCCCTACGCCGCAGACGTCGCGCTGGTGCTCATCGGCGTCGGCCTCCTGCTGGGCGGCCAGTCGATCGGCTGGTGGGTGCTCGTCTTCGCCGCTGTGCGCGCCGTCGTCGGCACGATAGCCCTGCTCTGGATCGCCCCCCGCATGATCGCCAAGCGCTCCCGCCCCTCCTGACCCGCCGCCCCGCACGCGACTCCCCAGCTACAGGCGGTCATCGGGAGTCTTCTCTGCGGCCTGCAACAGATCGACGGCGAGACCGTGCGAGACCGCCGCAAGCCGGGAATCCGCCGTCCACAGTTGGCGGCATCCCGCACCCTGTGCCGCCGCGAGGTGAAGGGCATCGGGCGTCTTGATGCCGTGACGAGCGCGGAGCTCAGCCGCCCGGATGTACTGCGCGTCTCCGACCTCGACGAGCGCGAACTGCTCGAATGCCCGCCGGTAGTGGTCGGCAAGCGCGAGATCTCCGCTTCGGAGCGGACCCACGAGGCACTCCAGTTTGACCAGGGAGCTGATCGCCGCCTGCTCATCGCCGAGGTCAGCGAGGCGCTGGCGCATCCCTTGACCGATCGGCCCGTCGTCTTCGACCGCGTGGATGACGACGCAGGAGTCGAGGTAGATCACTCCCACGACTCCCGCTCGTCGCGAATCTGTTCAGCCAACTCGGCAGCCGTGCGCCGCGAGTACGTCGGCGGGTGGTTGCGGGTCAGCCATTCCGCAATCGCCCGGCCCGTGTGCGGCACGGTCTCCTCTTCGATTCTCACCAGGCGAACCAGCGGGCGGCCCCGCTTGGAGATGACGACGTCTTCACCGTCGCCGACGGCAGCGACGAGCTTGGAGAGGTTGTTTCGAGCGTCGAGCACGTTGACTGAGACCACGATCATCCATTCTGGCTAGGAGCTCTAGCCAGCTTAGCGATATTTGCTCAGTTGCGCACGCGGCCGCGGCCGAAGATGAGCCAGAGGATCGAGCCGAGCAGGTTCAGGAAGAAGGCGACCAGAATCCAGATGAGCTTGCCGACCGCGCCGTGGTTCGGGTTCCGCACGATCGAGACGACGGTGGCGATGAAGATGACGAGTCCGATGATGCCGACGAGGCCTCCGGAGATCGGGTCCATGGATTCCAGCTCTCTGCCCCGCGGGGCGTTCGCGCGCGCCGGAGGCCTGCCCCCACGGCGTCGGCTGCCCGTGGGGCAGCGCGGCTCCACCCTAGCGGCGGCTCCTGTTCGCCCGGTAGACGCTGAGGTTCGTGTGGGCGAGCGCCAGAAGGGGAACGTCTACGCCGAGCGCGCCGCCCCGCGCGACGAGGTCGCCGACGATCTGCTCGGACTCCACCTCGTTGCCGGCCATCAGGTCCCTGAACATCGAGGTGCCGAACGACGAGCCCTGCGCCGTGAGGGTGTCGAGCACGAACGCCCGGTAGGCCGCCCGCGGTGGAAACCCGGCGCGGGTCGCCACTGCGAAGCACTCGTCGGCGAGGCCGGTCGCGACCGCGAGCCCGCCGGGCGCGGCCACGATGGCCCCCACCGTGCTGCGCATCAGCGTCGTCAGGGCTCCGCCCGACGCCAGCATCACCCACTTCTGCCACATGTCGAGCTCGATGGTCTGTGAGATCTTGGTGTCGAAACCGGTGCCTGTGAAGGAGGAGTGGAGCTCGAGCATCCGCTCGCTCACAGCGCCGTCGAACTCGCCATACGAGAGGCTGTTGCCTGCTCCGACCTGGCGGATGCTGCCGTCCGCGTCGAGCTGCGCCGCGACCACGCAGACTCCGCCGACGACCCGTTCGGCGCCGAAACGCTCGCGCAGCAGGTCGATGTGGCGCATGCCGTTCAGGGTGGGCAGGATGATCGTTCGCTCGCCCACGGCGTCGGCCACATCATCCAGAGCCTGCTCGAGTGTGTACGCCTTCACCGACAGCACCACGACGTCGAACGGCCCGGCCGCGGCAAGCCCCTCGGTCGTGATCGTCGCCGGATGCGGCAGGGCGACGTCGACGGATCCGTCTGAACCGCGCACCACCAACCCGTGCGCCGCGAGCGCCTCGGCCCGCGCCGGCCGAACCAGGAACGTGACGTCGCGCCCCGCCGCCGCCAACCGCCCGCCGAAGAACCCGCCGACCGCCCCGGCCCCCACGATGAGTATGCGCACCCTGCTCCTGCCCTCTGTTTCCGTCTCGCCCGTCATCGGTCCAGTCCTCAGCGCCCGCGCGCCTCAGTCCCGCCGCATCTCAGCCCCGCCGCAGCCCGATCACAGCTTGCCCCAGCGGGCGCGCGCACCGAGGTACGCACCGTAGGCGACGAGGCCGATACCGACGGCGACGAGGATGATCGCGCCGAAGGGCAGGGCGGCGAGCGACTTCAGGGCGCCATCCAGACCCGTCGCCTTGGAGGGGTCGAAGGTGACGGCCGCGACCACGAACAGCACGCCGACGACCGCGAGCGCGATCCCTTTCGCGATATAGCCGATCGCGCCGACGACGACGATCGCGCGGCCCGTGGTTCCCGCGGGCAGCAGAAGGTCCTTCGTGAAGCGGCGGGTGATGCCGCGCACCACGAAGAACACGCCGATTCCGAAGGCGACGAGCCCGACCGCGACCACCGCGAAGACGCCGCCGGGCGTCGCGAGGGCCGAAGCGCTGGCGCTCTGGCTGGAGCCCGACGAACTCTTCGAGCCGCCGAGGGCGAAGGTGAGGGCGGTGACGCCGACGGCGATGTACGCGATCGCCTTGCCGAACTCGGAGATGCGCTTGCCCCAGGCCTTCTTCCGGTCGCTCTGCTTCACCTGGAAGCCCGCGATCACCTGCCAGAGCCCGAGCGCGAAGAGCCCGACGACGATCACCCAGAGCAGCGCTACGCCGGCGGGGTTCGAGGCGAGCTGGCTGAGCGCACCGGACTGGTCGGCCTCACCGCCACCCGAGCGGCTGCCACCGGAGCCGCTGCCACCCGAATCGCTGCCACCCGAGCCGCCCGGCGCCGAGCCGGTCGAACCCGATCCGATGGCGACCGTGATCGCGATGATGCCGATGAGCACGTGCAGCAGCCCATTGACGGCATAGCCGAGGCGGGCGAGCACGCGGAACACGCGGCTTCCCTCCGCCTCGTGGGCGGCTGTGGATGCAGGGTTGCCGGTCATCCATTCAGCGTAGCGGCGGGCGGCGAACCGGCCGACGAGGGTTGCAGGATAAGCTGTCGGGAGGTTCCAGAGAATCGCTAACGAGGAGTTTTTGGGTAATGGTCGACAACATCGTGGTCAGGTCTCCCGGCAAGTCGCTGCCGAAGCCGCTCGCCGGGCTGGCATTCGTCACGATGTGGGCCGTGGCGATCGTGCTGTTCAGCATCGCGCACCTCGTCGAGAACCCACACGTGGGTGCATTCGTCGTCGACACCGGGCTCGTTCTGCTCTGCGTCGGCTTCTCGATCCTGTTCGTCGACTGGGTGCGCACGGCTCTGCGGGTCATGCTGTTCGGCCTCATCGGCATCGTTCTGTTCCTGGTGTTCGATCTTGCCGACATCCAGGTGTTCGTCTACATGCTGCGCATCATCGTGCCGCTCTTCGCCCTCTTCACCCCGGTCAACCGCATCGCGAACGGCTTCCGCATCTTCGCGTAGCCCCCCGACGTGTCCGGCGCGGCCAGCCAGCGCGACATGCCCGATCAGCGCGACATGCCCGATCAGCCCGGCATGTTCGACCTGCTCGATCCGCTCGCTCCCGTATCGATCGGCGGCATTCTGTTCCTCGTCGACAGGCGGCGTCCCGTTGCCGCCCTCGTCGACGAAACGACCGGTGACCTCCGCTTCGCCACGTGGCATGACGCCCCGCTCTCGAAGGCGACCACCGACATCCGCCTCCTGGCCTCCGACGGCGGGCTCTGGATCGGGTACCACGACGCCGACGGTCTGGCCTACCAGCCGGATGCTCTGACGAGCCTCGCCGTGCGCATCTCCCTCGACGGCGAGACGATCGCCCTGCCCCTCGGGGAGCGGCGCATCACGGGCTGCGACAGCATCGGGGTGTGGAGCGCAGAACCCGGAGCCCCGACGATCGACGACACCTACCGCGGTGGTCCGGTGGCCTCCGACTGGAGCGAGCCGACCACCCTCGTGCGCGTCCGGCTCGACGGAGCAACCGACTCGGTCGAGGTCGACCGCTTCGTCTACGAGGTCTACGAGACGGCGGGGCGGCTCGTCGTCGCGTACGCCCCGACGCCGCCGATCGCCACGCCCTCCGATTTCGGCAGCGTCGGGTACTCCTACCAGTGGGAGGCGCGCGACGTGGGTTCCGTCGCCGATCCGCCGCGGAAGGTCGCTACCGCGGTCGGCGATGGGGCGCTGCTCGATCGATCGGCGACCACGGCCAGGTTCGAAGCCGCGGGCCAGCGGGTGGCACGAGCCGGATCTCCAGCCCGGGCCGCCCTCCCGATCTCCCTCTCCGGAGTCACCGGCACCCGCTGGCTGCGTGCGCCGCTCACCCATGACGACATCGTCGCCACCGAACAGGCCGCCCTGCGCATCTTCTCCGACCTCGACACGTACTGGCACGGCGAAGACGGCACGGTCCGCGCGCTCTCACGCGGGCTGAGCGAGGGGAGTGCCAGAATCGAGGGCGCCTGGCCCGACTCCCGCGTCGTCGTTCGGTTCCGGCATCCGCACTACCGGGAAGGGCTTCTCGAGCGAGGCCTTCAGCTGTTCGATGCCGCCGGCCGCATCCAGCTCTCCGACTACGCCCCGATCCACCTCATGGAGGATCTGGGCACCAGAGAACTGCCGCCGGTCACCGAAGCAGTGGACGGCATCCTGCGCGTCTGACCCGTCCGGAGTGACGGCCACCGGGGAGTCTGATCTGGTCTAGTGCCCCATCGGCGCGGGGGCGCCCGGCTGGTCGGCGGGCTTGCGCACGAAGAACGAGACCGCCACCGCGCCGAGCGACACGATCGCGCCGACGAGGAACGCGGCGCGGATGCCGTCGGTCTGCGCCAGGATCGGGTCCGACCCCGTCGCCACCAGGCTCGCCGCGCGGGTCGACATCAGCGTCACGAACACCGCGGTGCCGGCCGCTCCCGCGACCTGCTGCACCGTGCCGACGACCGCACTGCCGTGGGAGTAGAGCGCCGGCTTCAGCGACCCGAGGCTCGCGGTGAACAGCGGGGTGAACATCAGCGCGAGGCCGACGCTCAGCACGATGTGCGCGGTCAGGATGAGCGGCACCGGCGTGGTCGACGTCACCATCGTGAGCGACCAGAGCACCGCGCTCACGATGATCGATCCGGGTACGAGCAGAACGAACGGCCCGCGCTTGTCGTAGATGCGCCCCACGAACGGAGCCAGCACACCCATCACGAGACCGCCCGGCAGCAGCAGCAGACCGGTCGAGAGGGTGTCGAGCCGCAGCACGTTCTGCAGGTAGAGCGGCAGCAGAATGAGCGTGCCGAACAGCGCCATCATGCTGATCGCGAACATCACGATCGAGAGGGTGAAGTTCTTCGACAGGAAGGTGCGCAGGTCGAGCAGCGCGCGATCCGTGCGCTGCAGCTGCAACTGCCGCAGCACGAAGATCGCCAGCGCCACGATGCCGATGACGAGCGGACCCCAGGCGGGCATCCAGCTCACCTGGTTCGCGCCACCGATCGTCGTGAGGCCGTAGACCAGGCCGCCGAAACCGAAGACCGACAGCACCACGGAGACCGGGTCGAACGGCGCCTTGCGCGGCGTCGTCACGTTCGGAATGCGGAGCGCACCCAGAACGAGCCCGCCGATGGCGATCGGCAGCACGAGCCAGAACATCCACCGCCAGTCGAGCACGCTCAAGATGAGTCCCGAGATGGTCGGGCCGATCGCGGGAGCGACAGAGATGACGATCGAGATGTTGCCCATTGTGCGGCCGCGCGAGGCGGGCGCGACGAGCGTCATCACCGTGGTCATCAGCAGCGGCATCATGATCGCGGTGCCGCAGGCCTGCACGACGCGCGCGACCAGCAGCACCTCGAAGCCCGGGGCCATCGCGGCCACGAACGTGCCGATGCTGAAGAACGACATCGCGGCGATGAAGACGGGCCGGGTGTTGAACCGCTGCAGCAGGAAGCCGGTGATCGGGATCACGACGGCCATGGTCAGCATGAACGCCGTCGTCAGCCACTGGGCCGATTCCGCCGGGATCGAGAGGTCTTCCATCAGGCGGGGCAGCGCCACGCTCATGATGGTCTCGTTCAGAATGACGATGAAGGCGCTGACGAGCAGGATGCCGATGACCAGCTTGTTGCGCGCCGCAAGACGTGCTTCTTCGGCCGACGCGTCGAACGGGGCACCGGATGTCGCGGTCGGGGCCGCAGCGTACGCATCCGTGCCGGCCGAGGGCTTGGTCTGCGGAAGGGTCTTGTCGGACACGGGGCTCCTGTCGATGCAAGCAGTAGTCGGGGGTCGAGGATTCTGAGTTCCTCCAGAGGCAAGGGTGCGCGCGGCGCCAATATTCCGCGCCACGCCGGTTCCCCCCGATGTATACGTCGTTCACATTAGCGCAGATCGGCGGGTGAGGAAACCCTCGGTCTACGCGCGGGCCCCTACGGTCGGGCGGTGGCGAGGTCCCGACCGAAGCACAGCGACCCCTCCGAGTGCAGGTAGTGGCCGAAGCGCGGAATGGGAACGTACCCTTCGCGGGTGTAGAACCGCACCGCGTCGGGCTGGGCGGGGCCGGTCTCCAGCTGCAGTGTGCCGATCCCCCGTTCGACGGCCTCCGCCTCGAGCGCGCGGAGGATCGCCGTCGAGACGCCGCTGCCGCGCGCGGACTTCTCGACGAACATCCGTTTGACCTCCGCGACGCCGGGCTCGAGCATCCGCAGCGCGCCGCAGCCCACGGCGACGCCGCTGCCGTCTCTGGCGACCAGGAACACGGCGACGTCGTCGGCCGACGGCTTGACGCCCGGCTCGGTGTCGGCGCCGTATCGGGTGTCGAGTTCGTCGCGCTGCGCACGTCGCAGCCGCACGGCGTCGGCGTCATTCCAGTCGGTGGGCACGATCGTCAGGGTCACCCGAACCATTGTGCTGCATCGAAACCCCGCAGGTTGCTGATCCGGGAGGGGTGAAGCGGCTACTTTCGGGGTGTGGATGCCGCGGCCTAGGCTGGGAGGATGATCATCGTTCGCCGCACCGTCGAAGCCGACTGGAGACAGGTGCGGGCCCTCCGCCTCGAGATGCTGTCCGACACTCCGCTGGCGTTCGGCGAGACGCTCGCCTCGGCCGAGCGACTCGGGGAGGCGGTGTGGCGGGAGCGGGCCCGGCGGGGCGAGAACCCGCGGGGCACGGCGCTGGTCGCGATCGACGACGGCGCGCCGAGCAGCGGAGAAGGCGACGACGACGGCGCCGGTGCAACCGGCGGCGGCCGCTGGGTCGGCACCATGGGCGGCTACCTCGACCCGGTCGGCCCGATGCTCGTCGGTGTCTACGTCTCGCCCGCCTGGCGCGGCCGCGCGGCCGGCGTGACCGACCTGCTGCTCGACGGCGTCGAACAGTGGGCGCGCACCGAAGCCGACGAACTGTACCTGCACGTGCACACCGCGAACCCCCGCGCCATCGCGGCCTATGAACGCCGGGGCTACGAGGCGACGGGCACGCTCTTCCCCTACATCCTGAACCCGCACCAGCAGGAGCAGGAGATGAAGAAGCGGCTCTAGCGGATGCCGCTCCGCGCGAAGCCCTGCACGAAGTAGCGCTGGAACACCAGGAACAGCACCACCATCGGCAGCACGTTGATCAGCGCGAACGCCATCGTTCCGCCGTAGTCGGAGCCGAACTGGCCCTGCAGGTACAGCAGCCCGATCGGCAGCGTGAACAGCGCGTTCTGCTTCAGCGCGATCAGCGGCCACGCGAAGTCGTTCCAGGTCTGCAGCAGGCTCATGAAGAACAGCACCGCGATCAGGGGTTTCGACAACGGCACGATGATCCGCGTGAAGACGCGCCAGTTGCCGGCGCCGTCCATGCGCGCCGCCTCGATGAGGTCGCGCGGAATCGCGAGTATGAACTGCCGCGCCAGGAAGAGCCCGAAGGCCGACGCGGCGGTCGGCAGGATGACGGCCCAGTAGCTGCCGTAGAGGCCGAGGCCCGTGACCAGGCCGAACAGCGGCACCATGATCACCTGCACCGGGATCATCAGCGTCGACAGGGCGATCAGGAAGAGCGCCGTCGACCCGCGGAACCGCAGATGCGCCAGCGCGTAGCCCCCGAGAAGGTTGACGGTCACGGTGATGAGCGCCACGGTGATGGCGATCGCTGCCGAGTTGCCGAACCAGGTCGCCACGGGGAAGGCCGAGAAGACCCGCTCGAAGTTCGCCAGCGTGATCGTCTCGGGCCAGAGCCGCAGGGTGCCGCCGAGCAGGTCGGCGCGGCTCGAGAAGGCGACCACGATCATCCAGTACAGCGGAAAGATCACCACGACAGAGATGACGGCGGCGAGAACGACGCGCAGAACGCGGAAGCGGAGGGTGTCGGTCATGGCGTTCCTAGTCGACGAGGTCTCGGGTGCGGCTGACGCGCCACTGCACGGCGGTAAAGACGAGGGTGATCACGAGCAGAACGACGCCGATGGCCGCCGCGTAACCCTGGTCGCGGGTCACGAACCCGTTGTTGTAGGCGTAGGTGACGAGAACGGATGTCGCGTTCTGCGGGCCTCCCCCGGTGAGAACGAACACGATGTCGAAGACCTGGAACGAGTAGATGACGTTCATGATCAACAAAAAGAACGAGCTCGGCCCGACCAGCGGAACGGTGACGAAGCGAAAGCGCTGCCAGCCGCCCGCGCCGTCGAGCCGGGCCGCCTCGTAGAGCTCGGGGCTGATGCCCTGCAGGCCCGCCAGGTAGATCAGCATGTTGAAGCCGACCCGCCACCACAGCGTCACGATGACGACGGAGGCGAACGCCGCGGCACCGCCCGACTGCCATTCGACAGGGGGCAGGCCGACGAACTTCAGCAGCTTGTCGAGCACGCCGTTGTTCTGGTCGAAGACGAGAACGCCGATGAGGGCCGTCGCGACCCCCGAGATCGCCATCGGCAGGATCAGGATGCTGCGGAAGAGCCCGCGCGCCGGCAGAACCGAGTTCATCAGAACGGCGGCGCCGAGCCCGAGCAGCATCGAGGCGGGCGTGACGATCGCGGTGAAGAGCGCGGTGTTGAAGGTGGACTGCCAGAAGACCGGGTCCGTGGCGAGCCGCGAGTAGTTGTCGAGCCCGGTGAAGGTACCCGCCCCGAAACCGTCGGTGCGCTGGAAGCTGATGACGACCGCAGAGATGAGCGGCACGATCACGAACAGGCCGAGCAGCACCAGGTTCGGCGAGAGAAAGGCGTACCCGGCCAGCGATTCGCGGGCCAACCGGCGACGTCTGCCGCCGGCCACAGCCGTCATGACCCGGCCGTCGCCGTCGAGATTCCTGACGTCATGGCTGCAAGGGTGTCGGCGGTACTCTGCCCGCCCACGAAGGCCTGCTCGAGCTGGTCCTGCAGAACGGTGATGATCTTCGACATGTTGGGCGAGGTGACCTGGCCCGAATCCTTCGCCTGCACGCTCGAGGCCTGGCCGACGAAGACCGGCGAGAGCTCCGGGCGCACCGCGAAGTCGATACCGCTCGCCGTGAGATCGGCCCGGGTCGGCAGCAGCGAGGCGCTAGCGCAGAACTGGCTCATCTCCTCCTCCTGGGTCACGAACTGGAGAAACGCACTGGCGAGCTCGGGGTTGGCCGTGGCCTTCGTCGCCACGAGTGCATTGCCGCCGAAGTCACCGGCCGAACGGACGTTGCGGGGGGAGAAGGTCGCGCCCCACTCGAAATCGAGGGTGGACGTGGCATCCGGAATCAGGAACGCCCCCGCCGACACCATGGCCGAGGTCTGGGAATACCAGATGTCACTGGCGAGCGTGGTGGACTTCACGGAGTTGTTCTGCGGTACGAAGTTCGAGCTGAAGAAGTTCTTGGTGAAGTCGACGGCCTGGCGGCCCGCGTCGGAATCGATCGCGGGAGTGACGAGATCGGTCTCGAGGAATTTGCCGTCCGATTCGAAGAGCCAGCTGAGCCAGCGCGTCACCCCGTTGCCCTGCCAGTTGGCCGCGTAGGGGTACTTGTCGGCCGGAAGCGACCCGCGGAGCGTCTGCAGAACGGTCTGGAACTCGTCCCAGCTCCACGCGTCGTCGAGCGTGGTCGGCACCGAGGTGATGCCGGCCGAGTCGAGGGCCGCCTTGTTGTACAGGATGACCGAGGTGTCGGTGTGGTGCGGCACTCCGTAGGGCGTGCTCGAGTTCTGCACGGCAGCCCAGGCGGCGGGGGTGAAGGCGTCACTGAAGCCCGAGGGCAGGTAGCTGCTCAGGTCGAGCAGCTGGCCGCGGCCGGCGTAGCTGCCGAAGGTGTAATAGGGAACGCGGAAGACGTCGGGCGGGTTGCCCGCCTGCAACTGCGCGTCGATGTTCGTGAACATCTGGGCGTAGGGCACCGCGTTCAGGGTGACGGTCGCCCCGGGGTTGGCCTGCTGGAAGCGGTCGATGGCCGAGCGGAACCCGGCGAGCTCGGCGTCGGTGCCCCAGGTGGTGAACGTGAGCGTGCCCGTCGCGGCTCCGCCCGACCCCGTCGACCCGCCGGCCGGCGCCTGCGTGGCCGGCGGAGCGAAGCCGCAGCCTGCGAGGAGGAGCGGCAGGGATGCGACTCCTGCACCGATGAGGATCTGGCGACGCGTGAGCTCCATGGATGAGTCCTTCCGAAGGGGAGAACTGCAGTCTCGCCCGCGGAAAGGCGAGGGCGACAGGGGCTTGCGCCGTTCGGAGAAAGACTCTGGGGAGCGACGGCACGACTCGCAGGCCGACATCGCCGCCGACTCCCGCCCGGATCGCCGCCGACTACCGCCCGGGCGCCTGGCCGCCCTCGGCGGCCGCCTCGGCGTACTCGTGGAGGGTGACGCTCGGGCCGAAGGGTGCGGCGGGGCCGAGGCCGAACGCCTCCGGCACCGCCCGACCGAACTGGGCGAGTGCGCGGCGCCAGAACACCGCGGGGTGCAGGCCGAGGGCCCTCATCGCCGCACCGTGGTCGACCGCCAGAACCGTCGCGGCGCCCACCGCGACGACCCACGCTGCGCCGGCCGCGAGCATCCGCCCGACCTGCGGTGTGCGCGCAAAACCCGCGCGCAACTGGTCGATCTGGAACCGCACGTGCTCCACCTCGTCGGTCAGCACACGGCGCGCCACCCCCTCGATCACCGGGTCGCTCGACCGGCCGAGCGCGCCGAAGTACTCCATCGCGGTGGTCTCGGCGATGAGGAAGAGCGTCACCTCTGTGCGGAGCCCGAGCAGGCGGCGCAGCACGACGAACACGGCGTCGGACCAGTGCGATGTCAGCCTCTCGGCACCGAACCGGGCGAGAACACCGGCGAAGAGCGCGGAGTGCTTCTGCTCTTCTGCGACGAATCGCACGAGTGCACGGTCGTAGGCCGCGTCGTTCAGCCGGCGCGCCTTGCTGCGCAGGCCTTCGCCCTCGCCGCTCTCACCGAGCTCGAACCGCTGCAGCGAGCGCGCGATCGCGACGACGTCGGCCGGCGGCAGGTGTGACGGGGTCGCCCACGGGATGCGTGCGTCAAGCCGCGCCTGCCGCTCGAGGTTCGCGTCGAAGTACTTCTCCCACACCCCGAAATCGGGCCGGTGCATCTGGTTGCTGGTGGACATTCGCGCTCCTTCGTCTCGTGCGACAGCGTTAACATATCGAATATCGATGCAAAAAGCGCGATAGTCGATAGATTCGGCTGGGCCACGAGGCGAGCTGCCTCAGACGGGGAGGATGACGCCGACCGGTTCGCGTTTCTCCGCCTGGAAGCGGTCTTCGGTGCGGCCCGCCGCCCAGTACCCCGAGAGCGAGAGCTTCGACCGCTGCACGCCGCGGTTCGCGAACACCTCGCGAAGGGCCTTCATCGCCTCCCTTTCACCGTGCGCGAAGACCTGCGGGCTGCCCCCGAGCCACTCGGCACCCTCGACCGCGGCCGCCAGGGTGACGCCGGGCGCGGCGTGCAGCCAGTGCACCTCGACACCGGCGGGAGCATCCAGAACCAGCTCGTCGGCGGCATCGCCGACCGCGACGAACGCCAGCCCGCGCGCCTCGGCGGGCAGATGCTCGAGTGCCGCAGCGATCGCGGGCAGTGCGGACTGGTCGCCCGCGAAGAGGTACCAGTCGGCCGCCGGGTCAGGCCGGTAGCCGCCCCCCGGGCCGGAGAACGTCAGCAGGTCGCCGGGCACGGCGCGGTCGGCCCACGGCCCCGCGAGCCCCTCATCGCCGTGCACGATGAAATCGATCGACAGGGTCTTGGTGACGGCGTCGACCGATCGCACGGTGTAGGTGCGCGTGACCGGCATGTCGGAGGGCTCGAGTGTCTCCCGCAGGGCAGCGAGGTCGTAGGGCGGCTCGAGACCCAGTTCGGGTTTCGCGAAGACGATTTTCACATATTCGTCGGTCAGGTCGGTCGTCTCGAAGGCGTCGAAGGCGTCGCCGCCCAGAACGATGCGCACGAGGTGCGGGCTCAGCTGTTCGCGACGCACGACGGCGAGCGTGATCTGGGGGCGGGGCGGGCG
>NZ_PSTT01000094.1:0-98175 GCF_002931235.1 Subtercola sp. Z020 | reverse complement strand
GGGGGGGGTGGTGGGGGGGGGGGGGGGGGGGGCGCGGCGCTCCGGGGGCGCTGCGGCAGGCGTGGGGTCAGTCATGGGCGGGCTCCTTCAGGTAAGGCAAGCCTAACCCCGCTCGGGTTCAGGATGCCCGGGGCGCCGTGACGCGACGCACGATGTCCTCCCAGCCGTCGGCCAGCCGCTCGAGCGACAGGTTCTCCGCGCGGTTCTCGTGCAGCACCAGAGTCGCGTCGAGCGACGCCAGCAGGGTGAACGCGAGCACCACCGGGTCACTGTCGTACCCGGCTTGGTTCAGCAGAATCTGCACATGCATGGCGCTGGCCGCCCGCGGCGGGGAGGCATAGCGCAGCTCGGGGCTGTTCTCCGCCGCACGCAGCAGGTCGCCCTGAACCCCCAGCAGCGCCATGCGCTCCCGGCCGAAGGCGACCAGGCGTTCGACCGGATCGGCTCCCGGGCCGAGCGGCGGCGGCCCGCCGATGAAGCGGGCCTGGAAGTCGGCCTCGATCTCGTCCATCAGCCCGAGCATCAGCCCGTTGCGCGAGCCGAAACGGCGGAAGACAGTTCCCTTGCCGACGCCCGCCTCGGCGGCGAGCCCGTCCATGGTGAGGCCGTCGACCCCCCGCTCGGCGAGAAGGCGGCGTGCTGCGCTCAGGATGAGCGCGCGGTTGCGTACGGCGTCGGCTCGCTCGGGCGCGGCGGCCCGGGCGAG
Organism: Subtercola sp. Z020; assembly: GCF_002931235.1. Lineage (GTDB taxonomy): Bacteria > Actinomycetota > Actinomycetes > Actinomycetales > Microbacteriaceae > Subtercola. The sequence continues at coordinate 97,469 of NZ_PSTT01000094.1, read as the reverse complement.
CGGGAGCGGGATCGGCCGGGCATCCATGCTCCGACGCTAGCACCCGGGCGCTGGAGCCACTCGGCGACGAGGGAATAAACGGACTACGGTCCGGTTAGACTGGATGACCGAACCAGCCACCCGCCCGGTGTGGCCCAACGCTAGGAGCAGCAATGTCAACCTCGATCCTCGTTCTCGTCGGAAGCCTCCGCGCCGGCTCGACCAACCGCCAGCTCGCTGAAGCCGCGCTCGAGGTCGCACCCGAGGGCGTCGACCTCGCGATCTTCGAGGGCCTCGCCGACATCCCCTTCTACAACGAGGACATCGACGTCGAGGGTTCGGTTCCCGCCGCGGCCGTCGCCTTCCGTGACGCCCTCGCCGCCGCCGACGCCGTGCTCGTGGTCACCCCCGAGCACAACGGCACCATCCCCGCCGTGCTGAAGAACGCCATCGACTGGGCCTCGCGCCCCTTCGGCGCCAGCGCGATCTCGGGCAAGCCGCTCGCCGCGATCGGCAGCGCCTACGGCCAGTTCGGCGGGGTCTGGGCGCAGGACGAAGCGCGCAAGGCCCTCGGCATCGCCGGCGCCGCGGTGCTGACCGACGTCACCCTCTCGATCCCCGGCTCTGTCGTGCGCTTCGCCGAGACCCACCCGAGAGACGACGCCGAGGTCGCCGCGCAGCTCGAGGCCGTCGTGCGCGACGTCGCCGCGGCCGCCGCCCCCCAGGCCGCCGCGTAACCGCCCCGGCGCCTGCCGGCAGCTGGTGCGAGGGGACGCAGAACGTCGCGAGCGAATGCTCATGAAACAGTTTGGGTCCCCTCGCACCCCTCGCGACCCGATGCCCCGGGTCAGCTGGAGCGCAGCGCCACGGTGGGCGGCACACGTGCCGCACGAAGCGCAGGGTGCAGCCCCGCCAGAACGCCGACAACGACCGCGACCGCCGGGTAGAGCAGCACCCCATAGAACGGGAGCACCGGCACCTGCCCGCCGAACAGCGCCACGGCCAGCACAGCACCGGCGCCGAGCATCCAGCCCAGCACCCCGCCGACACCTGCGAGCAGCACCCCTTCGAGCAGGAACTGCCGGGCGATGTGGCCGGGCCGCGCGCCGAGCGCCCGCCGCAGCCCGATCTCACCGCGCCGTTCGATCACGGCGACGACCATCGTGTTCGCGATGCCGATCGCCCCGACGAGCAACGCCACCGCCGCCAGAGCCAGAACGAGCAGCGACAGACTGTCGTCGACGATCGCGCGGGATGCCGCGAGCGCCGATGCACCCGAGACGCTCACCGCTCCCGACCTCGCCGGATCGACGGTCGGCGCGAGCACCTGTCGCACCTCTCCCAACCGGTGCGATTCGGTGCTGATGGTGAGCGAGACGATGTGGCCGGCCTCCGAGCCGGCTGTGCCTCCGGCCGACGTGCTGCGGTCGACCCAGAGGGCCTGCTCTGCCCACCGGTCGCCGAGCAGCACCGAACTATCGAGGCCGCCCACGAGGGGCCGAGGGTTCAGGATGCCCGTCACGAGGTACCACTCACCGCCGACCCAGAGACGCTGCCCGACGTCGCCGACGCTGAGCAACCGGGCTGCCTCCGAGCCGAGAACCGCCTCGGGCAACGACCGCCCCGCCTCGTCGAACGCTCGACCAGCCTCGAACGACGACCCGACCGCCGCGAAGTAGTCCGGAGCGACGGCCACCACCTCGAGTCCATTCGTCTGGCCGGCAGGCACGAGATCGCTCTTGTAGGCGTGAACCCGGTTCGGCACTGCCCTCACGACGGCCACCGACTCGACCCCGGGGATGCGCGCCGTCATCGCCGGCGCGGACTCGCGCAGGTAGGCCGGAGCATCGTCGACGCCGACCGCCGGTGAGACCACCAGCAGGTTCGCGCCCTGGGCATCGAGGTCGGCGAGCACGTCTGCCTGGTTCGTGGCAGAGAGACCCGTGATCGCTGTCAGCGCCGCAATGCTCACGGCGATTCCGAGCGCGGAGAGCGCCGAGCGCGCCGGTCGCGATGCGACGCTGCGGGCAGCCGATCGCCAGGCATCGGTCTGGCGGAGGCGAGACGGGGGAACCGCCCGGGGCCTCGACCGACGGTTCACGCACGCACCTGGTCATCGACCAGCCGGCCGTCGCGGAGGTGGATGCGCCGACCGAGCGACGAGGCGATCTCCCGATCGTGGGTGACGACGACGACCGCGGTTCCGGACTGCGCGATCTCTCGCAGCAGGTGCATCACCGTGGCCCCGGCCTCCGAGTCGAGGGCACCGGTCGGCTCGTCGGCCAGCACCAGCGCGGGTTCACCGACCAGGGCGCGGGCGACAGCGACCCTCTGCTGTTCTCCACCCGAGAGTTCGGCGGGGCGATGGCGGCGTCGCGTGGCGAGACCGACACGATCGAGCGCCGCGTCTGCACGGAGCCGCCTCTGACGAGCCTCGACGCCGCTGTAGAGCAGCCCGAGCCCGACGTTCTCGACCGCGCTGAGCGTCGGCAGCAGGTGGAACTGCTGGAACACGAAACCGATGTAGCGGGCACGTACCGCGGACCGAAGCCGGTCACCCATCGCCGAGACGGCGAGGCCCGCGATGTGCACCTGACCGCGATCGGGAACATCGAGAGCGCCCATCAGCGCCAGAAGACTGCTCTTGCCCGATCCGGAGGCCCCGACGAGCGCCACGATCTCTCCCGAGGCCACGCTGAGACTCACGTCGTCGACCGCCCGTACCGGGAGTGCTCCCCCGTATTCGCGGCTCACCCCGGTCAGCCGCAGCACGGGGTCGACAGCTCCGGGGTCGAGCAGACCGCTCATCCGACGACCACCACCCGGTCGTTCTCCGAGACGTCGCCCGCGGTGATCTGCGCCCGCGAGTCGGCGACGAGCCCGACCTGCACGGGAACGGTGCGAGGCGGGCCGCCGACGACGTCGACCTCGACCGCGTATCCGCCGTCGGCCAGCGCGACGAGGGCCGTCACCGGCACCACGAGCGCGTTCTCCGCTCCTCCGACGCCCACCGTCACGCGCAGCGCGGGCAGTCCGATTCCCTGTACGACCGAACCATCGGCGAAGTCGACGCGGGCCGAGGGCGCTGTCGGTTTGGCAGGGTCGGCGGTCGGTGCCCCGCCCGGGTCGATCACCCCGATCGTGGCCGGAGTCTCGGTGCCGCCCGGCAGTCGAACGCTCACGGGCATCCCCGGCGCGAGTTGCGAGAGTTGGTCGGCTGAGAGGCCGATGCGGCCGTGGATGCCCGGATCGGTGTACGACAGCACCGCACCCGCGGCACTCCCCCCGACGAGCCCTGTCACGGTGTTCACCCGCACAGACGCGGCTGCCACCATCACCACGTCACCGGGCGCGATCACGCCCGTTCGCTCACGGCCGAGCGACTTCTGCCACGCTTGGATCGCGCGCTCCGTAACGGCGGTGAAGGTGTTGTCGACGGTCAGGTTCTCACCGAACCCCAGTGCCACGAGGTTCTGTTCCACCTCCTGCACGTCGGGGCCGTCGCGCACGCCGGCCTCCACCGCCCTCCAGAGCGGCCTCTCACCCAGGAAGCTCAGAACAGCGTGCCCATCGACCTCGTAGAGGGCCTGGCCGGTCGTCACGATGTCGCCCGGGTGTGGCAGGCGCGTGAGCATCCCCTCGACCCCCACCAGCGTGGTCGGGGTGGAATATTCGAGCTGCGCACTCAGCACCAGCTTCGCGGAGAGGGACGTGCGCTCGACGACGGCGGTCGAAGACGGCGGCACCGTCGGCGCATCCTGCCCGGACCAGGGATGTGTGAGCGCGACGGTCGCCCCACCTCCGCCCACCAGAACCAGCATCACCGTGGCGACGACCACGACCCGCAGGGGCCGCCTCACGGCACCGGCGTGGAGTCGGGATCCATCGCAGCGAAGATGAGGTCGGTCACCTCACTGGACCACGACGCCTCGTACGCGCCGCCGAACTGCGGCATCGAGACGGTGATCGCTCCGCCGCTTCCGTCGCCATCGGTGCCTGCATCGCCCGTCGACGACTCAACCGCGGCGAACGCGGTCGCACACGCTGTCACCACGGCGAGGAACTGTGCCTTCGTCGTGCCGGCGGGAACGACGAGCTTGCCCCCGGCGGCGGCATCGGGGTCGGGGAATTCGGCGAGCCCGTTCCCGCGCGCGCACGCTGCGAACGCTCGGCCCTGTTTCAACAGACCGGCTACGAGAGCAGGATCGTCAGCGTCGGCACGCGGATGATACGCGGGCACATCGGCCCTGCACTTCGTCTCTGCTGCGGTGTAGACGCTGCCCGGTCCGGAGCCGAGATCGAAGGAGGTGTCGCCGTCTTCACCCGTTGCACCGGTGGGCCCGACTTCGATGCTCACGCCGACGTAGCCCTCGTCGTCGGTGAACACACCCGCAATCCCCTCGGCGATGAGACAGTCGCTGTAGGCCTTGGCGGTCTCCGGCGAATTGGCAGCCCCGCTGCCCGCGGGCTGGCCGTCTGAGGTACACCCGGCGAGCGCGAGAACCAGCGCGACCGGAAGCGTCAGGGCGAATAAAGAACCGCGGTGCGGAGCCGTCACGGGTGTCACCTTCCATCGATTCGACGAATCGTCTCGAAAGAGCATACGAGCAATTCTCATTTTCTGGTCGCGGAGCGAGCGACAAGGGGGGAACTGTCAGGAAAGCTGTTGCGGCGCGCGCACGCGAGCGCGAAGCGCTCGACCCGGGCAGGGCGCTAGACCCCGGCGGGGCGGGGGCGCAAGCCCCTGACCCCAGCGCGAGCGCGCGCGTACCGTCGACGCATGGAGCACGCCGTCGACGTTCTGCCCACGACCGATGAGTCCGCCGCCACCGCGAGCGCGGGGCCGCCGACCACCCGGGTGACGCTCGACGTCAACGGCTCCGAGCATCCACTCGACATCGACAACCGCATGAGCCTGCTCGACGCGCTGCGGGAGAAGCTCGCGCTCACCGGCTCGAAGAAGGGCTGCGACCACGGCCAGTGCGGGGCGTGCACCGTCTTGATCGACGGGCGGCGCGCCAACAGCTGCCTGACACTCGCGGTCAGCGCAGAGGGCAGTGCGATCACCACGGTCGAGGGCCTGGCCGACGATGAGGGGCTGCACCCGGTGCAGCAGGCGTTCCTCGATCGCGACGCCTACCAGTGCGGCTACTGCACGCCCGGCCAGATCTGCTCGGCGATCGGGATGCTGCGCGAGGCTCGTGCGGGCTGGCCCAGCCATGCGACGCACGACGTCGCCCTCGACGGCGTGGTGCTCGACGACGACGAGGTTCGCGAGCGGATGAGCGGTAACCTCTGCCGCTGCGGCGCCTATGTCAACATCGTGCCCGCCGTTCTCGACGCGGCAGAGGGGTCGGCGATGCGTGACGCGGCCGACAGCCACGCAGCCCACGCACCAGACGTACCAGACGCATCCGTCACCCGCGGCACCACCGCACCCGACACCACGGCGGCGACCCGGTGAAGACGTTCGAGTACGAACGGGCGACCTCCGTGCGCTCCGCCCTCACCTCGCTCGGCACGCCCGGCACGAAACCCCTGGCCGGCGGCACGAACCTCGTCGATCTGCTGAAGCTGGGCGTCGAGCGCCCCGACCTGCTCGTCGACATCAACCGCCTCGATTTCGGCGGCATCGAGCCGACCGACGACGGCGGCCTGCTCATCGGCGCCGGCGTGCGCAACAGCGACCTGGCCGCCGACCTGCTCGTTCGCACCCGGTTCCCGTTGCTCGCGAAGGCGCTGCTCTCCGCTGCCTCCGGCCAACTCCGCAACATGGCCTCGACCGGCGGCAACCTGCTGCAGCGCACCCGCTGCACCTACTTCATGGACACCACCAAGCCCTGCAACAAGCGCGATCCGGGTTCTGGATGCCCGGCGATCCCCGGGGCGTCGCGGGAGCTCGGCATCCTCGGCGTCTCGAACGACTGCATCGCGACCCACCCCGGTGACATGGCCGTCGCGTTGACCGCCCTCGGGGCGATCATCCACGTCGACACCCTCGACGGCCCCACCTCGTTCGAGATCGGGGAGTTCTACCGCCTGCCGGGCGCCGACCCCACCCGCGACACCAACCTGCCGGCCGGCGCGCTCATCACGGCGGTCGAGATTCCCGGCCTGCCGTTCGGGGCCGTCTCGACCTACCGCAAGGCCCGCGACCGGGCGTCGTACGCCTTCGGCCTCGTCACCGTGGCTGCGGCTCTGGACGTCGAAGACGGGATCGTGCGCGACGTGCGGATCGCCCTCGGTGGCGTCTCGCACAAGCCCTGGCGTGCATCCATCGCCGAGGAGTCGCTGCGCGGAAAGCTCGTCACCGCACGCAGCTTCGAGGCGGCGGCAGACGCCGAGCTCGCCGCGGCGACGCCGACCGAACAGAACGCGTTCAAGGTGGCGCTGGCGAAGAGGATGCTCGTGGGCACCCTGCACGAACTGGCGGGAGGCCACGAATGAGCATCGACGCACCGGCAGTGCTCGGCGAGCCGATCCCCCGCCTGGAGGGGCGGCAGAAGGTCACCGGCGAAGCCCTCTATGCCTACGAATATCGTGCCGACGAGGTGCTCTACGCCTGGCCGGTGCAGTCCACGATCGTCACCGGGCGCATTCTGCGCCTGCACACCGACGTCGTGCTCGCCATGACCGGCGTCGTCGAGGTGCTCACGCACCTGAACGCCCCGAAGCTGGCCGATGGAGACGACGGTGAACTGCTCGTGCTGCAGTCCGACCGCGTCGCCTACCGCGGCCAGGTGGTCGCGCTCGTGCTCGCCACATCGATCGACACGGCCCGCGAGGCCGCAGCCGCCCTGGACGTCGACTACCAGAACGACGGCCTCGACGTCGAGCTGTCGGCCGAGCATCCGAAGCTCTACGCACCCGAGGAGGTGAACGCCGGCTTCGCGACAGACAGCGAGCAGGGCTACGTCGACGCCGCGTTCGCGACCGCCGCCTTCACGACCGACGAGGTCTACACGACGCCCGCACTCTTCAACAACCCGATGGAACCCCACGCCACGCTCGCGGCCTTCGACGGCGAGCGCCTCGACGTGCGCGACTCGTCGCAGGGCACGAGCTCTGTGCAGCAGACGCTGTCGACGATGTTCGGCCTCGACCCGGCGAACGTGCGCGTGCGCTCGGAGCACGTGGGCGGCGGCTTCGGGTCGAAGGGCTCGCCGCGCCCGAACGTGATCCTCGCCGTGATGGCGGCCCGGGTGACCGGCCGGCCCGTGAAGATCGCGTACACCCGGCAGATGATGTTCGCACTCGCCGGCTACCGCACACCGACGATCTCGCACGTGCGCCTGGCTGCCAATGCAGACGGCCGTCTCACCGCGATCTCGCACCAGTCGTACACGCAGACCTCGACGATCCAGGAGTTCGCCGAACAGGTCGCCGAGCCCAGCCGGCACCTCTATGCCGCACCGAATCGTCTGATGACGCACCGCCTTGCCGCCCTCGACGTGCCGACCCCGCGGTGGATGCGGGCGCCCGGCGAGGCCCCCGGCGTCTACGCCCTCGAGTCGGCGATGGATGATCTGGCCACCGTGTCGGGCATCGATCCGGTCGAGCTGCGCATCGCCAACGAGCCCGACGTCGACCCCGAATCGGGCACTGCGTTCAGCAGCCGCAACCTCGTCGGCTGCCTGCGCCGCGGCGCGGAGCTGTTCGGCTGGGCGGAGCGCGACCCGCGGCTGGGCATCCGCCGTGACGGCCGCTTCCTCGTCGGAACGGGCGTCGCTGCGGGAATGTACCCCGCGATGACGTCGGCGAGCGGTGCTCGCGTGCGAGCGCTGCCCGGCGGGCGGTACGAACTCGGGGTCAACGCCACCGACATCGGCCAGGGTGCACGCACGGTGATGGCACAGATCGCAGCCGACGCGCTCGGCGTGCCGGTCTCCGCGATCTCGGTCGACCTCGCCGACAGCACTCTGCCGAAGGGCCCCGTGGCCGGGGGTTCCTCCGGCACGGCGTCGTGGGGCTGGGCCGTGACGAAGGCCTGCGAACGGTTGCGCTCGGAGCTCGCGGCGGGAGCGCCCGTGCCGCCGGAGGGCTACGAGGTCGAGGTCGAGACGTCGGTCGACGTCGACGCGATGGCGCCGCTCGCCCGCTTCGCGTTCGGTGCGCACTTCGTCGAGGCGCGCGTCGACCTCGACTCGGGCGAGGTGACGATGCCCCGGATGCTCGGGGTGTTCGCCGCGGGCCGCATCCTGAATGCGCGCACCGCCCGATCGCAGTTCTTGGGCGGCATGACGATGGGGCTGTCGATGGCCCTGCACGAGCGGGGCGAACTGGATGCGGTGCTGGGCGACTACGCGAACCACGACCTCGCGACGTACCACGTCGCCGCCAACGCCGATGTGCGCGACCTGCGCGTGGAGTGGCTGGAGGAGGAGGACCGCCAGCTGGCGCCGATGGGCGGCAAGGGCATCGGCGAGATCGGCATCGTGGGCACAGCTGCGGCCGTGGCGAGCGCCGTGCGGCACGCGACCGGCGTGAAGGTGCGCGACCTGCCGATCCAGCCCGATCGCCTCATCGGTCAGCTCCCCCCGCGCTTCCTCTAGCCTGCCGCACCCTCTGGGCCCGGCCTCAGGCCGCCAGCCGCTTCCAGTAGGGGCGGAACTGGATGCTGATGCGGGGCCCGACGGCCTGCTTCGTCTTCAGGATGGCGTGCTCGTAGGTGCGCTGGCAGCTCCCGCCCATCACGAGCAGGTCACCGTGGCCGAGGGCGAAGCGCTGCGTGTCTCCCCCACCCTTCGGCCGCAGCGACAGCGTTCGGGCAGCCCCCACAGAGACGATCGCGACCATCGTGTCGCGATCGATCGCCCGGCCGACCCGGTCGCCGTGCCAGGCCACGCTGTCGTCGCCCGTTCGGTAGAAGCAGAGCCCTGCGGTTTCGAAGACCTGGTCTTTCGGGCGGGTGTAATGGTCGTTCAGATCGTTCTGCGCCCTCTCGAGCACGGGGTCGGGGAACGCCGCCTCCGGCCCGAACCACGACACGAGGCGGGGAACCTCGACCACCCGGTCGTACATCTCGCGCTTGTCGGCCTGCCACGGAACATGCTGGGCGAGCCGCTCGAAGAGCGCATCCGAATTGCTGACCCAGCCCGGCCTGATGTCGAGCCAGGCCCCCTCGGTGAGCTCGATGCGTTGCACCGAACGGCCGAGCGGTTCGAGCTCGGGCTCGGCGTCGAGGTCGTCGAACAGGGAACTCTGGAAGGTCAGACTCATGCCCGCCAGCCTACAGACATTCGAACATATGTACTGGGTATCTGCTTAGGTCAAGTGCGCGGCCGGCTCGAAAGTTAGAGCCTCAAGGACGCGAGGCCATCTTGAAGCGTGGTGCAGGTGTCGCAGTTACGGAGCCGCAACCGCGCAATCTATCGAGCGTTGTGCACGGGCGCCCCGACCCCAGCATTGGCGTGGCTAGTAATCCAAGCGACAGGCCGCGCGCTGGCCGTCCGGCTCACGGGCGGCGTCAGAAGGCCTTTGACGTATCGTGTAGCGCCACCTGTTGACCGCACAATATCCGACCTGGATCGATGGCCAGGGCTCAGTGGTCCGTTTCGATTTTGAACACCACGCATCGGGGCGCGGCGGCTTCGAAATCGTCCGGGCCCGCGTTCTCGCCGGCCTCAAAGATTCGGGCGGCTACCTTCCGGCCTTGACTGTGCTGATGCCAGTATGCCCGGAGGACTTGGCCGCGCTCGTTCTCGGGAAGCTCAACAAAGGTGACCTCTTCTGGTTTGCGACCCTTTTTGATCTCGCCTTTACCCGCTGCGCGGACGTTTTTGACCCATTCCATGCGTTGACCGGCGACGAGATACCGAAATCCATTCAGATCGACGATAGAGACGGGTGTTGAGCGTGGCTGGCCGCTGACTCGACCTCGGACGGTCAGGATGCGCGGAGGTCCGGCGGGGATGCCGATCCCGTTGAGAAGTTTCACAACTAAGTTGCCGTATTTCAGCATCGGCGGGAGATCGGGGCGGTTCTTCATTGGTTCTCCTCCTGGGAAGATCGTTTGTCGTAGATCAAGATGGCGTCGCCAATAGCGTGGAGCACTCGTTGAGTGGTTTCGATGTCGTCAGGGTCGATCCCGGCTGCGACGTGTGCGGCCCATGGCTTCGCCCGACGAGTCGCCGAGCCGAGGGCGTCCCGGCCCGCGGAGGTGATCTCTACGAGTTGCGCGCGTTTGTGATGCGGATTCGGTTCCAGAGACACGAGGCCGTCACGTTCGAGGCCGTTAACGATGCGCTGGACATTTTGACGAGACACTCCCAGATCGCGAGCGAGCCACGCGACGGGGCGCGACGGCCCAACGCCAATGGCCCCGAGCACCTGCCACCGCGCTGACGTCAGTCCGAGGTCCGCCACCAGGCCATCGCCTGAGGTCGACAACAAATTGCCGAGCTGAAAGACGCCAAGGATTACATCTTCCAGCGGAGAAGAGCGACCTTGAAGTTGCGGGACTTGCATAGCTCACAGGTTACGGCAACTGGTTGTCAACATGACACTAGGGTACCCAATGTTGCGATCTCGAGCAGTCGTCCAGTTGATGTACCTGCAAGACCTTGTTACTACAGTGATCTACTGTCCGTTCGGATACGGGGTGCCCACTGAACGATCGTCCATCGGACTCGATCGAGGACCCTTCCATTAGGTAGACTGATCTACCTAATGGAAGGGTCGGCATGTCAGAAGTTGCTGCGTCTGCTAGAGACCGTGTGCTCGGTGCTGCTGCGCGCTTGTTCTACGCGCACGGGATCGAGGCGACGGGGATCAACTCGATCACCGCCGCTGCCGGGGTGGCGAAGATGAGCCTCTACAACAACTTCGCCTCCAAAGATGAGCTGGTGAGCGCCTACATCGAGGCCCGACACCAGGAGTGGTTGGGCCTCTACGCCGCCCGAGTCAGCCGTGCGAACACTGCCGCGGAGCGGGTCGCCGCCGTGTTCGACGCATACATCGATCACGCCGAACTCGGCTACGAGCACGGCTTCCGCGGGTGCGGGCTGCTGAACGCTGCCGCTGAGCTGCCCGTCGGGGCGGCTGGCCGGGAGGCCGTCCGCCGGCACAAGGAGCAGGTCGAATCGATTCTGGTCTCCCACCTCACGGAGCTGACACCGCCCGCCAATGCGGCCTCGGTGGCCGAGCACTGCTCGTTCCTCCTCGAAGGGGCAATGGCCCGCGCAGGCCTTGAAGGCGACTCGACGCGGCTCGCCCGCGCGCGCACCCTCGCCGCAGCGTTGGTGGCAGGACTGTGAACACCCGGACGGTCGGCGTCGGCGCGATCGTCGTCACCGCGCTGCTCTGGGGGACCACCGGCACAGCGGCGACGTTCGCCCCGACTGCGGGCCCACTCGCTATCGGCGCCGTGTCCCTGGGGCTCGGCGGCATTCTGCAAGCGGTGATCGCGGTGCCGGCGCTGCGCCGCGAACGGTTTGCCCTGCAACGCCGCTGGCAGGTTGTCGCGCTCGGCGCGGTGGCCGTGGCGATCTACCCGCTGGCGTTCTACAGCTCCATGCACCTCGCCGGGGTCGCGATCGGCTCCGTCGTCTCGCTCGCCTCCGCACCCCTGGCCTCGGGAGTGCTGGAACGCGTCATCGACCGCAGCACGCTCAGTCGGCCGTGGATGGTCGCTGCCGCGCTCGGCGTCATCGGCAGCACCCTGCTGTGCCTCTCCAAGCTCGACGGCCACAGCGGAGCCCTCACGTCGACGCTGGCCGGGATCGCGCTCGGCCTGGTCGCCGGAATCACCTACGCCGGCTACTCCTGGGCGGCCCACCACCTCATGCACGACGGTCTCAGCCGTGCAGCATCGATGGGTGCCGTGTTCGGCGGCGGCGGACTGCTTCTCCTCCCCGTCCTGCTCCTCACGGGCGGCCCGCTCCTTGCGTCGCGGGAAGCGTTCTCCGTGGGGGCGTACATGGCGCTCGTGCCGATGTTCGCCGGGTACGTCCTGTTCGGCTATGGGCTCTCGCAAGTACCTGCGAGCACCGCGACGACCCTGACCCTCATCGAGCCGGCGGTCGCCGCGATCCTCGCCGTCGTCATCGTTGGGGAACAGCTCACCACCCTCGGATGGGTCGGCCTCGGGCTCATAGGCGTGGTCCTCGTGATCCTGGCCATAACACCCACGACCACGCCGCGACAACGAGCGTCCGGACCCATCACGACCGAAGTGTCGAGCTACCGCCGTCAACCGTCCCGCTGAACGATCGGCTTACGGGCATCCTCGGACAGGACACTTGGCTCGAAGTACGCCTGCTTCACCCCAGAACGGTTTAGCTAACGCAGGGGAAGCTCCGGAATCTGGACTGACCCCAACACGGCGCCATGGTCATTTTTGGTGGCGATGAGCGTTGGCAGGGGTGCTGGATCCGTGCGCATGGCCTGTTCGAGGAGGCGGTAAAACAGCAGGCCTCGGCTGCGGGATGCGCGGCGGTTGAATCGAAACGTGAATTCGTCGAGGTAGTAGCCCAAGTGGTCGTTGCTGATTCCCTGGTGAAGGGTGCCTTCGAGCCAGCGCTTCAGTAGCGAGGCAACAGTGTGCACTCCGTACAGGGACACGTGAGCAGCAATCTCAGAGCCGAGTTCCACGTGACGCTCGTGCTCGTATCCAAGCTTCGCGAGGCGTTTGAGTTCTTGTGCTCCGTCCGTTCGGACCAGGGAGCCGGGGTCGATGACGCGCTTTGCGAAGCTGATCAGCTGCAAGCTCTCGCCGGGGCTCGGCTCCAGCCGTATTCGGCCGAGCCGTTTGACGCCGAGCATCTCGGCAGCGACCATTACCCCCGCCTTGGTGCTACTGCGGCCCGCATTTCCGCGACTGATTCCGCCCACATAGGTCTCGTCCAACTCGACCACACCGCGCAGCAGCTCCCGGCCGGGCACGACCATCGCCCGACGGAACTTGTGCATCCATACCCATGCCGTCTCATATGATCGCAGCCCGAGCACACGCTGCAGCCCCTGCGCGGAGACCCCGGTCTTCTGGGAGGTGATGTACCACGCGGCATGAAACCACATCCGCAACGGCGATCGGGTCCGATCAAAGATCGTGCCCGCCGTCACGCTCGTCTGCCGTCCACACGCTCGACACATCCATAGGCCGCTCGCTGTCTTCCACGCCTGCCCACTTACATCACACTTCGGGCAGACAAATCCGTCCGGCCATCGCAGACGCGTCAGGAACTTCAAGCACGCATCATCCGTCGCGAACCACTCCTGAAACTCCAGAATCGTTTGCGGATAGTCCACCCCACCCATCGGACGCTCAACCATATCCGCCAAGATATCGGAAGAACTTGACCTAAGCAGATACCCGGTACATATGTTCTAGTTCTGGTGCGAGTCGTGGGCGCAAGGGCTGTCGCACGCCGACCCGGGGGGCTAGACCTGAACCATGCCCGATCCGTCTCCCATCCCCGATCCCGACCTCGATCCCACCCGCGTCACGAGCCAGCCCTCGCTGACCACCTCGACGGGCCGCATCTGGCTCGTGGTCGGCGGGCTCTTCGCCCTGATCGCCGCCGTCGTGCTCGTCTTCCTGCTGTCATTCCCGCCTGCCGGGCTGGCGGCGACGGCGCTCGCGCTGGTCGTGCTGCTCTACGCCGCCATGGTCATCACCCAGCTCGTCACCCGCCGGGGCAGGCCGCGGCTCGGCATCCTCGCCGCGCTGATGATCGTGATGGCACTCGTCTCCCTCGGCAGCGTGCTCGTGCTGGCCGCGACGCAGACGACGCCCTGACGACGCCCCGAGGCATCCACACACCGCACGGACACCAGCCAGACGGTTTCAACCCCTAGGTTGCGGCAACCTCGGGTGCATAGAGTGCACCTAGGCGACCGCGGCCGTGACCGCGTCGGGCACCCCGCTTCGACGCACGCGGCCATCAAGGAGGGGTTCCATGACCAGCCCGACCAGCAGCACCAGCCCGACCGACAGCAGCACCCCGTCCAGCAGCACCGACCCGACGACGATCGAGTTCGACGGTGCGGCCATCGACAGCCAGGCCTCCGGCACGGCCTTCGCGCACGCCATCAGCACAGCCGAGAGCTCGTGGCCGAGACTCGACCCGAAGAAGCTCGAGGGCGAGGAGCTCTACCGCGTCGACGCCTGGTGGCGCGCCGCCAACTACCTCTCGATCGGCCAGATCTACCTGCTCGACAACCCCCTGTTGCGCGAGCCGCTCAGCCGCGACGACATCAAGCCACGCCTGCTCGGTCACTGGGGAACGACCCCCGGCCTGAACTTCGTCTACGCACACCTGAACCGCATCATCCAGCAGCGCAACCAGGCGACGCTCTACATCACCGGCCCCGGCCACGGCGGCCCCGGCATGGTCGCGAACGCCTGGCTCGACGGCACCTACAGCGAGATCTACTCCCCGATCAGCCAGAGCGAGACCGGCATGCGCCGGCTCTTCCGCCAGTTCTCGTTCCCGGGCGGCATCCCGAGCCACAACGCGCCCGAGACACCCGGCTCCATCCATGAGGGCGGCGAGCTCGGCTACTCGCTCTCGCACGCCTACGGGGCCGCCTTCGACAACCCGAACCTGCTGGTGGCCTGCGTCGTCGGCGACGGCGAGGCCGAGACAGGGCCGCTCGCGACGAGCTGGCACTCGAATGCGTTTCTGGATGCCCGGCAAGACGGCGTCGTGCTTCCGATCCTGCACCTGAACGGGTACAAGATCGCGAACCCGACCGTGTTGGCGCGCATGCCCGAGGAGCAGCTGCTCGCGCTGATGCGCGGCTACGGTCACAACCCGCACATCGTCTCCGGCGGATTCGACGGCGAAGACCCCCTGCTGGTCCACGAACGAATGGCCGAGACCCTCGACCTCGTTCTGAACGAGATCGCCGACATCAAGCAGCAGGCCGCTGACGGCACCCTCGAGGGCACCGCGAACTGGCCCATGATCATCCTGCGCACACCGAAGGGCTGGACCTGCCCGGCCGAGATCGACGGCCTGCCGGTCGAGAACACGTGGCGTGCACACCAGGTGCCGCTGGCGAACGCGCGGGACACCGAGGCGCACACGCGCATCCTCGAAGACTGGATGCACACGTACAAGCCCGATGAGCTCTTCGACGAGTCGGGCAGGCCGCTCGATTCGATCACCTCGCTCGCGCCGGCCGGCGAGCTGCGGATGAGCGCCACCCCCTTCGCGAACGGGGGCCTGCTGCGCCGGGAGCTCGACCTGCCCGACTTCCGCCAGCACGGCGTCGACGTGCCCTCCCCGGGCGCGACGAGCGAGTCGGCGACGAAGGTGCTCGGCGACTGGCTCGCCGGCGTCATCGATCAGAACCCCGACAACTTCCGCATCTTCGGGCCCGACGAGACGGCCTCGAACCGGCTGCAGGGCGTCTACACCGAGACAGACAAGCAATGGAACAGCGCCATCTGGCCGGTCGACGAACACCTGGCGCGAGCGGGCCGGGTGATGGAGATGCTCTCTGAGCACCAGTGCGAAGGGTGGCTCGAGGGCTACCTGCTGACCGGCAGGCACGGCCTGTTCAACTGCTACGAAGCGTTCATCCACATCATCGATTCGATGGCGAACCAGCACGCGAAATGGCTGAAGGTCTCGCGATCGATTCCGTGGCGGCGCTCGATCTCATCACTGAACTACCTGCTCTCGTCGCACGTCTGGCGGCAGGACCACAACGGGTTCAGCCACCAGGACCCCGGGTTCATCGACCACATGGTGAACAAGAAGGCAGATGTGGTGCGCATCTACCTGCCCGTCGACGCGAACACCCTTCTCTCGACCTACGACCACTGCCTGCGGTCGGTCGACTACATCAACGTCGTCGTCGCCGGCAAGCAGCCGTCACCGAACTGGCTGACCATGGAGGAGGCCGTCGCGCACTGCACGCGTGGCCTCGGCATCTGGGACTGGGCCGGCACCGAGGTGGCTGGCGAGGGGCCCGACGTCGTTCTCGCCTGCGCGGGCGACGTTCCCACCCTGGAGACGCTCGCTGCCGCTGCCCTCCTCCGCAAGCACCTGCCCGACCTCAAGGTCCGCGTCGTGAACGTCGTCGACCTGATGCGCCTGCAGTCGGCGACCGAGCATCCGCACGGCCTCGCCGACCGCGAGTTCGACACCATCTTCACGACGAACACGCCCGTCGTCTTCGCCTATCACGGCTATCCGTCGCTGATCCATCGCCTGACGTACCGTCGCACCGGCCACACCAACCTGCACGTGCGCGGGTACAAGGAAGAGGGAACGACCACGACACCGTTCGACATGGTGATGCTGAACGATCTCGACCGCTATCACCTGGTGATCGATGTCATCGATCGCGTTCCCGGGCTGGCGGTTCGCGCCGCATCGCTCCGCCAGAAGATGCAGGATGCTCGTATGCGCGCTCGGGCATACACCCGCGAGCACGGGGAGGACATCCCTGTCGTGGCCGACTGGACCTGGTCGCGGAGCGACGGCCCCGGGCTGTCGCAGCAGAGCACGATGGCCGACGACACCGGCGGTGACAACGCGGTCGCCTAGTCCGCCCGGCGACGCTCGAGGAGGGCGCAGAGCACTCCGAAGACCCCGACCACCACCGCGGCTCCGGCCGAGACGCCGAAGGCGCTGAAGCCGGTGCCGTGGTCGATGGCGACGCCGGTGACCGCCCCGCCGATCGTGACCCCCACAGAAAGGCCGATCGAGGGCCAGGTGAGCGCCTCGGTGAGCCGGGCATCCTCGACCAGACCGGCGATGAGCGCCGTGCCCGAAATGAGCACGGGTGTCGTCACCAGGCCGGCGATGAAGACGATGCTCGCGAGCGCGACGGGCGTCTGCAGCAGCAGCAGACACGGCACCACGCAGGCGTATGCCACGGAAGCTATGAGTACGCGGGAGGCCGGTGCCCAGCGCGCACTGAGCGGACCGAAGGCGAAACCGGCAACCACGCTGCCGGTCGCGAAGACGGCGAGAATGACCCCGGCGAGCCAGGGCTGGCCCGTGTCTGTCGCCACGCTGATCGCACCGACGTCGATCGAGGCGAAGACCCCGCCGACGCCGAGGTAGACGGGAAGCAGGCCGAGAACGCCCGCCGGAAGCCGGAAGCGGGCGCGCCGGGGGCGGGCGCGTCCGGGGTGGCCAGGGTGGGACTGAGCGACGCTGGCCGCGCCAGCGACCTTCAGCCGGCCGACGACCTGTGGCATCGTTGCCCGCTGCAGCCACAGCCACACCCCGCCCACCACGGTCACGGCGACTCCTGCCGCAAGCCCGGCGAACGCACCCGCACTCGTCGCGATCAGCGTCACCGCCGGCGGCCCGACGACGAACACGAGTTCGTCGTTCACGGCTTCGAGCGACAGCGACGTGTGCCGCGCCTCGCCGGAGGCCAGCACTCCGCGCCAACGCGCCCGAACGAGCGACCCCATGTCGACCGTGCTCGCTCCGAGTGCCAACGCGCAGACGAACCAGCTCCAGACGGGCGCCCCGAACACGATCGTCACCGCGAGCGCTGCAGCCGCGAGCACCGTGGCCCCGAGACTGAGCGGCAGCACGCGAGCCTGGCCCCGGGCATCCGCCGCTCTCGACCAGACCGGGCCACCGATCGCGATGCCCAACACGATGGTTCCTGCCACCGCACCGGCCAGCGTGAAGCTGCCGGTCTGCGCCGACACGAGCAGAATCGTCGCGATGCTGCCGGTCGAGCGGGTGAACCGGCCGAGCCAGCCGGCGAGGGTGAACTGCCACGCGCCCGGCACGATGAGAATGTCGGCGTACGACCCGAAGAGCCGAAGACGCGGGCGCGCGCTCGTGGAAGACGCCACGTTCGAACCTCGCTGCCCCGCCCCGAAGGCAGGTGGACCTGCCGGCCACTCGGAGCCCGCTGCCAGTTTAGACGCCTGCAGCATCGCCCCGGCAAAGTAGAGTTGAGCCACCGCCGACGCCCGCTGGGAGAGCCATGAGCACAGAAGAACTGGTCATGTTCACCGTCGTCGGGGTGAGTTTCTCGCCGCCGCAGACGGCCTTCGATGTCGTCGTTCCGCGCGACGACACGACACTGTTCACCGGCTACCTGAAGCTGCTTCCCGCTGTTGTCGGCATGGTCGACTTCGAAGGCGGCGCGTACGACCACCCCGGCGCCTCGCGCACGGTCACGCTCTCCGACGGCGGCTCGTTCCGCGAGCAGATCGTGCGCTACGAGCGCCCCGGCTCCTCGGCTCCGGATGCGCCCGGCCACTTCGACTACGACGTCACCCGGTTCACCGGCATCCTCAGCCGCATCGTCTCCGACGCGACCGCCCGCTGGACGTATGCGCCCGGAACGACGGGACGCGCCCACATCACGTGGACCTACGGCTACCGGCCCCTGCCCGGTCGGCGCTTCCTCCTGAAGCGCATCATCGGTCCGCTCTGGATGCGGTACATGCGCCGAGGCATGGCCGCCGCCCTGACCGCCATCGTGGCTTCGCGCCCGCGGGCAGCCCCGTGAGCCAGTTCATCGACATCCCCTCCCCCGGATGGCCGCTCACCTTCGGCGTGCCGGGGAACGCGACCGTCGTTCTCGTGCACGACCGTTTCGGCCGCCTCCCGTATCTGGAGTCGTACGCGACCGCCATCGCGAGCCGAGGCTTCTTCGTGGTGCTTCCCGACCTCTTCAACGGCCTCGCGACGATCGACGAACCGAGTGCCGACGAGCTCGCAGGGGGGATGGATCCCGGTTTCGCGCAGGCGACGCTCGACGACGCGATCGAACTCGGCCGCAACCACGGTTTCGAGAAGGAGCCGGCCGAGAGCATCCGCTCAGCGAACAGCAGGGTGGGCGTCATCGGTTTCGAGCTCGGCGGAAGGCTCGCCCTGCAGATGGCCCAGGCGGGAATCGCGGACGCAGTCGTCTCGTACGCGGGAGGGCTCGGTGAGAACGAGTCGGGCATCGTGCCCTGCCCCGTTCTCCTCCACTACTCCGACTCCGGCGAATGGGGCACGGGCTGGGAGGCAGACGCGTTCGTCAGCCGACTGAAGGAGATGGGCACGCCGGTCACCAGGCACACCTACCTCGGTACGAACGACATCTTCGCCAACGCGACGCTGGTCGAACGGCTCAACAAGAACGCCGCTGCCCTCGCCTTCGCGAGGTCGACGAACTTCCTGCTGGAGCAGCTGGCCGAGTGACGTTCACCCGCGCACGTCGTGCAGGTGGTGCACGGGGTCGTGGATGAAGTAGCAGGCGAGGGTCTCCACGGTGAACCGCGATCCATCGCTGCGCCTCCCGGTGCGCTGCCAGCTCGAGTCGGGCACCGCCTCGAAGGCGAGCGCGATCGCTTCGCCGGCCTCGGCGAGTTCGATACCGACCCGGGCCGGATCCTGTTCGCCGTACCGCTCGTCGGCCGCGGTTTTGTCCTGGTCCCAGTTGGGGAAGGCCGGGTCGTCGTTGTCGAGCATCAGTCCGAGACGGGTGCGGAAGATACGGAACACGTCACGCACGTGCGCCGCATACTCGAGCGCCGACCACGTCGCATCGTCGGGTCGCAGGGCGACGTCGGGCCGCGTGAGCACGGCCGGCCAGGCGGCGACGTTCGCCCGGACGAGGTCGGGAACCGTACGGGGAGGCGTCTGGGAGGAGTCGAAACCGCACTGGGGGCATGCGCGGTCGAGCACCCAGGTCCAGTTCTTCGTGTCGGGTGTGATGGGCATGACAGCAGGCTAGCGCCCGCATCACGGTCGCATGCGGATTGTCGCGTCAGCCCGATGCGCCCGAAGCCGTCGTCGGCTAAGGTAAGGGTGTCCTTACCTTTTGGAGGCGCCATGTCGATCGTGATCCCCTTCTCGCAGGCCCTGCGCGATCGCACCTGCTCGGGCGAGGGCGAAACCGGCGGCGCCGGCTTCATGACCGACCTGATCAGCGGCAAGGGCCACCGCAACGACTACATCGCCCTCGTTGCGCAGCACTTCTTCATCTACGAGGCCATCGAGGCGGCGGCCGAGCGCATGAAGAACGACCCTGTCGCGGCCGCGTTCCTCTCGCCGAAACTCACGAGACTGCCGGCGATCACCGAAGACCTGCGCTTTCTCCTCGGCGAGGACTGGGCCGATCGCATCACTCCGCTGCCGACCACCGCGCGATACGTGGCCCGCATCACGGAGGTGGGTGCCACGTGGAGCGGGGGGTTCATCGCCCACCACTACACGCGCTACCTCGGCGACCTGTCGGGCAGCCAGTTCATCCGCACGCTGATGCAGCGGCGGTTCGGGTTCGAGACGAACGGCGTGGGCTTCTACCTCTTCGCCGACATCGCGCAGCCCCGCGAGTTCAAGCAGACCTACCGCGCCCAGCTCGACGCGGTGGACTGGAGCGACGCAGAGCGTGAACGGGTGATCGACGAGGTGCTCGTCGCCTACAGCTTTAACACCGCGCTCTTTCTCGAACTCGCGCAGGCGAAGGCGGCCGCCGCGGCCTGAGGCGGGGCGGTCTCAGGGGCGGCGCATGAAGCGCTGAACGTTCGCGTCGACGATGATGTCGGAGGGGCGGAGGGGTCGCGTGAGGTAGAGGCCCTCGAGCGAGGTCAGCCGGCTGAGCGCGACGTAGGTCTGGCCCGAGCTGAACACCCGCGACCCGAGGTCGACGATGGCGGAGTCGTAGGTCTTGCCCTGCGATTTGTGGATGGTCACCGCCCAGGCCAGGCGAAGGGGAAACTGCGTGAACTCCCCCACCACGTCTTTCGTCAGCTCCTTGCTGGTCGCCGAGTAGGAGTACTTGTACTTCTCCCAGCTCACCGGCTCGACCTCGTGCACCTCGCCCTCGACCTCCACCCACACCGACCCGGCGATCTTCGTCACGGTTCCGACCGTACCGTTCACCCAGCGCTGCTCGGAATCGTTGCGGAGGAACATCACCCGGGCGCCGGCCTTCAGCTCGAGCGCCTCTTCGGCCGGGAAGGCCCGGCCGCCGAAGTCGCCGGAGACCTCTGCCCTGGCCGTCTTCACCGCGCCCTTCAGGCGTTTGAGCGCCTCCGCGTTGATGCGATTGACGGAGTCGTTCCGGGTGGCGAGCGTGATCGTGCCGTCGGTCGGCGGGGTACGGGCACCCGCCCCGTTCAGAACGTCGGCGATCTCCTTCGTGACCATGCCGTGCCGAACGGCGTTCAGCATGAACTTGAAGTCGTCGTCGCTCTGGCGGTGGATCTCGGTGAGCTCGACGATGTTGAGCTGGGTCTCCGACCACACCTTGGCGTCGAAGAACCACATCGACGCGTAGTGGTCGGAGAAGTAGGCGCGCTCGTCGGAATCGCCCGGCACCGGCGCGAGCTGGTACGGATCGCCGAAGAGCACGATCTGCACGCCGCCGAAGGCCTCCAGCCGGCGCTGCCTGGCCTGCCTCAGGCTGCGGTCGATCGCATCCATCAGGTCGGCGTTGACCATCGACACCTCGTCGATCACGAGGGTGTCGATCGTGTTCAGCAGTTTTCGCACTTCGGCGTTCTGGTCGATGTCGTGGTCGGCGATCACACCGATCGGCAGCCGGAAGAGCGAGTGGATCGTCTGCCCGCCCACATTGAGGGCAGCGACCCCCGTCGGCGCCGAGATCACGAGCTGCTTCTCGGTGTTCCACGCGAGGTGGTTCAGCAGCGTGGACTTGCCGGTGCCGGCACGACCCGTCACGAAGACGTGCTTCTTAGTGCCCTCGATCATCTCGAAGACGCGCTGCTGTTCGGCCGACAGCGTGGTGGCGCCCGCCGGCGCGCTCATCGCCGGGTGCCCAATCTCTCCAGCATGCGGTTGTACTCGGTGAGCTCGGCGTCGTTGGTGCGATCGGCGTTACGATCGAGCCGCTTCGTCTCCTTCGTGTCGCTGCGGCCCCACTGGATGGCCACCACGATGGCGAGGATGAGTGTCGGGATCTCGCCGATACTCCACGCGATTCCCCCGCCGGCCTGCTGGTCGGAGATCGCACTCGCGCCCCACGGCCGGCCCATCGAGCCGTACCAGTCGGCCAGCAGCAGGCCGGAGCCGGTCATCAGGGTCAGCCCGAAGAACGCGTGGAACGCCATGGTGGCAAGCAGCAGCAGGATGCGGAACGGGTACGGCAGGCGATACGGAACAGGGTCGACGCCGATCAGAGCCTGCGCGAAGAGATAGCCGACGATCAGGAAGTGCACGATCATCCACTCGTGCCCGATGTGGTCGGTGGTCGCCCAGCGGAACAGGGGCGTGTAGTAGAACGTCAGCAGGCTCGTCGCGAAGAGCGCGGCGGCGACGATCGGATTCGCCAGGAACGAGCCCACCTTCGAGTGCACCGCCAACAGGATCCACTCCCGGCCACCCCGGGTGCCATCGGTGCGTTTGTGGATCGCCCGCATCGCGAGCGTCACCGGCCCGGCGGAGACGAGCAGGATCGGGATCATCATCGCCAGGATCATGTGCCCGAGCATGTGGATGCTGAACAGGTACTTCTCGTACACGTTCATGAACCCGTTGGTCACGAACAGCAGCAGCAGCATGCCGAGCACCCAGAGGATGGTGCGGTGGATCGGCCAGGCGTCACCGCGGCGCTTTAACCGAACGACGCCGGCGATGTAGAAGAAGATGCCGAAGCCGCAGAGCAATATCCACAGCAGGTCGAAGTTCCAGGCGGTGAGGAAGTTGCCGTAGGTCAGCTCCACCGGGAGGGGCGAGCCCGTCAGGATCTGGGCGGGCGTCGCCTCGGGCGGCACTGTCTCGGGGATGGGAGTCGCCGTTCGCGCGAGAGCCACCGCCACACCGGAGGCGACACCCATGAACACGAGTTCGGCGGCCACCACCTTCCAGAACGTGCTGCGCACCGCCCCGTCGGCGAGCCGGCGGATGAGCAGCCGGCGGTACATCGCGCCGATCAGGCCGAGCACCACGAGAGCCGCGACCTTCACGAGAACGAGGATGCCGTAGGGCGTCAGCAGCCGGTCGAGCGAGCCCACCCGGAGCTCTGCGCTGACGTAGCCCGAGGCCGCGACCACGATGAAACAGACGAGCGCGATGCTCGAGTACCGGGTGACCACCTCGACGAGCCGCGCGTTGTCGAGCTGGCGGGAGAGCAGGGCGAGCACCAGGAGGCCACCGAGCCAGACGGCCGCGAAGAGGATGTGCAGGAACAGGGCGGTCACCGCAGCGTCGTGCCCGTCTGCTCCGGCAGCGTGCCCCTGCTGGGCCATCGGCAGGAGGGTCAGCACGGCGAGCGCCCCGACGAAGACCAGCGCCGTGACGTTTCGCACCGCGAAGCAGAGCACGGTGACGGCCGCAGCGAGCAGGGTGGTCTCGAGCCAGGCCTGGCCGAGCGGCACGGAGACGAGGAACTGGCCGAGGATCTGGCCGAACTTCGAATCGAGGCTGGCCGACGAAGACGTCACGTTGAGAAAGCTCAGGAACCCCGTGGCGGCCGACGCGACGGTGAGCAGGGCGGCACCTGCCGCCGCGACATCCAGAGCCCTCGCGAACTCGGGTCTGTCGGAGCGCAGCACGAAGACCGCCAGCAGCAGCGCGCCGATCGTGAGGGCCGAGCTGAGGTTGACGAACATCGTCGCGATCGGCAGGCCGAAGCGCACCAACGGTCCCGGGTCGGAGAGCAGCAGAGCTGTCGCTCCTCCCCCGTATTCCAGGCCGAGGATGAGCGCGACGAAGGCCACCCCGACCAGAGCGGCGGGGCCGATGACGCGGATCAGTTTCGGCACCCGTCAACCCTACGTCAGCGTGGCTGGGAAGGCCGCCGGAGCAGGGATTGTGGAGAACTCCCTGTCCCCCCGCGGCTGTGGAGGAGCATCCAGAATCGGCTGGGTAGACGAGAAGAGGGACCCTGGCCTTGGCCGGGGTCCCTCTTCACAGTGAATCAGGGGGTCGGTGTTACTTGACCGCTGCCTTCAGCTTGCTGCCGGCGCTGATCTTAACCGAGTTGCCCGCGGCGATCTCGATGGCCTCGCCCGTCTGCGGGTTGCGACCGGTGCGAGCGGCACGCGAGGTGCGCTCGACGGCGATCCAGCCCGGGATCGTGACCTTGACGCCGTTCGACACCGAGTCGGCGAGGGTTGCGAACAGCGAGTCGAGTACCTCGTTGACGGCGGTCTGCGTCTGGCCCGATGAAGCGGCGACGGCAGCGACGAGCTCGGTCTTGTTCAGTGACTTGTCAGCCATTTAGTGTCCTCCTCGGACCATCCTGCTGCGAGAGCAGCAATTCGTGTGGATCTCAATATCAGTCGTGCTGGTGCGCCGCGTTCGCAGATGGAACGCGGCGCTGCGTGGGTAACCTACCAGCTTGACTTCGTGATACCGGGCAATTCGCCCCGGTGCGCCATTTCGCGGAAGCGAACGCGCGAGATACCGAAGTTCGAGAGGTGGCCGCGGGGGCGACCGTCGACGGCGTCACGGTTGCGCACGCGCACCGGCGACGCATCGCGGGGAAGCTTCTGCAGGCCGACGCGAGCTGCCTCGCGCGACTCGTCGGTGCCGTTCAGGTCGACAAGAGCCTTCTTCAGCTCGAGGCGCTTGGTGGCGTAGCGGGCCACAATGACCTTGCGCTGCTCGTTCTTTGCGATCTTGCTCGTCTTAGCCATGTGTTACCGCTCCTCTCTGAAGTCGACGTGCTTGCGGATGACCGGGTCGTACTTCTTCAGAACGAGACGGTCGGGGTTGTTGCGACGGTTCTTGCGGGTCACGTAGGTGTACCCGGTGCCGGCCGTCGAGCGGAGCTTGATGATCGGGCGTACGTCTTGTGCCTTTGCCATTAGATCTTCACCCCACGAGCCTGGATCTCACGGACGACTGCCTCGATGCCGCGAGCATCGATGACCTTGATGCCCTTCGCCGACAGGGTCAGGTTCACGTTGCGCTTCAGCGACGGAACGTAGTACGTCTTCTTCTGGACATTCGGGTCGAAACGACGCTTGGTGCGTCGGTGCGAGTGCGAAATGTTGTGACCGAAGCCGGGAACGGCTCCAGTCACCTGGCACACTGCGGCCATGACTTTCCTCCAATTACCGTAGAGCGGATGCTCTACCCAAGTTCTCTTGTCGGCATGCGTCACCCGAGACGGGCTGGGGTGCGCACACAAAGGCAGACGGAGATACCGTCGACCAGCGACCCACACTAGCATCCCCTCGCGTACTCTGGTAATCCGAGACGACGAGAGGTGTGCGGTTACCCCATGACGAGCCCCGCTTCGAACACTCCCCTGAAGCCCGAGGTGAATGCCTACCGGCGCTGGTACTCCAGCCTGCACCCGTCACTGCAGCTCATCGGCCTGCAACTGTGGCTCCCCCTGTTCTTCATCGTCGCCTTCTGCCTCTGTTACGTCGCCGCGTTCCACGCCCCGCACGCTCACGACGTACCGGTGGGCATCGTCGGCTCGGCCGAGCAGTTCGATGCCGCGCTGGCCGGCACGGCTCCGGGCGTCATCGATGTGCAGAGCTTCACCACGGTCGACGACGCGAAGAATGCGGTGCTCTCGGGTCGGGTGGCGGTCGCCGTCGACCCCGCCAGTTCCACGATCTTCAAGGCCAGCGCGCACCAGTACCAGGTCGCAGCTCTGGTGCCGGTCATCGTCACGCCCGCCCTGCAGAGTCTCGGCATCACGCCCTCGACCGTCGATCTCGCGCCGCTGCCGCCCTACGACGAGTACGGCACGGTCTCGATGTACCTCATGCTCGCCTGGTGCATCGGCGGCTACATGGTCGCCATGTTCATCGGCCTGATGGGCGCACCGCTCCGGCACCGCTCGCGCATGGCGGTCATCGTCGTCGGCGGCGCCCTGATCTCCCTCATCACGAATGTGCTCGCCGGCCCGGTCGTGGGGGCGGTCGAAGGGCACTTCGGTGCGCTGTTCCTCATCGCCTGGGGCTGGATCGTCGCGGTCGGCCTGGCTGTGAACGGCCTCAGCTACTTCGCAGGCCGGTTCATCGCCGTGCCGGCCATGGTCATCTTCGTCTTCCTCTCGATGCCCTCCTCGGGCGCCGCCTACCCGTCGTGGTTCATGCCTGAGCCGTTCGCCTGGCTGAACAACGTGGTCGTCGGCAGTGGAATCACCGAGATGCTGAAGCGCGAGCTCTATGGCGTCGGCCCCGGGTTCAGCCGCGGAATCATCATGATGGTCGCGTATGCCGCCGTCGGGCTGGTGCTGATGTTCGTCGGCAAGCCCTACCTCGAGTGGCGCCGGGTGCGCCGGGTGCTGTCGGGTCGAACCACGATGTTCGCCGACGCGAACAACGCGAACCGCGAGTTCCTGACCCGCGAGCGCGACGAGATCCTCGAGCGCCACGGTCTGCTCCGCACCGAGACCGGCACCATTCACACGATCCCTGTGGATGAACGGCAGAGCGTCAACGGCGACATCGACGAGCCGACAGCACCCGGCATGTTCCTCGGCACGACCGGTGGGCTCGAGCCCGAGCAGGCGTCAGCGCGCGCTCACGGCAGCGGCGGAACGCACGACGAGCAGTAGCCGAAGACGTCGACCACGTGCTCGGCCTGCGAGAAACCGTGCAGTGCGGCGACGCTCTGCGCCCACTGTTCCACGTCGTCCGCCTCGATCTCGACGGCGAGACCGCAGCCCCGGCAGATGAGGTGGTGATGGTGCCCGATCGAACAGGCCCGGTAGAGGCTCTCCCCCTCGGGTGACTGCAGCGAGTCGGCCTCGCCCTCGGTGGCGAGGTCGCCCAGGGCCCTGTACACGGTCGCCAGGCCGATCTGCGAGCCGGTTCCCTTGAGGTTGGAGTGCAGTTCCTGCGCGCTGACGAAGCCCATCTGGGTTCCGAGGGCGGAGCGCACGGCCTCCCGCTGCCAGGTGTTCCGTTTCATTGCCACTCCCCTCCTGCACAGTCAGTCAGCACGTCGATTTCTCCACAATTTTAGCTCTGCGCGAGAGCCGGACCGGCGATTCGGCCAGCATTGCCCCGACGCTTCCGCACAGCCGCGATGATCCGGCAGACCGCATAGATGAGAAAGGAGATCGTGGTCACGTACGGGCTGATCGGTATGGAGCCACCGAGCGCCAGCAGGATGCCGCCGACCAGCGAGACGACAGCGAAGACCGTGCTGAACAGCGGAACCAGAACCGGTGACGACGACAGCCGGAGCGCTGCGGCGGCGGGCGTCACCAGAATCGACAACACCAGCAGTGAGCCGACCACCTGAACCGAGACGGCGACGGCGAGACCGAGGAGCAGCATGAAGTACAGGGAGAGAAAGCGCGTGGGCACGCCGCGTGCCGACGCGACGTCGACATCGACGCTCGCGAACATCAGGGGGCGCCAGACCACCACGAGCCCGATGATGACCACGATCGAGATGGCGAGCAGGGAGTTCAGCCGCGGGTTGTCGACGGCCACGATCTGGCCGGTCAGCAGCCCGAACTTGTTCGCGGTGCGACCGGGGTACAGCGTCAGGCAGAGAATGCCGAGGCCGAGGCCGAACGGCATCAGCACGGCGATGATCGAGTTGCGGTCGCGAGCGCGCGAACCGAGCAGCCCGATCAGGGCAGCTGCGACGAGGGAACCCACCAGGGAGCCCTCGACGACCCCCACCCCGAAGAGCAGCCCGGCGGAGGCGCCGGCGAACGAGAGTTCGCTGATTCCGTGCACAGCGAAGGCCATGTCCCTCGACATCACGAAGACGCCGATCAGCCCGCCGACCAACCCGAGAACCGCGCCCGCGATGATCGAGTTCTGCAGCAGCACGAGAAGCTCGCCGTAGTTCGTGAAGGTGAAGATCTGCGACCAGAAGTCGCCGTCGGCCGCGATCATGATGCCGCCCCTGCCGAGCCGGCGGGCTCGTCGTGGTGTGCGAGGTCGCCGTCGCTGTGTGGATGCCCGTGGGCGCCGTCGGGCGTGCCGACGACGATGATGCGGCCCCTCGTTCGAATCACGTCGACCGGAGAGCCGTAGAGGTCGGAGAGAACCTCCGACTGCAGCACGTCGTCGGGGGTTCCGATGCGAAAGCGGCCGTCGGCGAGGTACAGCACCCGGTCGACCATGCCGAGGATCGGGTTGATGTCGTGGGTCACGAACAGAACGCCGAGGTCACGCTGCCTGCGCTGCACGTCGATCAGTTCGCTCACCGTGCGCTGGTAGTTCAGGTCGAGAGAGAGGAGAGGCTCATCGCAGAGAAGCAGCCGTGGGTCACCCGCGAGAGACTGGCCCACCCGCAGTCGCTGTTGCTCGCCGCCCGAGAGAGAGGAGATGGGGGCGTCGCCGTAGCGGGTGGCACCGACCGCATCGAGCAGCTGGTCGACGCGCCGCCGACGGGCGCGCGACGGAAGAGGCAGACCGAAGCGGTGGCCGGTGAGGCCGAGCCCCACGAGGTCGCGAGCGCGGAGCGGCGTGCCGTCGTCGGCGAGTTTCTGCTGCGGAATGTAGCCGATGCGCCGGTTGCCGCGTCGCAGCGGCTCACCGAGAAAGCTCGCCGTGCCGGAGGTCAGACGCTGCTGCCCGAGGATGACCTTCAGCAGGCTGGTCTTGCCCGACCCGTTCGCGCCGATGACCGCGACGAACTCCCCCGCGGCGACGGCGAGGTCGAGGCCGCTCCAGAGGGTTCTGTCACCGAAACGCAGAGCAGCACCGTTCAGCGTCAACACCGGCTCGGCCGGCGGCCTCGACGAGGTGGCGCCGGCCGAGCCGGGGGTGGGGGTCGACGTGGTCATCTGGTGAAGATTACTGCGAAAGAGCCGACTTCAGCGCGTCGAGGTTTCCACTCATCCAGTCGAGGTAGCTCGAACCGGCGGGCAGCGTCTCGGTCACGGGCACCACCGGCACGCCGCCGGCCTTCGCCGCCGAGAGCACCGCCTCGGTCTGCGCGCCGCTGGTCTGCTCGTTGTACGCGAGCACCTTCACCTGGTCGCCCGAGAAGAGCGCCACGGTCTCTGCCAGCAAGTCGGGCGCGACATCCGTTCCGTTCTCGACGGCTTCGCTGAACTTCTCGGGCGTCTTGTCGACGAGACCGATGGCGTTCAGCATGTAGAGGGGTACGGGCTCGGTGATGGCGGCACCCTCCCCGTCGAAGCTTGACTTGAGGGTCGCCTCGGTGGCGATCAGGGTGTCGAGTTTCGCGTTGTAGGCCGCGGCATTCGCGCTGAACGTGGCAGCTGCGGAGGGGTCGGCCGCACTCAGCGAGCCGGCGATCTCGTTCACGACCTTCTTGACCGTCGGGAAGTCGTACCAGAGGTGCTCGTTGAACTCTCCGTCGGCGGGCACCAGATCGTAGCCCGAGATCGTCGCGGCGTTGACGACAGCGGCCGCCGAGTTGTTCGAACTCGAGAGCATCGTGTCGACGAAGTCGTCGTACCCTCCGCCGTTCTCGACGACGACCGACGCCTTCGAGAGCGCCAGCTGGTTCTGGGCATCGGCCTCGTATTCGTGCGGGTCTTTGTCGGGGTCGTCGATGATCGACGTCACCGTCACGAGATCCCCGCCGACCTGCGCGGCGATGTCACCCCACACGTCGGTCGAGGCGACGACCGGGATCGGGGAGGCGCCCGAGCCCGAGGCGGCGCCCGACGAACCGGCAGCCGTTCCGGCCGAGGAGGAGCAGCCGGCGAGGGCGACCACCCCGACGAGAGCGAACGAGGCGAGGGCGATGCGGGGAGAGGAGCGGAACAGGCGCATGTGTGAGAACAATCCATCTAGCCGGGAGAGCGCGCCGCGAGGTGGGCACGCTCCGATGCTAGGTCTTATTGATAATGATTGTCAAAACCGTTAGCGCCAGAGTCGGCGAAGCAGGCCGGCCATCCGCGATCAGTCCAGCAGCAGAGCGGGCTCCTCCACGATGGCCGCCACGTCTGCCAGGAACCGGCTCGCCACGTCGCCGTCGACGACACGGTGGTCGAAGCTCGCGCCGAGCGTCGTCACGTACCGCACGCGAACCTCGCCGTCGACGACCCAGGGCTTCTGCTTGATCGTTCCGAGGGCGATGATGGCCACCTCGCCGGGGTTCAGGATCGGGGTTCCCGTGTCCATGCCGAAGACGCCGATGTTGGTGATCGTGATCGTGCCGTTCGCCATGTCCGCCGGGCTCGTGCGACCCTCGCGCGCCGTCAGCGTCAGCTGCTCGAGCGCGGTCGCGAGCTGCAGCATCGTCATCGACTGCGCGTCTTTGACGTTCGGCACGAGAAGTCCGCGCGGTGTCGCCGCCGCGATGCCGAGATTCACGTAGTTGCGCACAATGATCTCTTTGTCGGTCCAGGCCGAGTTCACCATCGGGTTGCGCCGCACGGCCCAGATGATCGCCTTCGCGAGAATGAGCAGGGGAGAGACCTTCACGCCCGCGAAGTCCGCCGAGGTGCGCAACCGTTTGACGTACTCCATCGTGCGGGAGGCATCCACATCGACGAACAGGCCGACATGGGGAGCGGTGAACGCGCTCGACACCATCGCCTTCGCGATCTGCTTGCGCACGCCCTTCACCGGGATGCGTTCCTCACGCTCATCGGCCCACTGCGGCGTCTCGATGTTGTGGAAGACCTTCGCCTGCGACGCGTGACGGATCACGTCGTCGCGGGTGATGTCACCGATCAGGCCGGTCGGAGTGACCTCGTTGAGGTTCACGTCCAGATCCTTCGCGAGCTTGCGGATCGGCGGCTTCGCGATCACCGGCAGCCCGGTGACGGCGGGGGAGGAGTGGCCGATCGGGCGAGTGCCTGCTGCCGCGGCATCCCCCGCCCCGCCGACGACCGCCGACGCCGGCCCGGAGGCGACGGCGGGTGCAGCCGTGCGCGCCGGGGCCTGCGCGGGTGCGGGAACGACGGCTGCCGCGGCCGGCGACACTCCCGGGATCACCGGTGCACCGGCGGCCCGCGGGCGACGACGACTCGAGACGTGGCCCTTCGTGCCGTAGCCGACGAGCACGGCCCCGGTCGCCTCGTCGGCCGGAGCCGGTGCAGGAGCCGGAGCCGGTGCCGGTGCCGGCGCGCTCACCGCAGCCGACACCGGGGCGCCAGCCGCAGCCGATACCGACGGCTCCGACGTCGCGACCGGCTCCACCTCGGCCACGACCTGCTCGGGCGCCGCGGAGGCGTCAGCGCGAGACCCCGTCACCCGGATGATCGGCGTACCCACCTCGACAGTCGTTCCTTCGCCCACCATCAGCTCGCCGACGACGCCCTCGAAGGGCGACGGCAGCTCGACGAGCGACTTCGCCGTCTCGATCTCGACGATCACCTGGTTGATGGCGATGGTGTCGCCCGCGGCGACGTGCCACGTCACGATCTCGGCCTCGGTCAGTCCCTCGCCCACATCGGGCAGCCTGAACAGCGAATCGGTCATGTGAACTCCTGAGGGTCAGCGAGGGTCGAGAAAAGGGGCGATCGGGCGGGTCAGTAGGCGAGCGCCCGGTCGACGGCCTCGAGAACGCGGTCGGCGTCGGGAAGGTAGAACGACTCGATCTTCGACGGAGGGTAGGGGGTGTCGAAGCCCGACACCCGCAGAACGGGGGATTCGAGGGAGTAGAAGGCCCGCTCGGCGACGGTCGCCGCGATCTCCGAACCGACGCTCGCGAAACCGGTCGCCTCCTGGCAGACCACGAGGCGACCGGTCTTCTCGACGGAGGCCAGAATCGGCGCGTAGTCGACGGGGCTCAGCGAGCGCAGGTCGAGCACCTCGATGCTCACACCCTCCTCCGCCGCGACCTGGGCCGCCGCGAGCAGCGTGGCGACCATTGCGCCGTGCCCGACGATCGTGACGTCGGTTCCGGTTCGGACGACCCGGGTCGAGTGCAGCTCGGCCGCACTCCGGGAGAAGTCGACGGGCCCCTTCGGCCAGTACCGGCTCTTCGGCTCGAAGAACAGCACGGGGTCGTTCGAGGCGATGGCCTCCTGGATCATCCAGTACCCGTCATTCGGGGTGCTCGGGCTGACGACGCGCAGGCCCGCGGTGTGGGCGAAGTAGGCCTCGGGGCTCTCCTGGTGATGCTCGACGGCGCCGATGTGCCCACCGTAGGGCACGCGGATGACCACGGGCATCTGCACCGCTCCGGCCGTTCGACTCGTCAGCTTCGCCAGCTGCGTCGTGATCTGGTCGAACGCCGGGAAGATGAAGCCGTCGAACTGGATCTCGCAGACGGGCCGGTAGCCCCGCATGGCCAGTCCGATCGCCGTTCCGACGATTCCCGACTCCGCCAGGGGCGTGTCGATGACGCGGCGGGTGCCGAACTCCTCCTGCAGCCCCTCCGTCACCCGGAAGACGCCACCGAGCTTGCCGATGTCCTCTCCCATCAGCAGCACTTTCTCGTCTGCCGCGAGCGCGGCGCGGAGGCCGGCGTTCAGCGCCTTGGCGAGGGGGATCTCTTCGGTCACGGCGGCCATCAGGCACCTTCCTTCAGCGACGCCTCGTAGGCATCCAGCCAGGCCTGCTGCTCCGCCATCACCGGGTGGGGCTCGGAGTACACGTTCTCGAAGATCGCCGAGAGGGCCGGCGGCCCGAGTTCGAGGGTGCGGTGGCGCACATCGGCCGAGACGTCGTCTGCCTCCTGCTGCACCTCGTCGAAGAACGCGTCGCTCGCACCGAGGCCGCGGAGATAGGCGGCGAACCGGATGATCGGGTCTCTCGCCACCCAGTGGGCGAGCTGCTCGGGGGTCTGGTACCGGGTGGGGTCATCCGACGTCGTGTGAGCACCGATGCGATACGTGAGCGCCTCGATCAAGGCCGGGCCGCGCCCGGAACGGGCGTCATCCAGATGCTTGCGCGTCGTCGCGTAGCTGGCCAGAACGTCGTTGCCGTCGATCTGCACCGTCGGAATGCCGAAGCCCCGCGGCCGCAGGTAGAGGGGCGTTCGCGACTGCGTCGTGACCGGAACCGAGATCGCCCAGTGGTTGTTCTGCAGAAAGAAGACCTGCGGGGTCTGGTTGCTCGCCGAGAAGACGAAGGCCTCGCTCACGTCACCCTGGCTGGTGGCACCGTCACCGAAATATGCCATCACGGCTATATCTCTCTCGACATTGCCGGTGGCGACGAGACCGTCGAACTGCACGCCCATCGCGTACCCCGTCGCGTGCAGGGCGTGCGACCCGATCACGAGGCAGTAGTTGCGGAAGTTGCCATTCGCCGGGTCGGTCGGATCCCAGCCGCCCATGCTGACGCCGCGCATGACCTTGACGATGTCGACGACATCGATGCCGCGCACCAGGGCCACGGCGTGCTCCCGGTAGCTCGGAAAGATCACATCCTGGGGCCGCGACGCCCTGGCCGAACCGACCTGCGCAGCCTCCTGGCCGTGGCTCGGCGGCCACAGCCCCATCTGGCCCTGGCGCTGCAGGTTGGTGCACTCCTCGTCGAACCGGCGGGTGATCGCCATGTCGCGGTAGAACTGCCGGTGGTCTTCGTCGCTCAGACCGTCGAGAAAGGGAAGGTACTCCTCCGCGGCCTCGTTCGGTGCGAACGTACCGTCGATGGAGAGGAACTGAACGGTCGGCGAGACATCTGCCACCTGGCTACCTCATGATTCTGTGTTGGGCCAGCTTCACAGTATCGGCTGGGAGGAGGGCACGTTTAGGAGGGATTCGACAATGTCTTGCGTAGAAGCCAAGAGTTTCTCCACAGATTCCGTCTCGCCGATCGAGATTCGAATGCCCTCGGGCGGGAACGGTCGGGCCATGATCCCGTTGCGGAGGAGAATCTCGGCTGCGGCCTCGGTGTGCTCGCCCGTGCTGAGCCAGACGAAGTTGCCCTGCGGATCAGGCACCGACCAGCCCTGCTCGGTGAGGCCGGCCCAGATCGTCGCACGCAGGCGAGCGATGTGGGCGACGCGCTCGAGAAGCTCGTCTTCATGGTCGAGGGAGGCCATGGCGGCGAGCTGCGCGTGGTGCGTTACGGCGAGCGGGATGCTGGCGCTCCGCGCTGCGTCGAGCACCGCTGCGGGGCCGAAGCCGTAACCGATGCGAAGGCCGGCGAGCCCGTAGGCCTTCGAGAACGTGCGCAGCACGACGAGATTCGGGTAGCGGGAGAGCAGCGGCACACCGTGCACCGCTTCGGGGTCGGTCACGAACTCGGCATATGCCTCATCGAGAATGACCAGCAGATCATCCGGGACCATCGCCATGAACGCGGCGAACTCGCTCTCGGTCACGATCGTGCTCGTGGGGTTGTTCGGGGTGCACACGATGACGACGCGCGTGCGGTCGGTGATGGCGCGGGCCATCGCGGGCAGATCGTGACCGTGGTCGGCGCGGTTCGGAACGCGGACGCTCGACGCGCCGCTCAGCACGGGCAGCAGGGGATAGGCCTCGAACGAGCGCCAGGAGTAGAGCACCTCGTCGCCGGTGCTCGCTGCCGCCGTGACGAGCTGCGCGAGCAGCGAGACCGAGCCGGCGCCGATGATGACCTGCTCGGGCAGCAGTCCGTATCGCTCAGCGAGTCGCTGCGACAACTCGGGGGCGTGCCCGTTGGGGTAGCGGTGCAGAACCTCTGTCGCACGCTGGGTGGCCTTCAGCACACCGGGCAGCGGGGGGAACGGGTTCTCGTTCGAGGAGAGCTTGAACCCGCCCTCGACCGACCTGCCCTGCCGGTAGGCGGGCATGGCCACGATTTCCGGGCGCAGCTTCACCGGGGGAGCTTCGGGAACATCCATTGCGCCAGTTTATTGCCCCGGCCCGAAAGGGCCCCCTCCTCACCCGATCTGACCGCGTTCCCGCATGTTTGCTGGGTGTTCGTCGACAGGAAGTTGCCGAGGCGCGCTGAACACGCTTCACTGGAGCGAGCGCGGGCACACCGAACCCGCACTCATCTATCCCCCTTCTCCAGGCGCGTCTCGCAGAGCGCCTGAGCCCCGTGCCCCGCGCCCAGCGCCGCCGGACCGGTCCGCACGATCAGAGGCACCATGAATCTCGACCAGACACTCGCTCAGCTGCACCAGACGCCCTTCCTCCTCGATGTACTGCGATCGGCCGAACTGCTCGCCGATTCGGTCGACCGGTTCGGTGACGAATCCGTCGCGGCACTGAAGCAGCTGGTCGATGACGAGACCGACTCCCTCACAGCGATCGTCGCGGTGCATGCCCTCGCACGCATCTACGACGACAGCGCCGAAACGGTGCTCTCCGACCTGCTCTCCTCCGAACGCCCGTACCTGCGGGAGCACGCGACCTGGGCCTTCTGGACCCGTCTGCCCCGACTGGATGCCATCAGCCGCCTCGTTGCGGGTGTCATCTCGGGCGGTTTCACCGGTGCCCTGGCCCAGCGCACCCTGCAGCAGTGGGCGCAGGCCACTCCCGACCATGTCGCGCTCGCTCTGGAGGGCGCCCTCGCCGGGTCGACCGACGACGCCGCCCGCGCCCGCCTCGCAGAGACCCTCGGACTCGTGCAGGGCCGCGTCGCCGGTCGCGCCCTCTGCCAGCTCGCCGCCGACCCCGCTGAGGCCTCCGTCGTGCGCGTGGCCGCCATGGCCGCGCTCGGCGACCGCTCGGCAGACCCGCGTGCCTCTGCCGTCGTACAGGAATACGCCGAACTCCCCGGTGAACTGGGAGATGTCGCCCGCCTCGCCGCCTTCGACATCGGGCTCGTGCTCGACCCGCCGCCGCACCTCTGGCCGTCGAACCGCCGTGCGCCCCGAGCCGGGCTCACCGTCGCGCAACTCTTTCTGCACGCCGACATCGACCGCGGCCTGACCAAAGCGGGCGCGGGTGACAACGGGGGCATCGCGACCCTGCTCGTACGCCTCGGCGATGCGTTGCTGGCCGAAGACGGCATCGACCGGGTGATCACTCTCTCCCGCGGGTCGGCCGCTGCGTCGCTGGCCGCCCTGCCGGGTGAGCACTCGTGGCTGGGGCTCGGGCTGGAGCAGGGCCACGAGGGTTCGGCTCCGGATGCTCGGCAGCAGCACATCCTCGCCCCCGTTCCCCTGCTCGCCGAACCCGCCTCGACGGCGAGCGCCTGGCCCACCCGTGTCGCCGCGGAGCGGGGCATCCGCCGCGCCCTGCTCGCGCTCGGGCCTGTGGATGTTCTGCACCTCCGCATGGCGGAGGTCGGCAGCATGGCGGCGGCCACGGTGGCGGCCCGGCTGGGCATCCCCGTCGTCTTCACCCTCGCGCCCGACCCGCACGGGGTCATCCATGCGCTCGACATGGCCGGCACGCTGACGCGAAGCTCGTTCGGCCTCGTCGACGAGCACGAGCACTACTGGTTCCGCACGCGTCTCGTGCAGCGCCTGTCGGAGCAGTCGGCGCACACGGTGCTCTTCCCCCGGCCCGACCTCCGGAACGACCTGCGCGAGCTGCTCGGAATCGACATCGACAGCGATCCGGCCCGGTACACGGTGGTGCCGGAGGGCATCGACGTCTCGGTCATCGAGGTGGCCCTGGGCGAGGCGCAGGCTCGCCTGGCCGCGCCGCACGCGGAGCCCGGCTCGACGAAGCCCGCCGCCACCGTGACTGCGTTCGACGAACTCGACGACCTGGTGCGCGCCCTGCCGAGCCATCGCCACGGGCTCCCGCTCGCCATCAGCGTCGGCCGCCTGCACCACGTGAAGGGCATGGCGACGATCGTCGAGGCCTGGGCCTCAGACCCAGTTCTCCGCGCATCGAACAACCTGATCCTCGTCGGCGGCGACCTTTGCCACCCCTCAGCGGACGAGCAGGGCCAGCTCGACCGCATCGCCGCGACCCTCGCCGAGTACCCCGAGGCCCGTGACGGCCTCATTCTCGCCGGCCACCGCCCGAACGACATCGTCGCACGCTGGCTCGGCGCGGTGCGCTTCGGAAGCCCCGGCCTCATCGCTCCCCACGGAATCTACGTCTGCGGCAGCCTCAAGGAGGAGTTCGGCATCGCCCTGCTCGAGGCGATGGCGGCGGGTCTCGTCGTCATCGCGCCGAACGGCGGCGGACCGGCGACCTACGTCGCCGACGGAATCACCGGCTTCCTCGTCGACACCCGCGCGACCGCGGGCATCCGCACCGGACTCCGCTCGGCCGTCGAACTCGCCGCCGCACCGACCGCCGACGACGACGCCCGCATAGCCCGGGCCCAGGGGCTGATCCGCGACGAGTTCACGATCGACGCCATGGCGCACGCCCTCACCGCCGTCTACCGCAGAGTCGCAGACGCTGCTGCCGACGCCACCGCCGCAGGCATTCATACGCCCGCCGCCGCCGGCAAGCCCGCCGCCAGCACGCCCTTCACCACGGGCGCCACAGGCACCGCAGGTGCCACCGGCACCGCAGGCACCACCGGCTCAGCCCCGCACATCGAGTACGCGCCGTGACCCTGCTCGTCATCAGCCCCGACTACGCCTCACACCTCCTGCCGCTCGCGACCCTCGCCACCGCCTGGCAGGATCGCGGCGAGGAGGTGGTCGTGGCCACCGGACCGGCGACCGCGGCCATCGTCGAATCGTTCGGGTTCTCACGGGTCAACCTCCAGTTGGGCCGGGGCTCCAACCCCGGCGTCATTCGTGCCGAAGACCAGCCGACGGGGGAAGACGACGCCCTGAGGGGGTTCTTCGCCGCCACCCGCATCGGAATGGTCGAGACCCTACGATTCCAAGCCGAGGGCCGCAGCAACGACCTCCTCTTCGATCCGGTGGAGAAAGCGCGCGAAGTTCAGGCTGTGGTGGAGAAGACGAACCCCGACCGCATCATCGTCGACCACCTTGCTTTCGGCGCCCGTCTCGGCCTCGACGCCGCAGGCATCTCGTACGGCGACGTCGTGCTCGGCCACCCGAGCGCGCTTCCCCTCGGAGACGAGGTGTACGGGCATCCACCGTTCTGGCCGGCGGCCTTCTCGCCCACACCGCACGCCCTCGCGCAGCTCAGGGAACTGAACGAACGCATCAGCGCTGAATTCACTGCCGAATGGAACGCCGCACTCGCGATCCTCAACCCGGCCGCTCCGCCCTCGCGCGATGCCTTCGCCGAGCACGGCGACCTACTGCTGCTGAACTACCCCGAGGCCCTGCACCCTGCGACCCGCACCGCTCTGCTCCCACCACACGTCTTTCTCGGCTCGGCGGTGCGCACCGAACCCCGCGACGAGCAGGTCGAGGCCTGGCTCGACGCGAGCACCACACCCGTCGTCTACGTGAGCTTCGGCAGCTTCCTCTCGGTACGGGCAGACGTGCTGGCACGAGTCGTCGACGCCCTCCGCCCCCTCGACGTGAGGGTCGCCCTCGCCTCCGGCTCCTCCGACCCCCGCCTGTTCGAAGACGTGCCGAAGAACTGGCTGGTCAGGGGCTTCCTCCCGCAGGTCACCCTGCTCGCCCGGGCCTCGCTCGTCGTCACGCACGGTGGCAACAACAGCGTGACGGAGGCCACCACCGCGGGCGTTCCGCAGCTGGTGCTCCCGTTCTCCACCGACCAGTTCGCCGGGGCCGCAGGCGTCGTCGACGCCGGCATCGGCCTCGCCCTCGACCCGAACAGCGCCAGCGTCGACGAGCTGCGTGCGGCGATCATCCCCCTGCTCGACGACGACGCCGGGTTCGCCGCCCGAGCCCGCGCACTCGGCGAGAGCCTCCGCAGCGTGCCGGGCCGCCAACGGGCCTACGACTTCCTGGCTTCCCCGCCCGCCCCAGAACTGGGATAGTAAGGGCATGCGCAGATTCCTCGTCTCTCTCGTCGCGAACGCCATCGCCCTCTGGGCCACCGTTCAGGTCGTTCAGGGCGTGAATCTCGTCGCCTACGACAGTGGCGTCGCCGCCGCGATCGTCTCGTACCTCTTCGTCGCCCTCGTGTTCGGCATCGTGAACGGCGTCATCGGCACCGCCATCCGGGTGGTCGCCTTCCCGCTCTACATCCTGACCCTCGGCCTGATCTCGCTCATCGTGAACGCCGTGCTGCTGCTGCTCGCCGGCTGGATCACGAGCCTCTTCGGCTTCGGTCTCACCGTCGACGGCTTCTGGTGGGCCGTGCTCGGGGCGCTGGTGCTGGCCGTGCTCAGCGCGATCATCGGCGCCATTCTGAAGGCGATCTTCCGCGTCGGCCGCCTCGAGGGCCGCCGGTAGCAGTCTCGGGCACCCGCCCTGAGACAATGGAGTCATGCCTGCCGACCGCGCCCCGCTGACCGACGGCGTCTTCCGCGTCTGCATGGTCTGCACCGGCAACATCTGCCGCTCCCCGATGGCAGAGGTCGTGCTGCGTGAGCTCGTTCGAAAGGGCGGGTTGGATGATCGCATCGCCGTGTCATCTGCTGGCACCGGCGACTGGCACGTCGGTGAACAGGCCGACCCCCGCACCCTCACGTCGCTGGAGAAGCACGGCTACGACGGGCATCCACACCGCGCGCGCCAGTTCGATCCCGACTGGTTCGCCGACCTCGACCTCGTCGTCGTGCTCGACCGCAGCCACGAGCGCGTGGTCAAAGACTGGGCGGCCAACGACGCCGACCGTTCGAAGGTTCGGCTGCTCTCGAGCTTCGACCCCGAGTCGGGTGCTCAGGTCGATGTACCCGATCCCTACTACTCGACCCCCG
Organism: Subtercola sp. Z020; assembly: GCF_002931235.1. Classification (GTDB taxonomy): domain Bacteria; phylum Actinomycetota; class Actinomycetes; order Actinomycetales; family Microbacteriaceae; genus Subtercola. The sequence goes on along the minus strand of NZ_PSTT01000094.1, from coordinate 58,138 downwards.
CGCTCTTCGACCAGGTTCTCGAGACGATCGAGCGCTCGTGCCGCGCACTCTTCGCCCAGCTCGAACCTGCGCTGAGGCACACACCCCCGACCACCCCCGCCGTCACCGCAGACGCAGCAGCCGCCGCGCTGCGCGATGCCGCGGCACCCACCAGCTCCGGAGCACCGTCATGACCCTGCCCACCCAGCCCCTCAGCCCGCTCGACGGCCGGTACCAGAAGGCCGTCTCGGGCCTCGGCGAATACCTCTCCGAAGCCGGTCTGAACCGCGCGCGCGTCGAGGTCGAAGTCGAGTGGCTGCTCTTCCTCACCGACCACGGGTTCTTCGGCGCACCCCGCCCCACCGAAGACCAGGTGCGCAGCCTCCGAAGCCTCGTCACCGACTTCGGCCAGGCAGAGATCGACGAGCTCGCCGGCCTCGAAGCCGTGACGCGCCATGACGTGAAGGCCGTCGAGTACCTCGTGCGCAACCGCCTCGAGCAGCTCGGGCTCGCCGAGGTCGCTGAACTCACCCACTTCGCCTGCACCAGCGAAGACATCAACAATCTCGCGTACGCGCTCACGATCCGGCAGGCCGTCTCAGAGGTGTGGATGCCCGCCCTCCGCGCGGTCGTTGCAGAACTCCGGCGCCGGGCACTCGACTACCGCGATGCTCCGATGCTCGCCCGCACCCACGGCCAGCCCGCCACACCCACCACGATGGGCAAAGAGCTGGCTGTCTTCGTCTACCGGCTGGAACGCATCATCCGTCAGCTCGAACAGACCGAATACCTCGCGAAGTTCAGCGGCGCGACCGGAACCTTCGCCGCCCACCTCGCCGCCGATGCGGGCATCGACTGGCCGTGGGTCTCGGAGGAGTTCGTGACCTCGCTCGGCCTCACCTGGAACCCGCTCACCACCCAGATCGAGTCGCACGACTGGCAGGCCGAGCTCTACCAGCGCGTGGCGCACGCCAACCGCGTGCTGCACAACCTGTGCACCGACGTGTGGACGTACATCTCGCTCGGCTACTTCACGCAGATCCCCGTGGCCGGTGCCACCGGGTCGTCGACCATGCCGCACAAGATCAACCCGATCCGCTTCGAGAACGCGGAGGCCAACCTCGAGCTGTCGAGCGCGTTGCTCGATTCGCTCAGCCAGACCCTCGTCACGTCACGCCTGCAGCGCGACCTCACCGACTCGAGCACGCAGCGCAACATCGGCGTCGCCCTCGGTCACTCGCTGCTGGCGCTCGACAACATCCTCGGCGGCCTGGGCCAGATCTCGCTGAACGAGGAGGTGCTGGCAGCCGACCTCGACGACAACTGGGAGGTGCTCGGCGAGGCGATCCAGACCGTCGTGCGCGCGGAGATCACGGCCGGGCGCAGCTCGATCAGTGACCCGTACGCGCTGCTGAAGGAGCTGACCCGCGGGAAGAAGATCGGCCAGGCCGAACTCGTCGCGTTCGTCTCGGCCCTCGACATCGGCGACGAGGCGAAGGCGCGACTCCTCGCGCTCACGCCCGCCACCTACACCGGCCTGGCGAGCGCTCTCGTCGACCACCTCTCGGCCTGACCCGTCCCGCCAACCCGCTGCCCGGGGCCTGACCCGACCCGCCAGCCCGCTGCCCGGCAGCGTCGCGCGGGAGCGTGTCCTGGCCGACGACGAGCTTCGGGGATGCTGGCCAGGGCGAGTCAGTGGCCCTTCGGGCCGGGGCCGAGGTAAGGGCCCGAGACGCCGCCAGTGCCACCGGTGCCGCCCGCGCCGCCGTCGACGGAGCCGGAGCCGCCGCCCTCGCCGCGCATCTCCTGCTGCTCCGCCGCGTTCGGCTTGAACGTGAGCGTGAACATCGCGATGACCACCAGCGACACGATGAACGCGATGCCGAAGAAGATCACGGCGAGCAGCGGCTGGCGTGTCGAGAGCAGCACGGTGAGCCCCACGAAGACGGCGAGAATCGCCGAGATCACCACCAGCTCGACGGGCTTCAGAATCTCGCGGCGGGTGGGCTTGGTGGGTTCTTGGGAGGTCACGAGGTCGTTTCTTGGCTCAGCGGTGCGGCGTGCTCGACGTGGGGGCCCCAGCGCAGGGAGAGACCGCCGATCACGAGGAAGATGGCGAGGATGACGGCGTAGCCCCCGAAGAGGCCGACGGCGGTGACGATGTCGAGCGGGATGATCAGGAAGACGAGAGCGAGAACCGCCGTGAAGCCTCCGACGGCCAGCCAGTCCTTCGCGGCAGCAGCGTCGTCGGCCCGAGAGTCGCCGCCCCGGGCAGCACCGTCGCGCGCACCGCCGGACTCCCGCGGCATCCGGCTGCGAAGCCCCGCGTAGATCTCCAGCGCCCCCGTCAGCGCCCCGAACAGGGTCACGAGGTAGAGGAAGTACGGAACGCCGCCCTCGTTGAAGACCAGCGCGAGTGCGCCGACCAGCACACCGATGACACCCTGCGCCACGAACAGGCGGCGGGTGAGCCGCACGGCGACGAAGCGCGGCGAGAGCAGAGCCACCAGGAGCCCCGACACGATGGCGTACATGCCGAAGACGAACAGCCCCACCTGAGACGAGTGGTTGAGGCTGAAAGCGAGGAACAGGCCCACCACCAGCGCCGGCACAGCCCGGGCGACCGGTACACCCCAATAGGGCGATCGGCGGACTGCCTGGCTGCTCACGTGACTGGCCTCTTCTCGTACGTGCTGACCATCCATTGTATTGCGCCACGCCTGAGAGGCGCCCCGGCCGAAAGCAGCCAAGGCACAGGCAGGCACGAGCCCGAAAGCACCCCCGGCGGCCGGAGGCGCCCCACCCGCATGCTCGCGACGACTACGCGTGCGGCATGTCCGCGAAGCGCGAGAAGTGCCCGTGGAACCCGACGGTCACGGTCGCCGTCGGCCCGTTGCGGTGCTTGGCGACGATGAGGTCGGCTTCGCCGGCGCGGGGGTTGTCCTTCTCGTAGGCCGATTCGCGGTGCAGCAGGATGACCATGTCTGCATCCTGCTCGAGCGAACCCGACTCGCGGAGGTCGGAGAGCGCCGGCTTCTTGTCGGCGCGCTGTTCGGGGCCACGGTTCAGCTGCGAGAGCGCGATGACCGGAACCTGCAGCTCCTTCGCCATGAGCTTCAGCGCACGGGAGAACTCGCTCACCTCCTGCTGGCGCGACTCGACGCGCTTGCCGGAGGTCATCAGCTGCAGGTAGTCGATGACGACCATCTTCAGCCCCACCCGCTGCTTCAGCCGCCGGCATTTCGCGCGGATCTCGACGAGCGTCATGTTCGGGCTGTCGTCGATGTAGAGCGGCGCGTCGTTGATGCGGCCACGGGTCGCCGCGATCTTCGTCCAGTCCTGGCTCTCGACGGTTCCCTTGCGCATGCTCTGCAGGGGGATGGATGACTCGGCCGAGAGCAGGCGCATCGCGATCTCGCTGCGCCCCATCTCGAGCGAGAAGAAGATCGACGGCATGTCGTGCTTGATCGACGCAGCGCGCGCGAAGTCGAGCGCGAGCGTCGACTTTCCGAGCGCAGGACGGGCGGCGACGATGATCAGCTGGCCCGGGTGCAGCCCGTTCGTCAGCATGTCGAGCTCGGCGAAGCCCGTGGGCACGCCGGTCATCTGGCCTTCTCGCCCCTTGGCCGCCTCGATCTCATCGATGGCCGCGGTCACCGCGGTGGTGAGGGGCACATAATCTTCGGTCTCGGTGTTGCCGTTCACGGCGTAGATCTCGGCCTGGGCGTTGTTCACCAGGTCCATCACCTCGCCCTCGCTGGCGTACCCCATCTGCACGATGCGCGTGCCCGCCTCGACGAGGCGACGGAGAATGGCCTTCTCGGCGACGATGGAGGCGTAGTAGCCGGCGTTGGCTGCGGTCGGCACGAGGCTCGTGAGCGTGTGCAGGTACTCGGCACCGCCGGCGCGGGTCAGGTCGCCCGACTTGGTGAGCTCGTCGGTGACCGCGATGACGTCGGTGGGCTCGCCGTGCGAGTACAGGTTCAGGATCGCGTCGAAGACGAACTCGTGCTTCGGAATGTAGAAGTCGGCGCCTCGGACGACCTCGACGACGTCGGCCACGGCGTCTTTGCTGAGCAGCATTCCGCCCAGGGCGCTCTGCTCGGCGAGCAGGTCGTGCGGTGGCGTGCGCTCGTGCCCCCGGGTCTCCCCGATGCTGCGCGTTTCGCCGGTCAGACCGAGATGAGCGATCGACACCCGAACTCCTCTCCTTGTGGCTTCAGGCTTACCGCCACCGTCTGACACCCGTGGAATGTGACACGCGGATGATGCTGGCTAAGACTAGGAAGCCAGCCAGACCCGCCACAAATCGAGCTGTGCATAACTCTGTGCACTAATCACGTGAAACACGGCGCGTCTTGTGTACAAGGTGTGGAATCAGCTGTGGACAGCAGAATTCTTTTAGCACTGAATAGCCGTCTGACCAGCCCTTTGGCGAATCCACACCCTGTGGACGAATGGATGTCTGAATGCACGGTTGAACCTTGAACATCCGACACGCCCTGTGTACAAAACACTTGACAAAAACGACGAAGGAGGGAGGCGCTCGAAAGCGCCCCCCTCCTTCGGGTCACAGCTATTTTGCGGCGACGACCTGGATGGTGATGGTCGCGCTGAGGTCGTCACGGAGGCGGATGGAAGCCTCGTGAGTGCCCGTGGACTTGATCGGCGTGGTGATCTCCACCTTGCGGCGATCGATCGATCCGTAGCCCGCTGCAGCAACGGCGTCAGCGATCGCGCTCGTCTTGACGGAGCCGAACAGACGACCCTCCTTGCCGGCCTTGACGGCGAGCTTGACGACGTTGTTCTCGAGAACCTGCTTGAGGTGCTGGGCCTCTTCGATGGTCTTGAGCTCACGCGCGGAACGAGCAGCCTTGATCGATTCGATCTGCTTCTCGCCACCGCGGCTCCACGTCACCGCGAAGCCCTGGGGGATGAGGTAGTTGCGGGCGAAGCCGTTCTTGACCTCGACGACGTCACCTGCTGAACCGAGGCCGGAGACCTCGTGGGTGAGAATGAGTTTCGACATTGTGTGAGTTCCTACCTGCCCGAGCCGGCGTACGGCAGCAGGGCCATCTCGCGGGCGTTCTTGACTGCACGGGCGATGAGGCGCTGCTCCTGCACAGAAACGCCGGTGATGCGACGAGCACGGATCTTTCCGCGCTCGGAGATGAACTTGCGGAGGGTGTTGACGTCTTTGTAGTCGATGACGCCGACGCGGATCGACTTCGCGGGGGCGGCATTCTTGCCGTCTTTCCCCTTGCGGATCGGCTTGCGGCGGTCGCCGCTGCTCTTTCCAGCCATGGTTGTCTGCTTTCTGAAAGGTGAAGTTTAGAAGGGGGTTTCGTCGCTGTAGCTGCCCGGAGTGTTCCAGACATCAGCGCCGCCACCGGAGTTCGCCGAAGCGGGAGCGGATGCTGCCCACGGCTCGTCGCCGCCACTGCTGGCGACCTGGCCTCGACCGCCGCCACCACCGGCACCGCCGGAGGAGGAGGCGCGGGTGACCTGGGCCGTTGCGTAGCGCAGGCTGGGACCGATCTCGTCGACCTCGAGCTCGATCGAGGTGCGCTTCTCGCCCTCTTTCGTCTCGTAGGAACGCTGCCGCAGGCGACCGGTCGCAACGACACGGGAGCCCTTCGTCAGAGAACCGGCCACGTGCTCGGCGAATTCACGCCAGACACTTGCACGAAGGAACAGTGCTTCGCCATCTTTCCAGTCGTTCGACGCACGGTCGAAGGTGCGCGGCGTGGATGCGATGGTGAAGTTGGCAACCGCCAGCCCGTTCTGCGTGTAACGCAGCTCGGGATCGCCGGTGAGGTTACCGACCACAGTGATTACGGTTTCGCCAGCCATGGTCGACTACTCAGCGGATGCAGCGGCCGCCGGGGCAGCAGCAGGCTTCGACGGAGCAGCCTTGACGGCAGCAGCAGCGCGCGCGGCGGGAGCCGACGACGACGCGGGTGCCGACGGAGCCGACGACGAAGCCGACGACTTCGGGTTGGCAGCAGCGCGGGCGGCCTTGGCCTCAGCGAGCTTCGCGGCTTCGGCGACCTGCGCCATGGCCTCTTCGGCACGCAGCACCTTGGTGCGCATGACGGCTTCGGAGAGCTTCAGCTGGCGGTCGAGCTCCTTGGTGGAGTCTGCCGTTGCAGTCAGCTTCACGACGGCGTAGATGCCCTCGGTCTTCTTGTTGATCTCGTACGCCAGGCGACGACGACCCCAGATGTCGACGTTGTCGACGGTGCCACCATCTTTGCGGATGACGTTGAGGAACTTGTCGAGGCTCGGAGCCACGGTGCGCTCATCGATTTCTGGATCGAGGATGACCATGAGTTCGTATTTGTGCGTCACTAACCCACCTCCTTTGGTCTTGTCGGCCACAGACGATCTGTGACAGGAGGGTGTGTGCAGCAGTCATGACCCGCGTGAGAGAACCCCACTGGGTGTAGACAACCTGTAGAGCCTACCAGAACGGTGCCGCCGGTGGGGGTGGAAGCTCGGGAGCGCAGATAGAGTTGCCGACGTGGAGCTGAAGCGCGTCGGTCTGGTGTCGCTGCACACCTCCCCCCTCGAGACTCCGGGGTCGGCCGATGCCGGCGGACTGAACGTCTACGTGGTCGCCCTCGCCGAGCAGCTCGCAGCCCTCGGTTACGAACCCGAGCTCATCACCCGGGCGGCCAGCCCCGAGCATCCGCAGACCGGGTACACCGAGGCCGGCGTGCCGGTGCGCTTCCTGCAGGCCGGGCCCCGCGAGCCGGTGCCGAAAGCCGACCTCGCCCGCCACATGTATGCCTTTCGGGATGCCCTGCGGGAGCTGCCGCGCTTCGACATCCTGCACTCCCACTACTGGCTCTCTGGCGCTGCCGCGCTGGCGGTCGCCGAGCAACAGGGCGTTCCGCACATCCAGAGCCTGCACACCGTTGCGGCCCTGAAGAACGCGCACCTCGCGCCCGGCGACCGGCCCGAGCCCGTCGAACGGCTGTGGGGCGAGCAGCGGCTGGTGCAGGAGTCGGCTTTCACGATCAGCTCCACTGTGGAGGAGAAGACCGCGGTCGTCGAGTCGTACGGCGCCGACCCCGACCGCGTGCTGGTGATCCCGCCGGGTGTCGACCGGTCGCTGTTCCACCCGGCGCAGGGTTTCGGGGCTGCAGGCGGTTCGATTCCGGGCGGTTCGGCTCCGGGCGGTTCGGCTCCGGATGCGCAGCCGCTGGGCGGGCGGGCGGCGAGAACAGCGAGACCCGGCATCCTGACCCTCGGTCGCATCCAGCCGCTGAAGGGGCAGGATCTGGCGATCAGGGCCCTCGCCACCATTCCGGCGGAACGCCGACCGCTGCTCACCATCGCCGGCGCGCCGACACCGGGCGAGAAGAAGTTCGAGCGATCGCTGCACACCCTCGTCGACGATCTCGGCCTGGGCGGTGACGTCGTCTTCGTCGGAACCCAGACCCGGCAGGCCGCTGCCGCCCTGATCAGGGAGTCTGCGCTGCTGCTCATTCCGTCCCATTCGGAGACATTCGGGCTCGTCGCGCTCGAGGCGGCAGCGTCGGGCACACCGGTGATCGCGTCGAACTCGACCGGAACGGGCAGCTCGGTCTCGCATCTCTCGACCGGGATGCTGCTGCCGAGCCGGGAACCGGCCGTGTGGGGCAGGGCCATCGATGCGCTCCTCAGCGACCCGGCCGGGCTGGCGAGCCTGTCGGCGAGTGCCGCCCGGCATGCCGAGCTGCACACCTGGCGACTGACCGCCGAGCTCACGGTCGAGGCCTACCGGCGGGCACTCCGCCTCTAGCGCGCTACTAAGCTGGAAACTGTTTGCCAGAAGTCAACAGTCGAAGGAAGCACACGCCACATGGGTATCAAGGTTGCAATCGCGGGCGTCGGAAACTGTGCGAACTCTCTGGTGCAGGGTGTGACCTTCTACCGCGACGCGCCCGTCGACGAGCCGGTTCCGGGGCTGATGCACGTGCAGTTCGGCCGCTACCACGTCGGTGACATCAGCTTCGTCGCCGCATTCGACGTCGATGCGGCCAAGGTGGGTCTCGACCTGGCAGATGCCATCTGGGCGAGCGAGAACAATACGCTGAAGTTCGCTGACGTGGCCGCTTCGGGCGTCACCGTGCAGCGCGGCCCGACCTTCGACGGCCTGGGGGAGTACTACCGCCAGTTGGTCGAGGAGTCGGATGCGCCCGCCGTCGACGTGGTCGCTGCCCTCCGCGAGGGCGGCGCAGACGTGCTCGTCTGCTACCTGCCCGTGGGGTCGGACGAGGCCGTGAAGTTCTACGCGCAGGCCGCCATCGATGCGGGTGTGGCCTTCGTCAACGCGGTGCCGGTGTTCGTGGCGAGCGATCCGGTGTGGGCGGCGAAGTTCCGCGACGCCGGTGTTCCGATCGTCGGCGACGACATCAAGAGCCAGGTCGGAGCGACCATCACGCACCGGGTGCTCGCCCGCCTGATGGAGAGCCGCGGCATCCAGCTCGACCACACGTACCAGCTGAACGTGGGCGGCAACATGGACTTCAAGAACATGCTGGAGCGCAAGCGGCTGCAGTCGAAGAAGATCTCGAAGACGCAGTCCGTGACGAGCAACATCGACATCGAGCTGCCCGAGCGCGACATCCACATCGGGCCGAGCGACCACGTGCCGTGGCTCGACGACCGCAAGTTCGCGTTCGTGCGCCTCGAGGGCCACGGCTTCGGCAACGCGCCGATCAGCTTGGAGTACAAGCTCGAGGTGTGGGATTCGCCGAACAGCGCGGGTGTCGTCATCGACGCGCTGCGGGCCGCAGCGATCGCGCGCGACGCGGGGCTCGGCGGCCCTGTCGAGTCGGCGTCGGCCTACTTCATGAAGAGCCCGTCGGCGCAGCTCCCCGACGACGAGGCGCGCGCCGCCCTCGAGGCGTTCATCGCCGCGCACACCTGAGCCACGGGCGCGCCCGCTCGGCGCCCCGGGCCGCCTGGCGCGCCAGCTCGCCGAGCCTAAGCGAGGAGCACAGGGCCGTCAGGCCCATGGGCGACGCAACGCCCGCCCACTCCTCGGTTACGCCCGCGCCGCCGCCCAGGCGAGCAGGCGCCGGGTCGCCTCCTCCTCGCCGAGCGGCCCCTCCTCGAGGCGCAGCTCGAGCAGAAAACGGTAGGCCTCGCCGACCTCACGCCCGGGCGTGATGCCGAGAATCCGCATGATCTGCTCACCGTCGAGGTCGGGCCGGGTCGAATTGAGCTCCTCCTGCTCCGCGAGCGCGGCGATCCGCGCCTCGAGGTCGTCGTAGGCGAATGACAGGCGGTCGGCCTTCCGAACGTTACGGGTGGTGACATCGGCCCGCACCAGGATGTGCAGACGCTCAAGGAGGGGGCCGGCATCCCGCACGTAGCGTCGAACCGCGGAATCGGTCCACGCGCCCTCGGTGTAGCCGAAGAACCGGAGGTGCAGCTCGATCAGCCGGGAGACCGCCGCGATCGTGTCGTTGTCGAAGCGCAGCGCACGCAGGCGCTTCTTCGCGAGCTTCGAACCCACGACATCGTGGTGGTAGAACGACACCACGCCGCCCGGCTCGAGCTTGCGCGTCGCCGGCTTGCCGATGTCGTGCAGCAGAGCCGCCAACCGCAGCACAAGATCGGGCGCGCCGGGGAAGTCCCGCGAGCGCTCCAGGTCGATCGCCTGGTCGAGCACGGTCAGGCTGTGCTGGTAGACGTCTTTGTGGTGGTGGTGCTCGTCCATCTCGAGGCTGAGCGCGGGGATCTCGGGCAGCACATACGCCGCGAGACCCGAATCGACGAGCAGTTCGATTCCGCGGCGCGGCGCGGGGGAGAGCAGCAGCTTGCTCAGCTCTTCGTTCACCCGTTCGGCCGAGATGATCTCGATGCGCCCCGCCATCTCGTCGAGGGCGAAGCGCGTCTCGTCGTCGACCGTGAAGCCGAGCTGGGCCGTGAACCGCACGGCTCGAAGCATGCGCAGGGGGTCGTCGCCGAACGACACCTCGGGCGTCGACGGGGTGCGCAGGATGCCGGCCAGCAGATCATCCATCCCGCCCGACGGGTCGACCAGCACCCGGTCGGGCAGACGCAGCGCCAGGGCGTTCACCGTGAAGTCGCGGCGCAACAGGTCGGACTCGAGTGAGGTGCCGAATTCGACTGACGGCTTACGGGTGACCTGGTCGTAGACGTCTGAACGGTACGTCGTGATCTCCACGGTCTCGCCGCCGATGCGGGCGCCGATCGTGCCGTAGGCCCGCCCGATGTCCCAGTGGGCGTCGGCGAGCGGTTTCACGATGCGGAGGATCTCATCGGGCGTCGCATCGGTCGTCAGGTCGAGGTCGTGAACCGCCCGGCCGAGAAAGGCGTCGCGCACCGGCCCGCCGACGAGGGCGAGGTCGTGCCCGGCCGCCCTGAACACCTCCGCCAGCACCGAGATGGGCGGTTTCGAAGCCAGCTCGGCCAGGAACGCGAGGGAGTCAGACACGGGTTGCACCCCGTTACCCTACTTGCCGACGGTGGCGCCCAGCGAGGCCTTCACGGTCTGCTCAGGCCGAGACCCTAGAATCACAGGCATGGATGCGGCGTTAGATTCGGGCGTCCGCCGCAGCCCGAGACGCGTCTTCCGGTCGGTCTCGGCGGGCGGTCCCCGGCGTCTCGTGGCGGGTCTGGCTGTCGCCGGTGTCGTGCTGATCGGGATGCTCGGCGGCACCGATGCGGCACGCGCCGACAGCACCCCCGCCCCCACGCCGGCCGACGCACCCGCTACGGCGCCAGCGACATCCACCGCGGCACCGACTGACGCACCCACCGATGGCGGGGGCGTGACCGTCGCCCTCGCACCCGACGCCGCCGGAGTGCTGCAGCCCGGCCAAGACCTCGCGATGACGATCAGCGTCACCAACACCACGGCCTCCGCCCTGCCGGCCGGAACCGTTCGCGCCTGGCTCGACCGCGCCGAACTCGGTACGCGGGCCGCTCTCGACACCTGGCTGACCCCGTCGACGGGCGCCACACCCGCAGCGGATTCCCTCGCCGTCGACATCCCCACGGCCGCCGTCGCGCCCGGAACCACCGGCACCTTCCGCGCAGCGCTGCCCGCCGCCGGGCTCGGGCTCAGTGGCTTCGGCGCCTACGGCCTCGAAGCCCGGTACACCGCGTCGACCACCCTCGTCGACTCCCGCAGCACCATCGTCTGGTCGGTCGACGCTCCCACCAGGGAGGCGTCGGTCGCGGTCATCATGCCGCTCACGGTGCCGGCCGGATCCCGGGGGCTGCTCACGCCCGCCGAGCTCGAGACGTACACAGCGAGCGGCGGAGTGCTGGAGCTGAAACTCGACTCGGTCATCGGCCGCCAGGTGACGCTCGCGATCGACCCGATGGTCATCGTGTCGATCCGCGTGCTCGGCACCGCGGCCCCGCAGTCGGCGCTCGACTGGCTCGCACGCCTCGCCTCGGCGCCGAACCCGACCTTTCCGCTGGCCTACGGCGACGCCGACATCAGCGTCGAGCGGCAGGCCGGCGCGGCGGCGATGCTCGAACCGACGTCGTTCGACTACGCGCTGTCGGCGTCGAACTTCCAGTCGACGCCGAGTCCCGATCCGTTCGGCCGGGAGACATCGTCGGCCGGTGCCGGCGCCGGGGCCGCGGCGGGCGGTGCCGGTGCGGCCGGCACGACGTCAGATGCGGCCGGCGCCCCCTCCTCCGGCACGACTGACCCCACGACTGCCGCCACGACAGCCCCGACCCCCGACCCCATCCCGGCCAGCCCGCCCGGCACGCTCCCCTCCTTCGCCGAGCTCACCTCCTGGAACTACACCCGCACCGACCTCGCCTGGCCCGCCGCCGGCACCGTGACGACAGACGACCTCGACTTCTTCGCTGCGGGCGGGCGCCCCACGAGCATCCTGAGTTCCACCAATGTCGCCCTCCCCTCGTCGGTCGACGGGCTGACCCCGAGTGCTCCCGCCACCATCGGCGACAAACGCGCCGTCATCGTCGATGCGGGGCTCTCGGATGCCCTGCAGAACGCCTCGACGGCCACAACGGGCACGGCTCGTGACGCCGCCCTCGCCGAGCTGTCGGGCATCCTCGCCGTGGTCGACGCCCAGACCGGCGACACCCCCACCGCGCTCGTCGCCGACCTCGGGCGACCGGCACCCGCCGCCGCCGCGCAGATCGACAGCGCACTCGACGCACTCGACACGCTGCCGTGGTCGACGGCCCGCAGCCTGGCCGAGGTGCTCACCGCCGCCCCGCTGGGCGTGAGCGTGCAGAACAGCGACGAGCCGGCCAGCCGCAAGGCGACCGTCAGCGCGATGCTGGCCTACGAGAAGCAGGTCGACGACTTCTCCTCCGTCGCGGCGAAGCCCGAACTCCTCACGGGCAACCAGCGCGCCACACTTCTGGCCGTTCTCGCGCAGTCCTGGGCCGCCGACCCCGACGGTCGAACCGCCGCCGAGGCCGACTACGCCACCCTGACCTCGACGACGCTCGACTCGGTGAAGATCATCGACGGCAGCAACATCAACCTCTTCGCCACCAGCAGCGAGGTTCCGGTGCTGATCAGCAACGAGCTGAACCAGCCGGTGACGGTCGACCTGCAGGTCACCCCCTCGAACGGTCGCCTCGTGGTCGAGCCCGGCCGCATCGAGGTCGTCGTCGAGGCGAAGTCGCAGAAGACCGCGCGCGTGCCCGTGAAGGCTGCCGTGGCGAGCGGCCAGGTGGACCTGCGCCTCGACCTCTACAGCCCCTCCGGAGTCACCATCAGCCAGGCAGCCCCCCGCCAGATCAACGTGAGCGCCGACTGGGAGGGCATCGGCACGATCGTCATCGGGGTGCTGGCGGTGGGGCTGCTCGCGTTCGGCATCGTGCGCCAGGTGCAGAAGCGGCGGCGCGCGAAGGCGGCAGCCGCTGCGGGCGAGCCTTCCGAGGCGGCTCCGGATGCCGCGGCAGACGCTGGCGCGGGAACTGTCGCCACACCCGCCGCGGCCGACCCGGGAGCGCACCCGACGGCTGGCGAAGACCGTGGCTGAGCGCAGCATCGGCCGCTCGAGCGCCCTGCTCGCCGGCGGAACGATCATCTCCCGCATCCTCGGCTTCGTGAAGACGATCGTGTTGATCCAGGCGATCGGCGTCTTTGCGGTCGGCGATGCGTTCGCTGCGGCCAACCAGCTGCCGAACACCATCTACGTCATTGTCGCCGGCGGTGCCCTGAGCGCCGTGCTCGTGCCCCAGATCGTGCAGAGCGCATTGCATCTCGACGGCGGCAGGGCCTACATCAACAAGCTCGTCACGATCGCCCTGGCGGTGCTCGCCGTCGCCGCACTCGTCGCAACGGTGTTGGCGCCCTGGCTGGTCTCCATCACCGTGCACGACTTCGCGCCCAACCAGGCCGCCCTCGCGACCGCCTTCGCCTACTGGTGCCTCCCGCAGATCTTCTTCTACGGCGTCTACACGATCCTCGGCGAGGTTCTGAACGCCCGCAATTCCTTCGGCCCGTTCACGCTCGCCCCGATCGTGAACAACGTCGTCTCCCTCGCCGGTTTGGTCGTCTTCCTCGCCATCTACGGCTCCGACGCGGCCGGCAGTCGCCCCTTTTCGTGGTGGACGCCCGATTCGATCGCCCTGCTCGCCGGCTCGGCGACGCTCGGCATCGCGGTGCAGGGCCTCATTCTCTTCGCCTTCTGGCGCCGGGTCGGCCTCTCGTACCGCCCGGACTTCCGCTGGAGGGGAGTCGGGCTGGCGCAGACGGGTCGCATCGCCGGCTGGTCGTTCGGCATGATCCTCGTGAGCACCGCGGCCGGCCTCGTCGAGACGAACGTCGTCTCCACCGCGTCGGGCAACGACGCGTCGGTGGCCGTGCTGCAGTACGCCTGGCTGATCTTCATGCTCCCGCACTCCATCGTCGCGGTCTCCATCGCAACGGCCTACTTCACGCGTATGAGCGAGAACGCCAGCGCCAAGCGCCTCGATCTGGTGCGCGCCGATCTCGGCGCATCCATCCGCCAGATCACCGTCGTCATGGTGCTCGCCGCTGTCGTGCTCCTGGTGGCCTCCTATCCCTTCGGGCGGGTCTTCGCCGAGAACTACCCGGGCGCTCTCGCCATCGGCAACGTGCTCATCGCCTTCCTGATCGGGCTTCCCGCGTTCAGCATCCTCTTCGTGCTGCAACGGGCCTTCTTCGCCATCGGCGACACGCGCACACCCTTCTTCACCAACCTCTTCCAGGGCGTCGTCTTCGCCGCCGGATGCCTTGTGGTTCTCTTCGTCATACCGAAAGACCTGGTCGGCTCGGCTGTAGCCCTCATGCTCTCTGTGGCGGGAGTGCTGCAGGCGGTGGTGGCGGCTGTTCTGCTGCGGAGACGGCTCGGAGGCAGCGTTCGGCGCACCCTCTCGAGTTTCGCGAAAGACGCGCTCGCTGCACTGCCCGCTGCCATCGCCGGTGCAGTCGTTTTCCTCCTCCTCGGGGGAAGTTCAGACGGCGGGTTCGCGATGTCGGGTCGGTTCCAGGCGATCGTCTCGATGGTCGTCATCGGTATCGTCATGCTGGGCGTCTACGCCCTGGCGCTCCGCGTGGTGCGCTCGAGCGAGCTCACCGATGCCGCCGGCCCCATCCTCCGCCGACTGCGCCGCTCCTAGCGCCGCTGCCCGCGCTTTTCTCAGCGCCGCTGCGGGCTCGACTGCTCGGCCAGGAACGGCCGCACGAGGTCGAGCACCGGCCCCGACGGGAAGAGGGTGTCGCCGTGCCCGCGGCCCGGCAGCGGCTCGAAGCGCGCGTGCGGCATCAGCGCCGCGGCCCGCTCGGAATCGCGGTAGCGCCCCCGATCATCCGTTCCCGCCAGCAGCAGGCTGGGTGTCTGGATGCTCGGCAGACGCGCCTCGTCGACACCCTCTTCGACGTCGAGCCGCCGAAAGTACGCCTGCAGGGCCATCGGGTCGTTCGCGAGGAACGCGTTCACCGTCGCCGCATCGAGTGTGACGCCGGCCTCCGCCTCCCAGCCGTCGACGAAGGCCTGCATGCCGCCCGAACCGAGCGCCTCGTCGTAGCCGGGGAAGAACAGCGAACTCACGACGCCAGAGCCGATTCGGTAACTGCCCCCGGCTGAGATGAAGGAGAGCAGGCGTTCGGGGTGCGTCTCGGCGAGCGTGAAACCGACCCGCGCGCCGAACGAGTAGCCGAGGTAGTGGGCCGCATCGATGCCGGCGGCCTCGTAGACGGCCAGCAGGTCGCCGATGACCAAGGACATGGCGTAGTCGTCCCTGCCGTGCGGCTTGCCGCTCAGGCCGTGCCCCCGCATGTCGACGAGAATCAGGCGGTAGTCGTCCTTCAGGGCCCTGACGTAGCCGAACCCGCGCCAGATCGCACGGGAGAGGGCCGAGCCGTGCACCATCACGAGCGGGATGCCCGATCCGGTCTCCTGGAAGGCGATACGTGTTCCGTCGACGGGATTGAAGGCTTCGCTCACCCCTCCATCATGCCTGTGCATAACCCGATGGCGCCGGAATACGGGGCGGATAGGATGTGTTGAAGCTTTCGTAACACAGAGTCGGTGGCGTCCCCACCGCGATCAAGGAGCTTGTCGATGCGTCAGATAATCATCATCGGGTCCGGTCCCGCCGGTTTCACCGCCGCCATCTATGCAGCGCGCGCCGGCCTGCAGCCACTGCTGATCGCATCCAGCGTCGAAGCGGGCGGCGAACTCATGAAGACCACGGAGGTCGAGAACTTCCCGGGCTTCCCCGAGGGCATCCAGGGCCCCGACCTGATGACCAAGCTGCAGGAGCAGGCTGAGAAGTTCGGCACAGAGGTTCTGCTCGACGACGTGACGAGCGTCGACTTCTCCGGCGACATCAAGAAGGTCTCCACCGGGTACAGCGGTGACTTCGAGGCGCAGGCCGTCATCTTCTCCACAGGCTCCGCCTACCGCAAACTCGGTCTCGAAGACGAGGAGCGCCTGAGCGGCCGCGGTGTGTCGTGGTGTGCCACCTGCGACGGATTCTTCTTCAAGAAGAAGACGATCGCGGTCATCGGCGGCGGCGACTCGGCCATGGAGGAGGCGACCTTCCTCACGCGTTTCGCCGAGAAGGTGTACCTGGTGCACCGCAAAGACACGCTGCGCGCCTCCAAGATCATGCAGGAGCGCGCGTTCGCGAACGACAAGATCGAGTTCGTCTTCAATTCGGCCGTCGTCGGCATCGACGGGGAGAACACCGTCGAGAACCTGAAGCTCGAGAACACGGTCACCGGCGAGACCAGCGACCTTCCCGTGCAGGGCCTCTTCGTGGCCATCGGCAACGATCCTCGCACCCACCTCGTGCACGGCCAGCTCGACCTGACCGCCTCGGGCACCATTGCCGTGGCCGGCCGCTCGTCGAAGACCAACATCCCCGGTGTCTTCGCCGCCGGTGACGTCATCGACGACACCTACCGCCAGGCCGCGACAGCCGCAGCATCGGGAACCGTCGCCGCCCTCGACGCCGAACACTACCTGGCAGGCCTCGCAGAGGCGTCGGCTATCGCAGAGTTACGCGAAGCCGAGGCTGAGATCGAGCTCGTCGAGGCACTCCAGACGCAGAACTCCTGATCAGCAGCCCTTGAGAACTCCACAGAAAGTAGGAACACGATGTCAAATGCAGCAGCAGTGACCGACGCCAGCTTCGAGGCCGACGTTCTCAACTCCGACGAGACCATCCTGGTCGACTTCTGGGCCGAGTGGTGTGGCCCGTGCCGCGCCGTCTCGCCCATCCTCGACCAGATCGCCGCCGAGCACTCCAGCAAGATCAAGATCGTCAAGCTCAATGTCGACGACAACCCCCAGACCGCCGCGAAGTACCAGATCACCTCGATCCCGGCCATGAAGGTCTACCGCGGCGGAGAGGTCGTCAAGACCATCATCGGCGCCAAGCCCAAGGCCGCTCTCGAAAGCGACCTCGCCGCCTACCTCGCCTAGGGCGAGGCTCACCACAGAACCGCTCGCAGGGGCGCCGACACCGTCGGATGCCTCTGCGCACAGGGTCCGGAGCCACATGTTGTGGCCCCGGACCCTTTTTCTTTTTCGATAGCATTGAATTTCGCCTCTTGATGGAAGTGCACGTGAGCAGCCAAAACACCCCGTCGTCGTCGGGCACGAATCTCGACCCCTGGTACAACAACTACGCGGAGCGCGCTGCCGGCCTGTCCGTCTCCGAGGTGCGGGCCCTGTTCGCCGTGGCCTCCCGTCCCGAGGTGGTCTCGCTCGCCGGCGGCATGCCCTACGTCTCGGCGCTGCCCCGTGAGCTCGTCATCGACTCCATGAACCGCGTCATGACCGAGCAGGGTGCCGTTGCGCTGCAGTACGGCTCGGGGCAGGGTGTACCGCGGCTCCGCGAACACATCCTCGAAGTGATGGCGCTGGAGGGCATCCGGGGCAGCGTCGACGATGTCGTCGTCACGACCGGTTCCCAGCAGGCGCTCGATCTCATCACCAAGCTGTTCATCAACCCGGGCGACGTGATCCTCGCCGAGGCTCCCAGTTATGTCGGGGCGATCGGCGTCTTCCGTTCGTACCAGGCCGACGTCGAGCACGTACTGATGGATGACGATGGGTTGATTCCGGATGCCCTGCGGGAGGCCATCGCCCGGGTACGTTCGTCGGGCCGTACGATCAAGTTCCTCTACACGATCCCGAACTTCCACAACCCCGCAGGGGTGACCCTCTCGGCGGAGCGACGCGAAGAGATTCTGCAGATCTGCCGGTCAGAGGGCATTCTCGTTCTGGAGGACAACCCCTACGGGCTGCTCTACTTCGACGGCCCGCCCCCTCAGGCGCTTCGCAGCACCGAAGACGAGGGTGTCATCTACCTGGGGTCGTTCTCGAAGACGCTGGCACCCGGTTTCCGCATCGGATGGGCCATCGCACCGCATGCGATTCGGGAGAAGCTCGTTCTCGCCGCAGAATCTGCGATTCTCTGCCCGAGTGCCTTCAGCCAGCTGGTCATCTCCGAATACCTCGAGATGGCCGACTGGAAGGGGCAGATCAACACCTTCCGCGGGGTCTACGAAGAGCGCAAGATCACCATGCTCTCGGCACTGGGCGAGCACCTGCCCGAGCTCAGCTGGACCACGCCGAACGGCGGTTTCTACGTCTGGCTCACCCTGCCGGACTACCTCGACACCAAACAGATGCTGCCCCGCGCGGTCAAGGAACTCGTCGCCTACACTCCGGGCACGGCGTTCTACGCCGACGGTGGCGGGCGCAACAAGATCCGGCTGTCGTACTGCTACCCCACTCCTGACCAGATCAGGTTGGGCATCCGTCGCCTGACCACCGTCATCAACGGCGAGATCGATCTGCTCGAGACATTCAGCGCGACCGGGCCGCTGCAGACCGTTCGCTCTTCCTCATTCTCTGCCCCACCACCAGACATGGACTGACAATGACAGACACCCCAGCCACCCGCTCCGTCATCGTTCTCGCCGGCGGTATCTCCCACGAGCGCGACGTGTCCCTCCGTTCAGGCCGTCGCGTCGCCGACAGCCTCATCGCGCGTGGCCACCGGGTCGTTCTGCGCGAGCCCGACTCGTCGCTGCTCGCGGCCCTGGCCGAGGCTGCGCCCGATCTCGTCTGGCCCGCCCTGCACGGGGCGAGCGGCGAAGACGGATCGCTTCGCGCCCTTCTCGATGCACAGGGCATCGCCTACGTCGGAGCGGAAGCCGCGGCCGCCCAGCTCGCCTGGCACAAGCCGACGGCCAAAGTGCTGGTCGAGCGGGCCGGCTACCGGACTCCCGCGTCGATCACCCTGCCCCGGGAGACCTTCAGGGAGCTGGGTGCGTCTCAGGTTCTGGGCGGGGTGCTCAAGCATCTCGGGACCCCCGTCGTCGTGAAGCCGGCCGCAGGAGGTTCCGCCCAGGGAGTCACCGTGGTCGAGAACGAGGCCGATCTTCCCCGCGCCGTCGTCGATGCGTACACCTATGGCGAGACAGCACTGATAGAACAGAAGGTCGTGGGCACCGAGGTCTCCATCGGAGTGGTTGACACAGGGGAAGGCGCCTTCGCACTACCGGCCGTCGAAATCGTACCCCGATCAGGGGTTTATTCTTTCGAGGCCCGTTACAGCGCGGGTGAAACGCAGTTCTACACACCTGCCCGTCTCGGCACGGAGGTCGCCTCGACAGCCGCTGGAGCCGCTCTGGCCATCCATCAGGCTCTCGGCCTCCGCCACATCTCGCGCATCGACCTGATCATCGACGGCGACGGCACCCCGTGGTTCCTCGAAGCGAACGTTCTGCCCGGCCTGACCGAGACATCGCTCGTGCCCCAGGCGATCGTCGCGGCCGGCCTCGACCTCGGTCAGGTCTACGAGGCCATCGGCGAGGTCGCGATCCGCGACGCGCGCTAGCCGAGCGGCCTCTACTCGAAGCGCGGGCCGCCTCGGCCGAAGATCGGCTCGCCCATCTCGGCCAGAATACGGTTGAGATCCTGTATCGTCGCGAAGTCGATCAGGATCTGGCCCCTGGTGGCCCCCAGGCTGACCTTCACCCGCGTGTTCAGGCGGTCTCCGAGTCTCTCGGCGATCTCATCGAGATGGTCATTCCTGCGGCCGGCCGTCGGTCGTACCCGTTTGGCCTTCGGTGCTCTGGATGCCACGGCCTCCGCAGCGCGAACCGACAGGTCTTCGTTGACGATCTTGTCGGCGAGCCGCCCCATCTCGTCGACGTCGACGACGGAGAGGATCGCACGGGCGTGTCCGGCGCTCAGAACACCCGCCGCAACACGCTTCTGTACCGCTGTCGGCAGCTTGAGCAGCCGAATGGTATTGGTGATCTGCGGCCGGGATCGGCCGATGCGCGTGGCCAGTTCGTCTTGCGTGATGCTGAAGTCCGACAGCAGCTGCTGGTAGGCCGACGCTTCTTCCAGAGGGTTGAGCTGCGACCGGTGCAGGTTCTCCAGGAGTGCGTCGCGCAGCATGTTCTCGTCCGCAGTGTCCTTGATGACCGCGGGAATGGTGCTCAGCCCGAGCTCCTTGCTCGCACGGAGACGGCGCTCCCCCATCACCAGCTCGTACTGAGGCTCGCCGGCCGGGCTACTCGCCGAAGCTCCCGATGCTGCAGGCAGTTCACGCACCACAATGGGCTGCAGTACGCCGACCTCGCGGATCGACGCCACAAGCTCGGCGAGATCGTCAGCGTCGAACTCGGTTCTCGGCTGCTTTGCGTTCGGGATGATGCTGTCGGGGCTGAGGCTGGCGAGCTTCGCTCCGGGTACCGACACCAGGTCGGGCTCACTTTCGCCGCGTTCGGCGAAGAAGACGTCGACCGGGCTGACGGAGCGCGATTCATCCGAAGTGGGGATGAGCGAGCCGATGCCCCTGCCGAGTCCGGTGCGTTTCGGGTTAGCCATGCTGCTCTGCTCCTTGAGATGTGTGGTTGTTGCCGCGCCGGGCGATCTCGGAGGCGGCTTCGAGGTAGGAAAGGGCCCCGGTGGACTGCGGGTCGTAGCTGATGACGGTCTGGCCGTAGCTCGGAGCTTCGGAGATCCGTACCGTGCGGGGGATGAGCGCACGCAGCGTCTGCTGGGGAAAGTGGGATCGCACGTCTTCGGCGACCTGGGTGGCGAGACGGGTGCGGCCGTCGTACATCGTCAACAGGATGGTCGACACGGCGAGCCTGGGGTTGAGGTGCTTCTCGATCAACGCGATGTTCGAGAGAAGTTGGCTGAGACCCTCCAATGCGTAGTACTCGCACTGGATCGGGATGAGCACCTCACGGGCGGCCACGAAGGCGTTGATCGTGAGCAGTCCCAGTGACGGTGGGCAGTCGATGAAGACGTAGTGGTAGGGCTCGCCGGCCTCAGCGCTGCGGGCGAGGTAAGCGTCGAGGCTCTCGCGCAGGCGGAGTTCACGGGCGACCATCGGCACCAGCTCGATCTCGGCACCGGCGAGGTGGATCGTGGCGGGGGCGCAGTAGAGCCGGTCGAACTCCGGGCTCTTCTGCACGACATCCTCCAGCGGGAGATCGTGGATCAGAATGTCGTAGATGCTGGGGATCTCGGCACGGTGGTCGGCTCCGACCGCAGTGGACGCATTCCCCTGCGGGTCAAGATCGAGAACGAGCACTTTGGCACCCGTCTTGGCGAGGGCGGCTGCCAGATTGACTGTCGTCGTCGTCTTGCCCACACCGCCCTTCTGGTTCGCCACCGTGAAAACGCGTGTTTCGTGGGGGAGGGGGTACTCGGCCGCCGCCACGGCACGACGACGCTGAGAAAGATCCGCAATCTCCCTTGCGAGGGGGGTCGAGTCGTCGAAACCGATCGATTCGCTTGTCATAGAGTCTTTCTGCGGAGCTAGTGGGTCGTCGTGCAGGGAAATGTTTCACGTGAAACGTGTGAAGATCGGCCGTTCTGGGCACGAATGCGTACCAGGGCACCTCTACGGTACAGCCCTGGCGTACTCAACCGAAGCTGACCGGGGTGTCGCGTCTCCCCTGGTCAATTTCTGCTGAACACCTCTCGCCGAACACCTCTCAGTGAACAGCGCTCACTCAACGGTGGCGGTGATCACCCGAGTGATGTCGTCCAGAACGCCCACCCCGAGATCTCGTACCTCGACGTCGACGAGCTTGAAGCGCTTGATCTGCCTCGCAGCCGCCTCGACCTCCTTCGCCGCACTGGCCCCCTTCATCAGCACGAGTTCGCCATCGGGCCGCACGAGGGGAGCGCACATGGGGATGAGCTTCGAGAACGCGCTCACGGCGCGAGCGGTGATCTGGTCGAGGCCGCCCGTGAATCCGACGTCTTCCGCACGCCCGCGCATCACCGTCACGTTGGGGAGCTCGAGCTCCGCCGCCTGGTCTTCCAGCCACTTGGTGCGACGCTCCATCGGTTCGATCAAGACAAAGTCGACGTCGGGCCGAGCGATCGCGAGAACCAACCCGGGCAGGCCGGCCCCACTCCCGATGTCTCCCACCCGGCCCGGCCGCATGAGCGGCGCTACGATCGCGCAGTTCAGGATGTGTCGACTCCACAGCCGGGGGAGTTCCAGCGGGCCGATCAACCCGTACTCCTCACCGTGCACGGCGAGGTTCAGTGTGAACTGTCGCGCCTTTCCGATGGTCGCGGCCCCGAAGAGCTCGTTCGCAACGGCCGGTTCAGGCTCGAGGCCCTCAGGGAGATCAGCCATCATTCATCCTTCATCTCTGTGCGAGCACGTCCGGCTCGCTCTAATAGAAATGGCGTGAGCCCTCCAGGGTCCACGCCATCTCCAGGGTCCAGATGTTCCACGTGAAACATCTGGATCCACTAAACCAACTCAGGACTGCTTGATCACCGTGTGGCGGTCGCGGCCTTCGCCCTCTGAGTTCGAGGAGAAGCCACGCGCAGCCACGATGTCGTGAACCACCTTGCGCTCATACGAGGACATCGGCGCAAGAGCGACGGAGAACTCCCCGCCCACCTCGATGCGATCGACGGCGTCGGTGACCAGCTGCGCCAGCTCGGCTTCGCGGATCTGGCGGCTACCCCCGACATCCAGAATCAGACGGGAGAAGCCGCCCGTCTTGGTCTGCACGGCGAGGCGCGTGAGCTCCTGGAGAGCCTGAACGGTATCGGGCTGCGAGAGGAGCCGCAGGTTGCTGTCTTCCGACGAATTCACCGACACGTAGGCACGACCCGCACGGGCATCGATGTCGATGTCACCGTCGAGATCGCAGATGTCGAGCAGTTCCTCGATGTAGTCGGCAGCGATGTCACCCTCTTCTTCGAGAGCGTTCTCCGACGGCGCGGCAGCAGCCCCGGCATCCTGTACAGCCTGGCTCGTCTCGGCACCCTCGCCGACCGACCCTGCGGCCTCAGCAGAACTCGCGGACGGAGCCGAGCCTGTGGCCACAGCATCCGTAGCGGCTACACCGGTCGCAACATCACCGGTCGCAGCGCCACCGCTCACAGCCTCACCGCTCACTCCCTCACGGCTGGCACCACTCTCGGTAGCGACGTCGCTACCGAGGTCTGTGGTCATTTCACTCACGTCGCTCACTTCTTCTCACCTTGTTTCTTCGCACGGGTCTTGCCCACCGGCTGCTGGCGCTGCGTCGTCTTCGGCACCTCGAGAACGACATGGTTCACACTGCCGTCAGCCGCGGTGGCGATGTTCAACTTACCCTTCTTCGCCAACCTGATCTCACGCGCCTTCGCCGCCTCACTGCCGGGGGTCGGCATGTTGCGGATGACCAGGAACTGCTGGCCCATGGTCCAGAAGTTCGAGGTCAGCCAGTAGAACATGACGCCGAGCGGGAAGCTGAACCCCGAGAAGGCGAAGACCAGCGGGAGGATGTAGAGCAGGATGCGCTGCTGCTTGAACATCGGGCTGTTCTTGGCTTCGGGGGACTGGTTGCGCGACATGATCTGCAGCTGCGTGATGAACTGCGACCCGGTCATCAGAACGACCATGATGACCGCGATGATCATCACAGCGACATCGCCGGTCGTGGTGGCCTGCTGGAAGCTCTCGTGCAGCGGGGCGACCCCGAACAGCTTCGCGTTGCCGAACTGCAACGCCAGGTCGGAGTTCAGCCAGAACACGCCCGCCGTGCCCTTCTGGGCATCGTTCAGCACGGAGAAGAGCGAGAAGAAGATCGGCATCTGCAGCAGCAGCGGCAGACAGGAACTCAGCGGGTTGGTACCCGTCTTCTTGTAGAGCTCCATCGTCTCGCGCGACATCGCCTCGCGGGAGAACTGGTCCTTCTTGCCCTTGTATTTGTCCTGGATCTTCTTCAGCTGGGGCGCGACCTCGAGCATCTTGCGCTGGCTCTTGATCTGCCGCACGAAGATGGGGATCAGGGCGGCGCGGATGACCAACACCATTCCCACGATCGAGAGCACCCAGGTGAGACCCTCGGCAGGGTCCATGCCGAGACCCGTGAGAACGGTGTGGAAGAGAACGAGCAGACCTTCGACGACCCATTTGATAGGCCACAGAATGGTGCTGATAAAACCGGGAATGTCCATGCTTCGGGTTAGCCCTTTCCTTGGCTACTGGCTACGACGAAACCGAATCTCGTGACACGGAAGTGTTGTGTGCGGGGCGGGGGAACGTCATCGATCCCGCCGGCAGCCCAAGGATGACAGCGCGCGAGGCGATAGCCGCCGAGCGCGATTCCCAGGATGAGACCCCGCTGCTGAATCGCTTGCAGGGTATACGACGAACATGAGGGGTAGTACCGGCAGACGTCGCCATAGAGAGGCGAGATGACCGCGCGGTAGGCCCTGAGGAGAAGAACCGCGGCATTGCGCGGCAGCAGATACGCGCCGATGGCGAGGGTGCGGATGATCGACCCTGCCGACACCGGACGATCGGCGCTCACCGCGCTCATGCCGTCACCTGCAGAAGTACTTTCGCGCGGGCGAGCGAACGAGCGACGTCGGTGCTCAGGTCGTCGAACGTGGAGGTCGCCGCGCTCGGCAGCGCCCGGATCACGATCTCCGTTCCCGGCGCGACCGTCGACTGAAGGGCGTAGCAGATGGCCTTGAGCCGACGCCGCACGCGGTTGCGCTGAACGGCGACGCCCACGGCCTTCGACACGATGAAACCGAAGCGGGCCGGCGCGTCGCCGTTCTGGCGAACGTACGTCACCGAGGTGGGTGCGGCGAATCTGGCACCGCGACGCACAGCAGCGCGGTATTCATCTGCTGTCGTAACCCGAGCCGTCTTGGCCAGCACCTGGAACGGAACTAATCGCGGGGGATGCTACGCGGAGAGCTCGGTGCGGCCCTTGCGACGACGAGCCGAGAGGATCGCGCGACCGGCGCGGGTACGCATGCGCAGACGGAAGCCGTGCACCTTGGCGCGGCGACGGTTGTTCGGCTGGAAGGTTCTTTTGCTCATGATGTGTTCTCCGTGGGCCCAGCCAATAGCGCCGGGAAGCTTCTTAGGGTGTGCAGCGTGCACACAAGTCAACTGATTAAAACTACGGCCTGAGGTTCGAATGGTCAAACCGACAGCGGCCAAACGCCCAATTATCCACAGTCGATTGTCAGAGCGCGGGACGGACACGCGGAGGGCGCAGACAATCAACTTGATCTGACCCTGTGCAATCACTAGCTTAGATCCCTAGGTTTGTGACGAAAAGTCTTGGGGAAGACGTCACGCAATCAGAGTGATCTCCCTCGCAGCCGCTTGGACTCACATTTCCGTTCCGACAGGAGTTCCATGGCCGACGATCCCGGTTCACCGGAAGCCAACTGGCGCACGGTTCTGCAGGCGCTGTCGACCGACGAACGGATCACTCCGCAGCTGCAGGGCTTCCTGGGCCTCGTGGTTCCCAAGGGCATCATGGCCGGGTCGTTCTACCTCGAAGTCCCCAACGATCTCACGCGCGGGATGCTCGAACAGCGCATCCGCGTTCCCCTTCTCTCTGCGCTCGGCCGACTCGACGAGTCGTACGGGGTGACCAGCTTCGCTGTCGTGGTGAATCCCGACATCAGTGGCAACGACTATCTCCAGCAGGCAGAGGTCATCGAGATCGTGCCCACCCCCTCCGCCGGGTATGTGGAGACCACCCCCGTGCAGGAAACTGTCGGGCCGCTCCGCAACAACGACACCCGGCTGAACCCGAAGTACAGCTTCGACAACTTCGTCATCGGCGGCTCGAACCGCTTCGCCCATGCGGCGGCTGTCGCCGTGGCCGAGGCGCCGGCGAAGGCGTACAACCCGTTGTTCATCTACGGCGATTCGGGTCTGGGCAAGACCCATCTGCTGCACGCCATCGGCCACTATGCGATGAGTCTCTACCCCGGGGTACGGGTTCGGTACGTCAGCTCCGAGGAGTTCACGAACGACTTCATCAATTCGATCGCCAACAACCGCGGTGCGGCCTTCCATTCGCGGTACCGCGACATCGACCTGCTGCTCATCGACGACATCCAGTTCCTGCAGGGAAAAGCGGAGACCCAGGAAGCCTTCTTCCACACCTTCAACACGCTGCACGACCACAACAAGCAGGTCGTCATCACCAGTGACCTACCCCCGAAGCATCTCACCGGGTTCGAAGACCGCATGCGCACCCGGTTCGAGTGGGGTCTCATCACCGACGTGCAGACACCCGACCTCGAGACGCGCATCGCGATCCTCCGGAAGAAGGCGCAGAGCGAACGGCTCCAGGTGCCCGACGAGATTCTCGAGTACATGGCATCGAAGGTCTCATCGAACGTCCGTGAGCTCGAGGGGACCCTGATCCGGGTGACGGCCTACGCCAGCCTGACCCGCAACCCTGTCGACCTCGCGCTCGTGCAGACCGTTCTGAAAGACCTCATCACCCTCGACGACGACAACGTCATCGCTCCCGTCGACATCATCGGCCATACCGCGGAGTACTTCAAACTCTCCGTCGACGATCTCTACGGTTCGTCGCGCTCCCAAGCCATCGCGACGGCACGACAGATCGCGATGTACCTCTGCCGTGAGCTGACGAGCCTCTCGCTGCCGAAGATCGGCCAGCTGTTCGGTGGCCGCGACCACACCACGGTGATGTACGCCAACAACAAGATCGGCAAGCTGATGACCGAGAAGCGCTCGATCTACAACCAGGTCACCGAGATCAGCAGCCGCATCAAGCACAATCAGCGCTACAAGGGCATCTGACAGCTGTTTCCACACGTTGTGCACAACCCTGTGCATAACCGACCCGAACATGTTGACGGTCTGTGGGCAGTTGTGGGATCGGCTGTCGGGTCTTCTCCTCCACACCTCGGTAATTACAAGAAGTTCACGCAGAGATTCAACAACTCACACCGGTGTAGTTCCCTTGTGTTCACACGGATCCGGCTCAGTTGTCCACATATCCACGTCGGTTAAGAAGATTAATCTTTAAACCTTTAATTGATCCGGCCAATAACTTCTACAGGCCGGAAAGTGCGCACCGAGACAGCGCACCCGCAAGCGGTCGGCACCGGATAGCATTGACCGACCAACACGCACAGACTGAGGTGAAGAGTGAAGTTCCAAGCCAACAGAGACGTCTTCAGCGAAGCCGTCTCGTTCGCCGTCAAGCTGCTTCCGCAGCGAACCACTCTGCCGATCCTGAGCGGCGTGCTCATCGAAGCGAGTGGAGACGGTCTCACTCTGTCGTCATTCGACTACGAGGTCTCCTCGCAGACGCAGATCACGGCCGACGTCGAAGAACCGGGCCGGGTGCTCGTCTCCGGCCGCCTCCTCTCCGACATCGCGAACCGCCTGCCGAATGCGCCGGTGCGCTTCTACACCGAAGACACCCACATCATCGTGACCGCCGGCTCGGCGAAGTTCACCCTGTTGAACATGCCCGTCGAGGAGTACCCGAGCCTCCCGGTCGTCAGTGACCAGTCGGGCCTGCTGAAGTCCGACGACTTCTCCGCAGCTATCGCCCAGGTCGCGGTGGCCGCATCGCGAGACGACGTGACTCCCGTCATCACCGGCGTGCAGCTCGAGATCTCGAACAACAGCCTCTCCCTCGTCGCCACCGACCGGTACCGCGTCGCTGTGCGCAACATCGACTGGGACTCGGGAACGTCGGAGATCGAGACGGCCACGGCGCTCGTGCCCGCCAAGACGCTGCAGGAGATCGGCAAGACCTTCGGCAACAGCGGAACCATCTCGGTCGCCATCACGAACACCGACGACCGCGAGCTCATCGCGTTCAAGGCCGACCGCAAGACGGTGACCTCCCTGCTCATCAAGGGCAACTTCCCTCCCGTCAAGCGGCTGTTCCCCGAGTCGGTCGACAACTACGCCGTGATCAACACCGCAGACCTCATCGAAGCGACCCGGCGCGTGTCGCTCGTGCTCGAGCGCGAGGCCGCCCTGCGATTCACCTTCACGATCGACGGCGTGACTCTCGAAGCGATCGGCTCCGAGCAGGCGCAGGCCTCCGAATCGATCGACGCTCTGCTCACCGGCACAGACACCGTGGTCTCCCTGAAGCCCCAGTTCCTGCTCGACGGGCTGGGTGCTGTGCACTCTGAGTATGTGCGCATCTCCTTCACGAAGACCGACAACCCCAACAAGCCCGGGCCCGTGCTGATCACCAGCCAGTCCTCCAAAGACCAGCCCGGGTCAGACGACTACAAGTACCTGCTTCAGCCGAACCTTCTGCTGCGCTGAACGTCACCAAGCAAGGAGACAACATGAACCTCGGACTCATCGGCCTCGGCAAAATGGGCAACAACATGCGCGAGCGCCTGCGCGCGGCCGACATCGACGTGGTCGGTTACGACCGCAACCCCGCTGTGAGCGATGTCGCCGACCTGGCGGCCCTCGCCGCCGCCCTCCCCGCACCGCGCATCGTCTGGGTCATGGTGCCGGCAGGCGAGATCACCGACTCGGTCATCACCGACCTCGCCGACGTTCTCGACGAGGGCGACCTCATCATCGACGGTGGCAACTCGCGGTTCACCGAAGACTTCAAGCACTCCGAATTCCTGGCGCCGAAGGGCATCACCTTCGTCGACGCGGGTGTCTCCGGCGGAATCTGGGGCCTGAAGAACGGTTATGGCCTCATGGTCGGCGGCCGCAAAGAAGACATCGAGCGCGCGATGCCGATCTTCGATGCGCTTCGCCCCGAAGGCCCGCGCGACGAAGGCTTCGTCCACGCGGGCGAGGTCGGCGCCGGCCACTACGCCAAGATGGTGCACAACGGTATCGAGTACGCGCTCATGCAGGCCTACGCCGAAGGGTACGAGCTCCTCGACACCAAGAAGGACATCATCAAAGATGTCACCGGAACGTTCAAGGCGTGGCAGCGCGGAACCGTCGTTCGTTCCTGGCTGCTCGAGCTGCTGGTTCTCGCGCTCGAACAGGACCCGGAGTTCGACGACATCGAGGGGTACGTCGAAGACTCCGGCGAGGGCCGGTGGACGATCGAAGAGGCGCTCGAGAACGCCGTTCCCGTGCCGACCATCAGCGCTTCGATCTTCGCCCGGTTCGTGTCACGCCAGAAGGATTCGCCCTCGATGAAGGCCGTTGCCGCACTTCGCAACCAGTTCGGCGGCCACGCTGTGAAGAAGGCCGACTGACCGACGGCCCGAATGCGGTGGCCTACTCCGGTCACCGCATTCCCTCGGAGTTCCCATGCTGGTCAACCACCTGAGCCTCACCGACTTTCGCAACTATCCGGTCGCCGAGGTCACCCTGAGCGCCGGCCCGAACCTGTTCGTCGGCAGCAACGGCCAGGGCAAGACGAACCTGGTGGAGGCGCTGGGCTACCTCAGCACGCTCGGCTCGCATCGGGTCTCGAACGATCAGGCTCTCATCCGAAGCGGCCAGCAGGCGGCGATCATCCGGGCCCGACTGGAGCACGCCGGTCGCGAAGTGCTGGTCGAACTCCAGATCAACAGGTCGGAGGCCAACCGCGCACAGGTCAATCGCACCGTCACGAAGGTGCGCGAGATTCCGCGGTACTTCTCCAGTGTTCTCTTCGCCCCCGAAGACCTCGCCCTCGTGCGGGGCGACCCGTCGGGCCGGCGCCGGTTCATCGACCAGTTGCTCATCGCCCGGAGCCCGCGACTGGCCGGGGTCGCGACCGACTACGACAGGGTTCTGAGGCAGCGGAACACGCTGCTGAAATCGGCCCGCACTTCAGGCGTCAAGGCCAACCAGTTGTCGACGCTCGAGATCTGGGATGACCGGCTGGTCGTTCTCGGCTCCGAGCTCATCGCCGAGCGCGATGCGCTGGTCTCGCAGCTTCGCCCGTACATCGAATCGGCGTACCTGGCCGTCGCGGGCTCCGACCACTCGCCGCGTATCAGCAGCACGTTGAGCATCCTCTCCTCGTCGTCGGGCGATGACGAACTGGATGACCAACCCGGGGTGTCTGCAGAGAGGCTCGGTTCGCCCTTCCGCCGCGCCGATGTGGAGACGCAGTTCCGGGCCGCGCTCGCCGGGCTCCGCAGGCAGGAGCTCGATCGAGGGATCACGCTCTGCGGCCCGCACCGCGACGACCTGCTCTTCGAACTCAACGGTCTCCCCGCGAAGGGGTATGCCAGCCATGGGGAATCGTGGTCGTTCGCGCTGGCCCTGAAACTCGCCTCAGCCGACCTCCTGCGCACCGATTCACCGTCGGGTGACCCCGTCGTCATTCTCGACGACGTCTTCGCCGAACTCGACAAGGCCCGGCGTGCCCGGCTGGCGGCCGCGGTCTCCGACTACGAGCAGGTGCTGATCACGGCTGCGGTCTTCGGCGACGTGCCGGTCGAGCTGACCGCCCGCACGGTGCACATCTCCGGTGGCACGATCGTCGAAGAGCCCGCCGATGGCTGACGGAACAGCTGAGCAACCGGCTGGGGAACGGCCCGTTCTGCCGGCGAACGAATCGCAGTCCGTCTACCTGCGGTTCAAGCATGTCTTCGGGGATGCGCGGCTGATGAGCCGCACCAGGCTGCGCCAGCGACGGCAGCCGGCGGGTGAGACGGTGCCGTACGGAACCGGTCGTGACCCGAAGGGCATCAGTTCGGTGATGGATTCCCTCACCAACGAACTGGGCTGGACCTCGTCGCTGGCGAAATCCGACCTCATGCTCGCGTGGACCGAGATCGCGGGCGCAGAGACGGCCGAACACTCTCGTCCGGTAGGGATAACGGACTCGGTTCTGAGCGTTCAGTGCGATTCCACAGCGTGGGCGACACAGTTGCGTCACATGCGCACGATGATCATGACGCGCATCGCCCAGGAGTACCCGGAGGCGGGGATCGAGTCGGTGCGCTTTTTGGCCCCTGACGCCCCATCCTGGAAAAGAGGCTCCAGATCAATTCCAGGGCGGGGCCCTCGCGATACCTACGGGTAGGGAGGCAAAACAGGTCACCCCGACAAAATAAACGTCCCAGATCGCCGTCAAAGCGTCTGATGAGACCCCGTGTTTGGTAGAATGAAGGGTCGTCTCATCATGCTTTGGAGCCCATATATCTATGACATCCCCACTTGACCAGTCCGACTCCGAAGACGAATATGGCGCAGACGCCATCCAGATCCTCGAGGGCCTCGAAGCGGTTCGCAAGCGCCCCGGAATGTACATCGGCTCGACCGGTCCGCGGGGGCTCCACCACCTGGTCTACGAGATCGTCGACAACTCGGTCGATGAAGCGCTCGCCGGGTACTGCGACACGATTCTCATCACCATCCTGAAAGACGGCGGGGTGCGTGTCGTCGACAACGGTCGCGGCATCCCCGTCGACATGAACAAGCACGAGAACAAGTCGACCGTCGAGGTCGTGCTGACCATCCTGCACGCCGGTGGCAAGTTCGGTGGCGGCGGCTACTCCGTCTCGGGTGGCCTGCACGGTGTGGGCAGCTCCGTGGTGAACGCCCTGTCGGCCGAGCTCGACGTCGAGGTTCGCCGCCAGGGTCACGTCTACCGCCAGAGCTACAAACACGGCGTTCCGCAGGCACCGCTCGAGCAGGGTGAGGCCTCGACGGAGACCGGCACGACGATCACGTTCTGGCCGAGCCGCGAGACCTTCGAGACCGTCGACTTCGACTATGAGACGCTGCGCGCGCGCTTCCAGCAGATGGCCTTCCTGAACAAGGGCCTGCGGCTGACGCTCACCGACCAGCGCGGTGACGAAGACGTCGTCGTCTCCTATCTCTATGAGAAGGGACTCGTCGACTACGTCGAGTACCTGAACCGCGCCAAGAAGAACGAACTCGTGCACGAGGAGGTCATCTCCTTCGAGAGCGAAGCGCCCGACCGCAAGATCTCGCTCGAGGTCGCCATGCAGTGGACCAACGGGTACACCGAGAGCGTGCACACTTACGCGAACACGATCAACACGCACGAGGGTGGCACACACGAAGAGGGCTTCCGCGCCGCGCTCACCTCGCTGGTGAACCGGTATGCGCGCGAGAAGCAGATCCTGAAGGAGAAAGACGAGAACCTGACGGGCGACGACGTTCGCGAGGGTCTCACCGCTGTCATCTCGGTGAAGCTCGCCGAGCCGCAGTTCGAGGGCCAGACGAAGACGAAGCTCGGCAACACCGAGGCGAAGGCCTTCGTGCAGCGCGTCGCCGGCAAGGAGCTCGCCGACTGGTTCGACCGCAAGCCGACCGAGGCGCGGGAGATCATCCGCAAGGCGATCCAAGCGTCGCAGGCGCGCATGGCTGCCCGTAAGGCCCGGGAGCAGACCCGTCGAAAGGGTCTGCTCGAAGGCGGCGGCATGCCCGGCAAGCTGAAGGACTGCTCGAGCCGCGACCCGGTGAAGAGCGAGATCTTCATCGTCGAGGGTGACTCGGCCGGCGGTTCCGCCATTCAGGGCCGCAACCCCGAGACTCAGGCGATCCTGCCCCTCCGCGGCAAGATCCTCAACGTCGAGAAGGCGAGGCTCGACCGCGCACTCGGCAACAACGAGGTGCAGGCGATGATCACGGCGTTCGGCGCCGGCATCGGCGAAGACTTCAACCCCGACAAGGCGCGCTATCACAAGATCGTGCTGATGGCCGATGCCGATGTCGACGGACAGCACATCACGACCCTGCTGCTGACGCTGGTGTTCCGGTACATGCGGCCCCTCATCGAGCTCGGGTACGTGTACCTCGCGATGCCTCCGCTCTACCGCCTCAAGTGGTCGAATGCTCCGCACGAGTACGTGTACTCCGACGCCGAGCGGGATGCCCTGCTCGCGCACGGTGCAGCGGCCGGCAAGCGCATCCCCAAGGAGAACGCGATCCAGCGCTACAAGGGTCTCGGCGAGATGGACTACCGCGAGCTGTGGGACACCACGATGGACCCGGAGACGCGCACCCTCCGCCAGATCACGCTCGATGATGCGGCCGCAGCCGACGAGATCTTCTCGACCCTGATGGGCGAAGACGTCGAGTCCCGACGCAACTTCATCCAGAAGAACGCCAAAGACGTTCGATTCCTCGACATCTAGAAGAGACCCATGACTGACGAAAACACTCCCGGCGACCCCATCGACGGTGAAGCCCTCGCGCCTGACTCCCGCGGAATGATGACCGACCGCATCGAGCAGGTCGACCTGCAGCTCGAGATGCAGCGTTCGTACCTCGACTACGCGATGAGTGTCATCGTCGGGCGTGCACTGCCCGACGTGCGCGATGGCCTGAAGCCGGTGCACCGCCGCGTCATCTACGCGATGTACGACGGCGGGTACCGCCCTGACCGGGCATTCTCCAAGTCGGCGCGCGTCGTCGGCGAGGTCATGGGCCAGTTCCACCCGCACGGCGACTCCTCCATCTACGACGCGCTCGTGCGCCTCATCCAGCCCTGGAGCCTCCGCTATCCGCTTGCCCTCGGGCAGGGCAACTTCGGCTCGGCCGGCAACGACGGCGCTGCGGCCCCCCGGTACACCGAGACGAAGATGGCTCCGCTCGCGCTCGAGATGGTGCGCGACATCCAAGAGGAGACCGTCGACTTCCAGGACAACTACGACGGCCGCACCCTCGAACCCGTCGTGCTGCCGAGCCGGTTCCCGAACCTGCTGGTGAACGGCTCCGTCGGCATCGCGGTCGGCATGGCCACGAACATCCCGCCCCACAACCTGCGCGAAGTCGTCGCCGGCGCCGTCTGGTGCCTCGAGAACCCGGATGCCACGCGCGAAGAACTGCAGGATGCGCTGATCCAGCGCATCAAAGGCCCCGACTTTCCGACCGGCGCCCAGATTCTCGGGGTGAAGGGCATCCACGATGCCTACCGCACCGGGCGCGGGTCGATCACGATGCGAGCCGTCGTGAACGTCGAAGAACTGCAGGGTCGCACCTGCCTCGTCGTGACCGAACTGCCGTACCAGGTGAACCCCGACAACCTCGCGATCAAGATCGCCGAGCTCGTCAAAGACGGCAAGATCGGCGGCATCGCCGACATCCGCGACGAGACCTCCGGTCGAACGGGCCAGCGGCTCGTCATCGTACTGAAGCGCGACGCCGTGGCGAAGGTCGTGCTGAACAACCTCTACAAGCACACCTCGCTGCAGGAGAACTTCGGCGCGAACATGCTGGCGATCGTCGATGGAATTCCGCGCACCCTGCCGATCGATGGGTTCATCACCGAGTGGGTCGCGCACCAGGTCGATGTCATCGTGCGCCGCACCCGGTTCCGTCTGCGCCGTGCCGAAGAGCGCATGCACATCCTCCGCGGGTACCTGAAGGCTCTGGATGCTCTCGACGAGGTCATCGCGCTGATCCGCCGTTCGCCCACCGTCGACGATGCCCGCACGGGGCTCATGGAGTTGCTCGACGTCGACGAGATCCAGGCCGACGCCATCCTGACGATGCAGTTGCGTCGACTCGCGGCTCTCGAACGCCAGAAGATCGTCGATGAGGCCGCCGCGCTGCAGCTCGAGATCGACAGCTACCACGTCATCCTCGACAGCCCGGCGCGCCAGCGCGAGATCATCATCGAGGAGGTGACGGAGATCGCCGACAAGTTCGGTGACGACCGCCGCACCGAGATCATGTTCGGTTTCGACGGCGACATGAACATGGAAGACCTCATCCCCGAGGAGGAGATGGTGGTCACCGTCACGCGCGGCGGATACATCAAGCGCACGCGGAGCGACAACTACCGCAGCCAGCACCGGGGCGGCAAAGGCGTCAAGGGCGCACAGTTGCGGGCAGACGATGTGGTGGACCACTTCTTCGTCACCACGACGCACCACTGGCTGCTGTTCTTCACGAACACCGGCCGGGTGTACCGCGCGAAGGCGTACGAGCTGCAGGAGGCCGGCCGGGATGCGAAGGGGCAGCACGTCGCCAACCTTCTCGCCCTGGCACCCGACGAGCAGATCGCCCAGATCCTCGACATCCGGGACTACAAGGCCGCGACCTACCTCACACTCGCCACGCGCGAGGGGCTGCTGAAGAAGACCGCGCTGAGTGAGTACGACACGAACCGCTCCGGCGGCATCATCGCGATCAACCTGCGCGAGGGCGACGAACTGGTGTCTGCGCTGCTGGTCGAGGAGACGAGCGACGTTCTGCTCGTGTCGAAGAAGGGCATGAGCATCCGGTTCACCGCCTCGAATGAAGCGCTCCGCCCCATGGGACGATCGACCGCGGGTGTGATCGGCATGAAGTTCCGTGACGACGACTACCTGCTCGACGCGTCGATGGTGTCAGACAACGGATTCGTCTTCGTGGTGACGGAGGGCGGCTACGCCAAGCGCACCTCGGTCGACCAGTACCGGCTGCAGGGGCGTGGTGGTCTGGGCATCAAGGTCGCGAAGCTGCAGGAGGCCAGGGGCGATCTCGCCGGCTCGCTCATCGTCGACGAGGAGGACGAGGTCTTGGTGGTTCTTGCCAGCGGCAAGGTGGTACGCTCCTCCGTGGCCGAAGTCCCGGCCAAGGGCCGAGACACCATGGGTGTTGTCTTCGCGAGATTCGCTGAAGACGATCGGATCATCGCATTGGCCAAGAACACCGAACGCACCGTGGTTCTGGAGGAAGTCGCCGAGGCGGAGGCCTCCGAAGATGCCGCGGATGCTGGAGAGGAAAGCTAAGACCCATGAGTAATGTGGCCGAGAAGCTCGCCAAGAAGTCATCACGCCCCGCCCAGACCAAGCAGGTGCGCCTGCGCCTGGTCTACGTCGACTTCTGGTCGATCCTCAAGCTGTCGTTCCTGTGGTCGATCATCCTCGGGATCGTCACCGTCGTGGCGGCGTTCCTGATCTGGTCGCTGCTGAACCAGACGGGTGTGTTCGACTCGGTCAACAAGGTGCTGACCGAGATCGCCGGCACGGGCAACTTCGACATCAACGACTTCGCCTCCCTCGGGCAGGTGATGGGATTCGCGATCATCGTGGCGATCCTCGACGTGATCGTGATCACAGCGCTGGGCGCGATCGCGGCCGTTCTGTACAACCTGACGGTGAAAATCACCGGCGGAGTGATGCTCGGTTTCACAAACAAGTAGGTTTTGGGTAAGATCGTAAAGTTGCGTTTCCCGGTACAGCCGGGAGGCACAACAGCCCAGACGGGGGTATAGCTCAGTTGGTTAGAGCGCTTCACTGATAATGAAGAGGTCCCAGGTTCAAATCCCGGTACCCCCACCCATTCCCTTACGGGGCCTTAGCTCAATTGGTAGAGCGCCTGCTTTGCAAGCAGGAGGTCAGGAGTTCGATTCTCCTAGGCTCCACTCGAATCACAAGAAACCGGCCAGCGGGCCGGTTTTTTTGGTTCGAGCGTCGCTCCATTTACTTCTGGCTGCGCCGGTCCCCGCCCGGCGCAGCGCGCTTCGCTTGCTTGCGCCGTTGTGTTAAGCAGAAAGACCCGGCTCCCTGTGGAGGCCGGGTCTTTCTCGTGCTGGGGAGACTAGGAGGCGGTGGTGCCTGCGTCGATCTCGTCTTCGCTGATCCAGAGCTCGTCGTCGGCGCGGAAGGTCTGCCACACGGCATAACCGATACCGACGAGGGCGACCGCGCCCGTCACGAGCGCAACATAGGTGCCGACGTGCGAGTTCTTCTTGGCCGCCTGGGGGCTGACCTTCGAGATCGCCGACTTCACGGTCTTGTTGTCACTCACACCGAGCGCACCCGCCGCTGAGGCCAGGCCGCCACCGATTGCCGGCAGAATGTCGGAGTTGAACTTCGACTTGGCCTGGTCGCTCGCGACCTTCACCGAGGCGAGGCTGTGGGCCGTCGACTGAGCGATGGAGTCGGAGGCCGTCTTGGTCGCGGTGCGCACGCGCGGCACGACCTCTTCTTTGGTCAACTCGCCCAACTGCAGTTTCGCTTCACGAGCGACGTGGTTGGCACGGTCGAGAATCTCCTGCTGGTCGCTCCAGAGCTTGTCGGCAGTGGAGCGCAAATTCTTGAGCGCCTTCTGGCGTTTACGGGTGAGACTCATCAGAAACCTCCATCGGCTGAGAACGCGGTCGAACCCAATCTTGCCACGCAATGGAGGTCGACCGAAC
The DNA here is from genome assembly GCF_002931235.1 of Subtercola sp. Z020. GTDB lineage: Bacteria > Actinomycetota > Actinomycetes > Actinomycetales > Microbacteriaceae > Subtercola. The sequence continues at coordinate 21,324 of NZ_PSTT01000094.1, read as the reverse complement.
ATCGAGACCTGACTATCCTCCTTCTTTACGCTGACCCTTGACTGTGTGCGGCGGGCGGTGTGTGAGAATTGAGCCATGGCCAAGCACACCCACGTCGCGACTCTCCACACGAACCTCGGCGACATCACCGTCAATCTCTTCGGCAACCACGCTCCGCAGACCGTGAAGAACTTCGTCGGTCTCGCTTCCGGTGAGCGCGAATGGACCGATCCGAAGACGGGTACGGCCACCACCGCCAAGCTCTACGACGGCAGCGTCTTCCACCGCATCATCCCCGGCTTCATGATCCAGGGCGGTGACCCGCTCGGCAACGGCACCGGTGGCCCTGGCTACCGTTTCAACGACGAGATCAGCCCCGACCTCGACTTCACCCAGCCGTACATCCTCGCCATGGCGAATGCCGGCATCCAGGGTGGGCAGGGCACCAACGGCTCGCAGTTCTTCATCACCGTGGGGCCGACCCCGTGGTTGCAGGGCAAGCACACCATCTTCGGTGAGGTGGCCGACGACTCCTCGCGCCGCATCGTCGACAAGCTCGCGGCTGTCGCGACCGACTCCTACGACCGCCCTCTCGACTCCGTTGTGATCGAGAGCGTCGAGGTCGCTGACGCGTAAGTGGTTCTCCTGGCCGTCGGCTCCGTCGCAGGGTTCGTAGCGCGATGACCTCCGTTCCCGAGACGTCGTCGAACGTCTGCTACCGGCATCCCGACCGACAGAGTTACATTCTCTGCCAGCGCTGCGGCAAGACGGTCTGCCCCGAGTGTTCCGTGCAGGCGGCCGTGGGTGTGCACTGCGTCGACTGTGCGCGAAACGCACGATCGGGCGGCCAGTACACACGTCGCCCGGCACTGGTGCGGGCCGCGCGGTCGATGAGCCGATCATCCGGCAACCCGATCGTCACCTACGCGATCATCGCGGTGACGGTGTTCGTTTTCGTGCTGCAACTGATTCCCGCGCTCGGTGTCACGAGTGCCCTGCAGTTCGCAGGTGCCTACGTACAGCCCGATGCGGGATACGCGGTGGGCCTGCAGCCGTGGCGCCTGCTGACCTATGCGTTGGTGCACACGCCGTTCTCGATCACGTCGCCGTTCTCGATTCTGCACATTCTCTTCAACATGTATTCGCTCTTCATCTTCGGGCGGATTCTCGAGCCGATGGTCGGGCACCTGCGCTTTCTCGCGCTGTATCTGATCGCCGCCATCGGCGGTGCCGTAGCCGTCGACCTGTTGACCGACCCGGGTGCCGGTGTCATCGGTGCGTCTGGTGCGATCTTCGGCCTGATGGCCGCATTCTTCATCATTGCGCGGCGGCTGGGTGGCAACACCTCCCAGCTCGTGGTGCTGGTCGTGCTGAACCTGGCGATCGGTTTTCTGGTTCCGGGGATCAGCTGGCAGGCGCACATCGGCGGGCTGGTCGCCGGCGCGCTCGTCGGGCTGATCTACATCGAGACCCGGCAGCGCCAGCGGCAGCCGGTGCAGGTTCTGCTGACGGCTGCGGTTTTCGTCGTTCTCGTCGCAGTGACCGTCATCCGCTCACTCGTCTGAGCCGCATCCCGAGACCGTGCGGCTCACTCTGCACCGAACTGGTGATAACCCTGTGGATTATTCGAAGTTATCCACAGGGTTATTAACACTGGGGATAATTACACCCGTGTAACTCAGCGCCACCGAGTGGTCATGATGAAGCCGATGAAGGCGATGCCGAAGCCGATGAGGATGTTCCAGCTGCCGAGGTCGGGGATGGGCAGCACGCCCTGGCTGACGTAGAAGACGATGATCCAGATGAGACCGAGCAGCATGAAGCCGAACATGACCGGCTTGAACCACACCGGGTTGGGGCTCGACTCATCGCTCGTTCTCGGAACGACGTGCTGGGAACGGGTCTTTTCGCGGGCCATGCCGATGATTCTAGCCGGGAATACTGGCCGGGCGCAGAAGAGCACTGTTGGTACGCTGTGAGGAACTCAGCGTTTAGTGATCCACTTCTCCTAAGATGGCCGGCGTGACAGACATTTACTCACTTTATTCCGAAGACCCGGAATCCGGCGACGGCGCCGGTTCGGCGGGCTCGTCGCCCACTCCTGATGATGACCGGCGACGCCGGGACAACCGAGGCAACAGGGGCCGCACGGGCGGGCGCCGCGACAACGCACCCCGATCGATCGTGCGGGGGGTCATCGGAGTCGCGGGAGAACTGCTCATCACCGCTGGCGTGCTCGTCTTCCTCTTTCTCGGTTGGCAGCTCTGGATCCAGGGCATCGCGCTCAACAACGCTCAGACCAACGATGCCTCGGGGCTGTCACAGCAGTGGAACGCTTCGCCCGTGGGGCCCGCCGCCCCCGGCAGCACCGACGCAGCGGCACCTCCGGCCGACTCCTCTGGAGCATCCGGTGCCTCGCCCGTGGTGATGGCCGCACCGGCGGAGACCAAGCAGTTCGCTGTGCTCTACGTTCCGCGGTTCGGTGCGGACTACAAGCGCACCATCGCAGAGGGCGTCGATGCCAAGGCCGTGCTGAACGCCGGAGGCGCCGGCCACTACGAGCAGAGCCAGATGCCGGGCGACATGGGCAACTTCGCCATCGCTGCGCACCGCGACGGATGGGGCAGCCCGTTCATCAAGATCAATGAGCTGCAGATCGGCGACCCCATCTACGTCGAGACCCAGGACGGCTGGTACACCTACCGCTACCGCGACACCGAGTACGTCACGCCCGAGGGTGTCGACGTGTTGAGTGCTGTTCCGCAGGTTCCGGATGCCGCACCCACCGACAGGCTGATCACGCTGACGAGCTGCAACCCCCTCTACATCGCATCTGAGCGCATCATCGCCTACGGGGTGCTCGACTCCTTCACTCCGCGGAGCGCGGGAGCGCCCGCCGAGATCGCCGGCCTCACCGGAAAGGGGGCGTGAGTATGTACGGCGCCCTCTGGCGTGGTCTGCCCGGCCCGGTGTGGCTGCGCATCCTGATCCTGGTGGTGGCGGTCGCCATCGTGCTCTTCGCCCTCTCGACCTGGATCTTCCCGCTGGTCGACGGGCTGCTGACGCCGAGCCAACCGGTTACGGTTGATCCATGACCCACGTTCTCGTCATCGACAACTACGACAGCTTCGTGTACACGCTGAACGGGTACCTGCACCAGCTCGGGGCGGAGACGACCGTCGTTCGGAACGATGCGTTCACCGTCGACGACGCTGCCGCGGCGCTCGAGCAGTATGACGCTGTGCTGATCTCGCCCGGCCCGGGCAAGCCCTCAGAGGCCGGGGTCTCCGTCGCGGTCGTGCACGCGGCGATCGCCGCGTCGACACCGCTTCTCGGCGTGTGCCTCGGCCACCAGGCGATCGCCGAGGCGATGGGTGCGACGGTGACGAACGCGGAAGAGCTGATGCACGGCAAGACATCGGTCATCGTGCACGACGGCAGCCCGTTCTATGCGGGTGTCGACCAGAACTTCCTCGCGACCCGGTACCACTCCCTCGCGGTCGTCGACGGCACCGTGCCCGAGGCGCTCGTCGTGACGTCGCGCACGGAGGGTGGCGTCATCATGGGTCTGCGGCACACGACAGCGCCGGTCTACGGTGTGCAGTTCCACCCCGAGTCGGTTCTGACCGAGGGGGGCTACCGGATGCTCGCGAACTGGTTGGTGTCGGCGGGCCTCGACTCGGCTGAAGCCGCGGCCGACGGGCTCAGTCCGCTCGTTCACGCCGGCTAGCGCGGCACCGGCCAGGCGACGACGCCGCGTCAGTTCGTGGCGGGGGTGGCGGTCGGCGTGGGCGTCGGCACGACCGGTGCGTCGCCCGTGCAGTAGGTGACGACGATCGCCTGGGACTGGGGGGCGTCACCGGCCGGAACGGTCTGGTTCGTGACCGGGCTGCCGACCTGCGCGGCGCAGGTGTCGTCGGTGGCCGAACTCGGGTCGTACCCGATGGCCTTGAGCGCCGTGATGGCCTGTTCGAGCGGCATGTTCACCACGTTCGGCACGGTCACCAGCCCGTTGGAGACGACGAAGGTCACTGTCGCACCCGCCGAGCTCTGGGTTCCCGCCGCCGGAGTCGTGCTGATGATCACGTCGGCGGGCACCGTGGCGGAGTTCTCCTTCGTCGTCGCGCCGACGAGCATCCCGAGGGCCGTGATCGTCGGCGTGGCGGCGGCGACCGTACTGCCCACCACGCTCGGCATCGCCACCGGCTTCGGCCCGAGAGACACGTAGACGCTGATGACCGTCTGCGGCTGAACCACCGTGCCGGCCGCCGGGTCGGTGCTGATGACCTCGCCCGCGGGAACGGACGGATCGTTCTTGTCGTACCGCTGCGTCACGAGGTTCAGCTGTTGCAGGGTCGCATTCGCGTTCTCGTAGGTCTGCCCGGAGGTCACCGGGATGACGCGCGAGGCGTCGGGAATGATGTTGGTCTCCTTGAGCGAGAACACCCAGAACAGAATCGCGATGAGGATGACCGCGACGCTCGCGATACCGGCCCAGATCCAGATGACAGGGGGGCGTGACTGCGTGCGCACGGCGTACTCGTCGTCGCCGGCGAGCTGGGTGAGTGCCGCGTCTGACCCGGCGGTGAGCGTCGGGGGCGCGCCGAAGAGCGACGCCTGGAAGTCTTCGGTGGGCAGGCGCTTCGACGGGATCTTGCCGGCACCGGCGATCTGCAGGTCGACTTTGAAGTCGGCGGCGCTCTGGAAGCGGGCGAAGCGGTCCTTCGCGAGGGAGTGCGCCACGACCTGGTCGAGCGCCGGCGAGACCTTCGGGTTGATGGAACTCGGAGCGACCGGCGCCTCGCTCACGTGCTGGTAGGCGACGGCGACGGGGGTCTCGCCGCGGAAGGGCGCTCGCCCCGTGAGCAGTTCGAACAGCACGATGCCGGTCGAGTACAGGTCGGTCCGGGCATCCACCGACTCGCCGCGGGCCTGCTCGGGTGAGAAGTACTGCGCGGTACCGAGAATGGCCGTCGTCTGGGCGACTGTCGCCGAGGAGTCGGAGATGGCGCGGGCGATACCGAAGTCCATCACCTTCACCTGGCCGGAGTTCGTCAGCATGATGTTGCCGGGCTTGATGTCGCGGTGCACGACGCCGGCACGGTGCGAGTACTCGAGGGCCGTGAGGATGCCGTCGGTGATGCGCACGGCCTCGGCCGGGTCGACCGGTCCCTGGCGGATGAGGTCTTTCAGCAGGATGCCCTGCACGTACTCCATGACGATGAAGGGAACGATCGCCTCGCTGCCGCCGGCCTCGGCGACGCGCTCCTCACCGGCGTCGAAGACCCGCACGATGGTGGGGTGCGCCATGCGCGAGGCGGCCTGGGCCTCCTGGCGGAACCGGGTGCGGAAGATCGGGTCGCCGGCGAGCGACGACTTGAGGAGCTTGATGGCGACGGGCCGGCCCAGGCGTTCGTCGCGCCCGACGTACACGTTCGACATGCCGCCCCGACCGATGATGTCACCGATGCGGTACCGCCCGGCAAGAAGGCGACTGTCATCGGTCACGGTGTGGCTCCAGGGTCGGCTGGCGTCGGGCCAGGGCGGGGTCAGGTGGCGGAAGGATGGTCGTGTGAGTGTAGCTGGTGCATCTGACGCTCCCGGGGGAAGGCCGGTCAGCCCTTCGGGGTCGGAGCAGGGGTGGTCGGCGTCGCCGTGGGGGTGGTCGGCGCTGCGGTCATGACGAGCTCGAGTACCGGTGACGATTCCGACTGCAGCCCGCTGCCGGCGCCGGTGGCCGTGCAGGTCACCTTGTAGGAGATGGAGAGCGTCTCGGCGGTGGCCGGAGCGATGAGCGTCGCCGCGGGGTTCGTTCCCGGCTGGATGGCGACCGTCGCCCCACCGGGGTCGATGTCGTAGCTCGACAGTGTGGTGCCCGACGGGCAGTTGTAGGCGCCCCACGACACGACGAAGGTCGCGTTCGGAGCGACGGCCTTCGGTGTTGCGGTGGGCGTCGACGTGGGGGCGGGCGGCGCGACGGCGTCACCGTAGACCGTCAGGCTGATCGTCGTGCCCTTGGTGATGTTGCCGACCGGGCTCACGGAGTAGACGACGTCGACCAGGTCGGTGCTCGGTGCCGAGTTCTTGGTGACCCGCTCGGCGCCGAGGCCGAGGTTCGAGAGGATCTGGGCCGCCTCGTCGAACGTCTTGCCCTTCAGGTCGGCGTCGTTCACGACGACCGTGTTCGGGGTGACGGTCGGTGTGGGCGTGGTCGGCGGCGGTGTGCTCGGCGGGGCGGAACTCGGCGGAGCACTGCTGGTCGTCGGAGCGGACCCCGAGTTCGACCCGCTGGTGGCCAGCGCGAAGATCGTGCCACCGAGAACGAGCACGAGGATGATGATCAGCACGATGAGCGGCCAGGTCCACGGGCTGCGCGACTTCTTGACCGGTTCCCCGGAGCCGTCGTCGAGTGTGGAGAGGGATGCCGTGCCGGGGCCGTTCGGGCCACCCGCACCGTTCGCCGGGCCGCCGACGAGCGACCCGAAGGCGGCACCGGCACCAGCTGCGCCCGCCGCGCCGAGCACGGTGGTCGCCTGCGTCGGATCGCCTGCACCCGCACCGGTGTTGCCGGCGGTGGGCATGAGCATGGTCGCCGTGTCGGCGGGCGCCGGACGGTCGCCGAGAACGGCGGGAACAGCCGCGGCGGCCAGGGCGACGTCACCCTGCCGCAGTGCGGTCGCCGCCCGCGCGAGAGCTGCCGCCGAGGCAGGGCGGTCGGCCGGCTTCTTGGCGATGCAGGAGAGCACGAGGTTGCGCACGGGCTCGGCGATGGTCACGGGGAGGGGCGGCGGAGCGTCGTTGATCTGGGCCATGGCGATGGCCACCTGCGACTCGCCGCTGAACGGTCGCTTGCCGGCCAGGCACTCGTACGCGACGATGCCCAGCGAGTAGATGTCGGTCGTCGACGAGGCGGACTGCCCGCTCGCCTGCTCGGGCGAGAGGTACTGCACGGTGCCCATGACCTGCCCGGTGGCGGTCAGGGGAACCTGGTCGGCGATGCGTGCGATGCCGAAGTCGGTGATCTTCACTCGGCCGTCGGGGGTGATGAGCAGGTTCCCCGGCTTGATGTCGCGGTGCACGAGGCCGGCGTTGTGGGCCGCCTGCAGGGCCGAGGCGGTCTGCGCGATGATGTCGAGCACGCGATCCGTCGACAGAACGTGTTCCCGCTCGAGGATCGCCGACAGGGCTTCGCCCGGAACCAGCTCCATGACGAGGTAGGCGCTGCCCTCTTCTTCGCCGTAGTCGAAGACGTTCGCGATGCCCTCGTGGTTCACCAGCGCCGCGTGGCGGGCTTCGGCGCGAAAACGCTCGAGAAAGCCCGGGTCGCCGAGGTACTCGTCTTTCAGGATCTTGATGGCGACGTTCCGCCCGATGACCAGGTCGGTCGCCTGCCAGACCTCGCCCATTCCACCGATCGCAATGCGCGTGGAAAGCTCGTACCTTCCCCCGAAGGTGAGCCCTGCTGTGGGTCTCATTTATTCAGCACCGCCTCAAGTACTTTCTTGGCAATCGGTGCGGCAACCTCGTTGCCCGACCCGGATTCGCCTAGTCCGCCGCCATTTTGTACCACTACTGCAACTGCAACCTGTGGGTTGTCTGCAGGAGCAAAACCTGTGAACCAGAGGGTGTACGGATCGCCCGTCCCGTTCTCCGCTGTTCCCGTCTTACCGGCCACACTGACTCCGTCTATTCTTGCATTAGTCGCCGCGCCGGAATTGACCGCCTCGACCATCCACGACGAAAGAGTCGAAGCTGTTACCGAGTTGATGGGGTCGGCGAGCTTCTTGGCCTCGAACTGCTTCAGCATCGTCAGATCGGGCGCCCGAACGTCGTCGACGAGCGTCGGCGTCATGATCGAACCGCCGTTGGCGACAGCCATCGACTGCTCGACGATCTGCATCGGCGACGAGCGCACGCTGGCCTGCCCGAACGACGACAGGGCGAGACGCGAGTCGTCTTCGAGAGGCGGGAACTGGCTCGCCTCGACGGGGATCGGCGAATCGAAGTCGGAGTTGTAGCCGTAGGCGTTGGCCATGTCGGTGAGGGCCTTGTCGCCCATCTCGACGCCGAGCTCGGCCATCGGGATGTTGCAGGAGAGAACGAAAGCGGTTCTGATGCTGACGGTGTCGCCCGGGCCGCAGGTGCCGCCACCGGCGTTCGACACGACGTTCGTGCTCTGCGGCAGCTGGTAGCCCGCGGGGTTCGGCAACTGGTGGTCTTCAGTGAGGCCGGCATTCTGCAGGGCCGCCGACGACGTCACGATCTTGAACGTCGAACCGGGCGGGTCGAGGTCTCCGCCGAGCGTGCGGTTGATCAGCGGGTTGCCCGAGTCGGCGATCAGAGCGTCGTACTGCTGGATGACGGCGTCGGTGTCGTGCACGGCGAGGATGTTCGGGTCGTAGTCGGGCTTCGACACCATGGCCAGGATGCGGCCGGTCTTCGGTTCGACGGCGATGACCGCGCCGGTCTGGCTGCCGAGAGCGTCGTACGCGGCCTGCTGCACAGCGGGGTCGATGGTCAGCTCGACGGAGGCCCCCTGTGGGTTCTGCCCGGTGACGATGCTGTTCAACTGGCTGAGGAACTGGCTGCCCGAGGTGCCGCTGAGTTCGTCGTTCATGGCGGCCTCGATGCCGCTGGAGCCCTGGTCGAGCGTGAAGTAGCCGGTGACGGCGCTGTAGAGGGGGCCGTTTGTGTAGGTGCGCTGGTACTTGTACTGGTCGGCCGAGGGCACGCTCTGCGCGATGGGCTGGCCGGCGACCAGGATGGCGCCGCGCTCCTTCGAATAGCTGTTGTTGATGGTGCGCGCGTTGCGGGAGTCTCCGGCCAGGGTGTCTGCGGAGAAGAACTGGATGGTCGTCACCGAGAGGAAGAGCGCTGCGAACATCGCGAGAATGACGATGGTGACGCGTTTGAGTTCCCTGTTCATGGGTTCTAGACCACCAACCTTGGCTGATTGCGCACCGTGTCTGAGAGGCGGAGGAGGAGCGCCACGATGATCCAGTTGGCCACGAGCGACGAGCCGCCGGCGGCGAGGAACGGGGTCGTGAGACCGGTGAGCGGGATGACGCGGGTGACCCCGCCGATGACGATGAAGCACTGCAGGGCGATGACAAAGGTCAGGCCGATGCCGAGCAGGCGGCCGAAGTCGTCGTTGCCCGCGAAGCTGATGCGGAGCCCGCGGGCGATGAAGAGCAGGTAGAGCGCGAGGATGGCGAACAGGCCGGCCATGCCGAGCTCCTCGCCGAGGCTGGCGACGATGTAGTCGCTCTGCGCCAGGGGCGTGATGTCGGGCTGGCCCTGGCCGAGGCCCGTGCCGATGAGGCCGCCGTTCGCGAGCCCGAACAGGCCCTGCACGAGCTGGTAGCTGCCGCCCTGCGCGTCGTAGTTCACGGAGGCGAACGGGTTCAGCCAGTTCGAGAACCGGTCGTTGACGTAGACGAGAACCTGGCTCGCGATGAGCGCCCCGCCGAGGAACAGGCCGACACCGATGATCACCCAACTGAGCCGCGCGGTGGCGACGTAGATCATCACCACGAAGAGCCCGAAGTAGAGCAGGGCGGTGCCGAGGTCGCGCTGGAAGATGATGACCGACATCGAGGCCGCCCAGATCACCAGGATCGGACCGAGGTCCCGCCCGCGCGGGAACCGCATGCCGAGCACCTTGCGGCCGACCGCCGACAGGCTGTCGCGTCGCGAGACGAGATAGCCGGCGAAGAAGATCGCCAGCGCGATCTTCGCGACCTCACCCGGCTGGAACGAGAGCGGGCCGACGCCGATCCAGACGCGGGCGCCGTACACCTCCTTGCCGATTCCGGGCAGCAGCGGGAGGAGCAGCAGGAAGCCCGAGATGGCCATGAAGACGTAGGTGTAGCGCTGCAGCACGCGGTGGTTGCGCAGCGCGATGATCACCACGAGCGCGGCGACGATGGCGATCGCGCTCCACACCACCTGCCGCACGGCGGTGCTCTCCCAGCCCACGTTGCCCGGAATCTGCAGGTCGATGCGGTAGATCTCGGCGATACCGATGCCGTTCAGCAGGGTGGCGATCGGCAGGATGAACGGATCGGCGTTCGGCGCGACGAACCGCAGGGCGATGTGCGCCCCGACGACCAGCACCGACAGACCGGCGCCGAGCAGCGCGACCTGGCCATAGTCGACGGTTCCGCTGGAGCCGAGTTGAACCATCACGACTGCGCCCGCATTCGCGAGGCAGGCGAAGAGCAGGAGGAAGATCTCGAGGTTGCGGAGCTTCTCGGGCACGTGGATGCGGCGCACCGGCTTCTCGCCCGGCTTGACGGCAGGAGCGGCCACGGCGGCCTCGCGGCTAACCACGTGGCACCGTGTCGCTGATGCTCTGCACGGTCGCCCTGGCAGCGTCGATCGTGTCGGCGCTGATGGTGCTCTCGACCTGCGTCTGCATGTAGGCGGGAAGTTGGTCGATGCTGATTCCGGTGTCTTCGTACACGTGCGAGAGGGAGATCGGGCCGATGGTCTGCTGGATGCCCTGGTAGATGGCGACGTGACCGTTGGTCTGGCCGACGAAGTAGCGCGTCTGCGTCCACTGGTAGCCGAGCAGCAGAGCCGCCGCGATGGCGACGACCACGACGACACCGCCGATGAGCCAGGTGAGCTTGCGCTTGCGGCTGCGGCGCCGGTCTTCGTCGATCAACTCGTCGAGGTAGTCGTCGCCCTGCGCCTCGAAGTGCGACGGTTCGGCGGAACCGGGGCCTCGCGGGTGCAGGCGGAGGCCGGGCATCCGCGTCGCCTTCTTGCCCTGTGCCCCGCCATACGCCACGGGGCGTGATGCGGCGCCCACCGTCTGGGCGATGTAGGTGCTACCGGTGAACGATTCGCTGATGTCGACGACCACGACGGTGACGTTGTCAGGTGCGCCGTGGTCGAGGCTCTCCTTCACGAGCAGGTCGGCCACCTCCTGGGGAGCGGGATGCTCGGCAAGGGTTTTGGCGATGTCGTCGTTCTCGACGACCCCGGTGAGCCCGTCGGAGCAGAGCAGCCACCGGTCGCCCGGCCGCGTGTCCATCACCTGCAGGTCGACGTCGGGGGTGGAGTCGACATCGCCGAGCACGCGCATGAGAACCGAGCGGCGCGGATGCACCTTCGCCTCCTCTGCGGTGATGCGGCCGTTGTCGACGAGGCGCTGCACGAACGTGTGGTCGGTCGTGATCTGGGTGAGCTTGCCGTCACGGAAGCGGTAGATGCGTGAGTCTCCGATGTGCGCGAGGGCGACGCTGTGGCCCACCCGCACGAGGGCGGAGAGCGTGGTGCCCATGCCGGTGAGCTCCGGATGCTCGTACACGGCCTCGGCGAGGATCGCGTTCGCGCTGACGATCGCCTCCTGCAGGGCGAACTCCGCGTCGACCGCCGAGCTGTACTCGCCATCGATCTCGAGCAGCTTGTTCAGCGCCAGAGCGCTCGCGACGTCGCCACCGGCGTGGCCGCCCATGCCGTCGGCCACAGCGAACAACGACTGGCCGGCGTACCCGCTGTCTTGGTTGTTCGAGCGCACGCGCCCGACGTGGGAGACCGCTGCGCTCTCCGTGACCAGTGCCATGGGAGGGGCCGCCTAGCGCCGCAGTTCAAAACTGGTGGAACCAATTCTGACCGGGGTGTTGAGCGGAACGGGGGCGGGCTGGGTGACCCGCTTGCCGTCGAGGTATGTGCCGTTGGTCGAATCCAGATCCTGGATCACCCACTCGTTGTTCCAGTTGAGCAGGCGCGCGTGGTGCGTGGAGGTGTAGTCGTCGCGGATGACGACACTCGAATCGGTGGAGCGGCCGATGGTGAGCGGGTCGACGCCGAGCTCGATCTCCGTTCCGGCCTTGGTGCCGGAGGTGATGACGAGCTTGTGTGCGTTGCTGGTCGTCGCCCGCGGATGCACCCCGGCGCTCGAACCCTCGAGCGGGGTGAACACCGGCACCTTCGACTGCGGCGGCGGTGTGGGCGGGTGCGACGTGTCGGGCAGCCCGGCAGAGGATGCGGCGGCGCCGACCACGACGCCGTGTGCCCCGGGGGCGGGCTGCATCGGCGCCTGCGCGGGGGGAGCCCCGACGGCGGCGTTCTGCGGAGGGGGCGAGAAGCCCGCTGCGGCGGCGCTGCCGGCGGATGCCGCGGTGCCCGCAGGGTCGCGCATCTTGCGCACGCGCTGGCCGAAGAGATCGGAGCGCATCGCATAGACGATCACGAAGACGAAGACCCAGAGCAACGCCAGAAAGCCGAAACGCAGGATCAGGAGGGTGAGTTCACTCATAGATTCCACCGGAATCCGCCGGGCTCTGGCGGCTGGCTCTCATCCGGTGCCTGATCGTCGAGGGGAAAGGGGTCTGCCGCGGCGTCTGCGGGCTGGTCCCGGCGATTCGAGCGCGGTTTCTGGGGCGCGCGCTTCGCGCGGCGCGGCGCCTCTGCGGCGGGGTCGGCGGCCGCTGCCGCGGCAGCGCGCCGCGGCGATTCCACCGGCGGCGCAGCCTTCGCCGCTTCTGCGGGCGCAGCCGGGGCCTCCGGGGCGGCAGCGCGAGCGGCCGGCCGTGGTGCGGCTGCGGAGGCGTTCGCGCCGGCATCGACCGAACCGGGCTGCGGCGTGGCCTCGGCGAAGGCCGCGACATCCGACGCCTGGGCGAGAACGCGGAAGACCACGCGGGTGCGACCGATCTGGATGACCGAGTCGGGCTCGACGACGGCCCGCGTCACCGCCTGGCCGTTCAGCTGGGAGCCGTTCGTGGAGCCGAGGTCGCGCACCTCGGCGTTCTTGCCGTCCCACAGGATCTCGATGTGCTTGCGCGAGATGCCGGTGTCTTCGACAGTGATGTCTGCCTCGCGGCCGCGGCCGATGACCGTGCGGGCGCGGGTGAGGGGGTAGCGCTTGCCGGCGACGTCGAGAACCGGGCTCCAGACGACGTCGCGCTGCACCGTGGAACTCTCGATCTCGAGCAGGCCGGTGTTCAGGCGCGGTTGCTCGACGAGTGTGACGCTGACGCTGCCGGCGAACTGGAAGCCCTGCGCCGAGGCGTGCTTCTGCACGACCTGGGTGAGTTCGTCGACGAGGGTCGGGCCGAGGCCCTTCATGCGCTGGAAGTCGCTCGAGCCGACGAGCACGCGAAAACTGTTGGGCACGAGGATGCGGTCGCGCGAGACGACCGCCGCCTTGGTGTCGAGCTCGCGCTTGAGTGCGGAGCTGATCTCAACCGGTTGCAGCCCCGAGCGAAAGGTCTTCGCGAAGGCGCCGTTGACGGCGCGCTCGAGACCTTTCTCGAAGTTGTCCAGTATTCCCACACGTCTCCCAAATTCGGTGTGCCGCCGCAGAGCAGGGCACAGGCGTCGGCATGAATGCTACGACAGATGTTACTTGCCGAGGGTGTTAAAGGCCTGCAGTGCAGAACTCCGGGGCCATTCGAAGCCTGTGGAGGAGTGGTCGCCCGCGGGCCTCGTTTTCGGATTCGGCGCTTTCAGTGCTAATCTCGCTGAGTTGGCGCGAGTGGCGGAATTGGTAGACGCGCACGGTTCAGGTCCGTGTGTTCGTAAGGACGTGGGGGTTCAAGTCCCCCTTCGCGCACCAGCACTGAAGGCCTCCAATCGGGTTGATCCCGGTCGGAGGCCTTCTTCTGTTTCAGGTGCGGGGGTCAGGTGCGGCGGGTGAAGAAGGTCAGGAAGGCGCCGAAGGCGGCGAACATGCCGCCGAAGGCAGCCAGGGCCAGGCCGAGCGAGACGAAGGCGCCATCGAAGACGAGCCCGAGCGTCGTGAGCAGCAGCCCGAACGCCAGGATGAGGAAGCCGTAGGCGAGCAGGGTCGCCGGGGCGGAGCGGCGGGGCTTGACGATGGAGTCTGAGTCGGTCATGGGATCGATTTTAGTTCGCGGCGCGTGCGCTCAGGGCTTCCGCCGGCCGAGCCGACGGAAAAGTGCGGAGACCTGAGGCACAGATGTAACAGGTGCGCACGCTCTGGCTGCAGAATGTTCGGGCCGGTAGTCATGAGGTATGGCTGATCCGCATTCCGAGGCTGCCCGCACCGTCGGCGAACGCATGCGCGAGACCCGGCTGCGCCTCGGGCTCAGCCAGGAGGATGTGGCCGAGCTGGCCGAGATGCACGTGACGAACGTGGGCAAGATCGAGCGCGGCCAGACGAACCCGAGCCTGTCGACGCTTATCGCCCTCGCCGGCGCGATGAATGCCGACCCCGGTGCCTGGGTGACGGGCCTGACGCCCGACATGATCCCCGGCCGTACGCACAAGTTCACCGCCGCCGACCTGATCCGCGAGCAGAAGCGCCGCCAGGGCTGAGCCGAGCGCCCCACCGGGCGTCGGCCCGAGGCAATGAAGATTACCTGAACTCGCGCTACCGCCTGCCCCGAAACGCGCACTAGAGTCACTGGGGAACCGAGCACATCGGCCTATAATACGAATTCCCTCTGAATGCGGAGCGCCCCCGCTCCCCCAACCCCGGCTTCTGTGCCGGATGCTCGGGGGTGGCTGTGGGGCCGGTGCTGCTGGGGAGGGCGACGGAGGACTGCCCTGCCCAGGAAACGGTTCGGGGTCAGTGTGCCCGGGTGCTGCGGATCATCCAGGAGACCGGATATGTCGCCGACCCGATCGCTCGCCGTCTGAAGCAGATGGGCAACCGGATGATCGGGGTCTACACCTACGAAGCCCTCTTCCCCCTCGAGCGGGAGGACTTCTTCTACCCGTTCCTCGCCGGGATCGAGGAGGAGGCGCAGCGGCTCGACCACGACCTGCTGCTGCTCACCAGCGGACGGGCGGGCGGGGGCAGTCTCGGGCTCAGCACCGGGGCCACGCGGTTGCGCCTCGCCGACTGCTGCATTCTGCTCGGGCAGTACATGCCGTCAGAAGAGCTGCAGTTTCTCGCCGGCAGCGGTTTTCCGTTCGTGTCGATCGGTCGCCGCGACGATGCGGGCGGGCCGATCTCCTATGTCGCCGCCGACTACGAGCAGGCGGTGGGTGCGCTCGTCGACCGGGCGCGGGAGCTCGGCCACGAGACGTTCGTCTACCTCGGCTACGGCAGCGGCGTCGAGTCGTACGTCGACCGGGCGAAGGGTTTCGATGCGCAGGCCGGCCGGGCGGGCATCCATCTGCCGCCCGTCGGAGACCCGCACGAGTGGATCAGGGTCGTTCAGGCCTCGGGTGCGACCGTCGTCTTCGTCGAGCAGCACGAACAGGTGGAACAGCTGACGTCGGCGCTGGCCGACGAGGGGCTCTCTGTGCCGTCGGCGTTCTCGCTCGTCTCGCTCTCGGGCTCGCCGGACTCGCCCGACGAACTGACCGGGTTCGAGCTTCCGCGACGCGAGATGGGGCGGCTCGCGGTGTCGATGCTGTCGGAGCCGGGGCGGCACGAGCCGCAGGTGCTGCTCGGCTGCTCGCCGGTGCCGGGCCGTACGCTGGCGGAGGCTCCGGCGCGGCGGGATGCTGCGGCCGGCTAGTCGGTCGGGCCTGCTGCGGCCGCGAGCTGCGGCGCACCCCACCCGCGCCACCGCTGCGCACCCGCGCCACCGCCGCGTCAGTCGCGGAGCCGCGCCACCGCCTCGAGAATGGCCGACACCTCGGTGCGGGTGGTGTAGTCGACGTGCACATCGGCGAAGCGCACCGTGCGGTCGGCGTCGACCAGCAGCACGGTGGGGAACGGGATGTCGCCGGTCGCGTCGGCGTTGCTGTCTGCCACGTCGAATCCGAGGGCCGTGTGCGCCTCACGCGCCTCGGCGCTCGGCTCGGTGAGCAGGCCGAGACGGCGCACGAGCGCGTTCGAGGCATCCGAGAGCACGGGGAAGTCGAGCTCTGCGCCCTCGACGGCCGCGCGGGATCCGTCGGGGGTCTGCGGGCTGAGGGCGACGAGGCCGACGCCCTGCTCGCGGAGGGCGGGCAGCAGCTCGCGCTGGTACGTCTTCAGAGTGAGGTTGCAGTAGGGGCACCACGCGCCGCGGTAGAACACGAGAACCGCCGGTGCGTCGCCGACGGCCGCTGCGAGGGTGGTCGGGTTGCCGTCGGGGGTGAGCAGGTCGGCGTCGGGAACCGTGTCGCCGACCGAGACAGCGTTCGCGGGAATGCCGCGGGAGTTCAGGGCGGCCTGTTCGGCGGCGAACACGGCAGAGAGGTCAGGGCCGATCTGGGCTTCGAAGCCCTGGTTGAACTCGGTGACCTGGGCGGCGATGGTGGGGGAGGTAGGCATGGGTCGAGGCTACGTCGCGGGGCTGCCGGGCATCCTGCAGCCTGTAACAGCGCGTCACACAGCCGCGGCCGCCGGCGCCGGTCGCGCCACTCGCGCCACTCGCGCCGGTCGCACCAGACGCGCCGGTCGCGCTAGACGAGCAGTGCGCGCAGCTGGTCGACCGAGTGCACGACGGCGATGGCACCGGCCGCCTCCGCAGGCGACCCGTAGCCCCACTCGACCATGATCGGCGGGATGCCGTGCTCTGCCGCGCCCTCCATGTCGTGGATGCGGTCGCCCACCAGCACGAGGTTCGTCAGGTCGACGCCGGCCTCCCGCAGGCGCGTAAGGGCTTCGGCGATCACGTCGGCCTTGGCGCTTCGCGTCTCGTCTTCGCTCGCCCCGGTGATGGTGACGAACGCGGTGTCGAGGCCGAGGTGCTCGAGAATGCGGTGCACCTGCACCTCCGACTTCGAGGTGGTGATGGCGAGCGGGATTCCGGCCTTGTTCAGAAAGCGCACGAGCCCCACCATGCCGGGGAAGGTGACGGCGTCGGCGGCCGGGCCCTCGCTCGCGGCCAGCCCGCGGTAGATGCCGAGCGCCTCGAGCGCCTCGGCCTCGTTCATGCCGGCGACGATCCTGAAACCCTCGAGAATGGGCGGCCCGACGAACTTCACGAGTTCGGCGGGGAGGGGCACGGGTCGGCCGAGGGCGACCAGGGTGCGGGAGAGTCTGCCGATGATTCCGGGAGCCGAGTCGGTGATGGTGCCGTCGAGGTCGAAGAGGATGCACGACCACGGTTTCTGGGGTGACACTGCTGAATTTGTCATCGCACGACATTCTAGGGCGCATGGGTAGACTCGCCTGATCGACACCAACGCACCCCCCAGCTCGCGGCGACCACGCCCGTCGGCCATGGTCATCCTGAGCCTGGTGCTCGTGGTTGCCGCCATCATCGTCATCGCCACCGGAGTTCTGCCGCAGAGCGATTCGCTGGCCCTGGCCGACCGGGTGGTTCCGGTACTCGGCTTCGTGGTCGCCATCACGATCGTCACGGAGCTCGCGGCAGAGGCGGGGCTGTTCGCCGTGCTCTCGGGCTGGCTCGCGCGCCGCGGTGGGCGACGGGTCTGGATGCTGTGGCTCTTCGTCATCGTTCTCGCGACGCTGAGCACGGTCTTCCTGTCGCTCGACACGACCGCGGTGCTGGTGACGCCGGTGGTGGTGCTGCTGGCGCTGCAGGCCGGGCTGCCGCCTGTTCCGTTCGCGCTCGCCACGGTGTGGCTGGCGAACACGGCGTCGCTGCTGCTGCCGATCTCGAACCTCACGAACCTGCTGGCGGCGACGGAACTCGCGAGCGTGGCATCGGGTTCGGCTGGTACGGGGGCGCCGGGGGCTGCGGATGCCGCGGGCGTCGATCTGGCGTCACCGCTCGGTTTCGCGTCGGTCGTCTGGGCGCCGGCCCTCGTGGGCATCGTGGTGCCCGTCATTCTGCTCTCGCTGCTGTTCCGGCGGGCGCTTCGCGGAACGTACGTCGTACCCGAGCGCGCATCCATCGACGACCGCACTCTGCTCGTGGTGTCGGGGGTCGTGGTGGTGGTGCTGCTGCCGTTGCTCGTCTCCGGGCTGCCGGTGTGGATCCCCGCGACGGGCGGAGCGCTGGTTCTGCTGGTCGTGTTCGCGCTGCGCCGGCGGTCTGCGCTCGGGGTGGGGCTCGTTCCGTGGACGCCGGTGGCGATCGCTGCGGGGCTCTTCGTGCTGGTCGAGGCGGCGCAGGTCAACGGGCTCGGTTCTGTGGTGAGCGCGGTCGGCGGGTCGGGGTCGTCGTTCCCGGCACTGCTGCAGCTGGCGGGGCTCGGCGTGGTGTCGGCGAACGGGATCAACAATCTGCCGGCCTACCTGGTGCTCGAGCCGGCTGCGGGGTCGCCGGTGCGGCTCATCGCGCTGCTGATCGGGGTGAACCTCGGGCCGCTCGTGACGCCGTGGGCGTCGCTCGCGACGCTGCTCTGGCACCAGAAGGTGACGGCGCAGGGCGTGACGATCCGCTGGGGCCGCTTCATGCTCGCGGGCCTGGTGGCGGTCGTGGTGACGGTGCCGCTCGCGGTGCTCGCGCTCTGGCTGAGCGCGGGCGCCCCCTAGCCGCCCCGCCCGCAGCGAGCTCGGCGGCTCGCGGCCGTCAGAACAGCCTGGAGTCGCTGTCGTCGAGGCCGCGCATGGCGTCGTAGTCGAGGAGGAGGGTGCGGATTCCGCGGTCGTGCGCGAGGGTGCGGGCCTGCGGCTTGATCTCCTGCGCCGCGAAGATGCCGGTGACGGGCGCGAGGTGCGGGTCGCGGTTCATCAGTTCGAGGTAGCGGGTCAGCTGCTCGACGCCGTCGATGTCGCCGCGACGCTTCAGCTCGACCGCGACCGCGCGGCCCGCGGCATCCCGCGCCAGGATGTCGACCGGGCCGATGGCCGTCATGTACTCGCGGCGCACCAGCACGTGCCCGTCGCCCAGCAGCTCGATCTGCTCGGCGAGAAGCTTCTGCAGGTGGGCCTCGACGCCGTCTTTCACCAGACCGGGGTCGACTCCGAGATCGTGCGACGTGTCGGTGAACACTTCGTGGATCGACACCACGAGAAGGTCGGCCGTCTTCGCGTGGGTGACCTTCCAGAGCTCGGTGATGCCGGCATCCCGCTGTTCGTCGTCGGGTTCGATGATCTGCAAGGTGCAGGGCGGGCTCATCCAGTTCAGCGGTTTGTAGGAGCCGCCGTCACTGTGCACGAGGATGCTGCCGTCGTTCTTCAGCATCAGCAGGCGGGTCGCGAGGGGAAGGTGGGCGCTCAGTCGACCGGCGTAGTCGACGGCGCATCGGGCTATGACGAGTCGCACACAGCGAGTTTAGGCGGTCGGCGGTGCGCGGCCCGCCCGCCCCGGAGAGGCCGGGAGCGCCCGCCCACCCGGGAGCGCCCCGGCCCGCCTGCCCGCCTGGGAGCGTCAGGTGCGCTGGAAGCGGCCCGAGCGCTCGCGGGCGGCGGGCGCCGCGATCGCCGCGAGCACGAGCAGCGCGAGAATCACATAGAGGGCGTTCAGGATGCCGAAATGCTGGCCGAGAAAACCGAGCAGCGGCGGGCCGGCGAGAAACGCGAGGTAGCCGATCATCGCGACCGCGCTCACGCTCGCCGTCGCCTTCGCCGGGTCGTCTGCGGCGGCGGACATGCCCACAGGGAACCCGAGCGACGCCCCGAGGCCCCAGAGCACGGCGCCGACGACGGCCATCCAGAGGCTGGGCGCGAGGATGAAGCCGAGCAGCCCGATCGCGCCGAGCAGCGCCGACCAGCGGAGGATCGGCACGCGGCCGAAGCGGTCGAGCACGGGGCCGCCGGCGACGCGGCCGACCGTCATTGCGGCGACGAACACCCCGAAGACGATGGCGCCGGTGGTGTTCGACTGGTGGTGTCCGTCGACGGTTGCGATGGCGAGCCAGTCGTTGGCGGAGCCTTCGGCGAAGGCCATTCCGAGCATGATCAGGCCGATCAGCAGCAGGCGGGTGTCGGCCCAGACGGCCAGGCTCTCGCGGATGCGCTGGCCGAGGGCGGGCTTCGCGGGCGCGCCGGTCTTCTGGCCGTCCAGCCCGGCCCCGTCGAGCCCGGCCCCGTCGGGCTGCCCGGCCTCGAGGTGCGCGGGCAGGAAGCGCACGGTCACCACGCCGGTGGCGGCGATGAGCACAGCCATCAGCCCGAGGTGCCAGATGACGGGCACAGAGAGGGCGGATGCCGCGGCCCCGATCCCGGCGCCGGCGACGGTTCCGAAGCTGAAGAACGCATGCATCAGCGGCAGCAGTGTGCGGCCCACGGCGCGCTCGACCTGCGCCCCCTCGAGGTTCATCATCACGTCCATCGCGCCATTGCCGAAGCCGAGGACGGCGAGCGACAGGATGCCGAGGCCCAGCTCGGGCACGACGGTGGCCGTGACTCCGACGCTCGCGAGGCCGGTGGCGAGCAGAACCATGCAGAGGGCGATGCCCGCACGCGGGCCCAGGCGGAACAGGATCTGCTGGGCGGCCAGCAGGCCGAGCACGGCTCCGCCCGACAGGCCGAGCAGAAGCAGCCCGACCGCGGAGGTGTCGAGGTGCAGGTCGTCACGAACGGCAGGAAGCCGGGAGACCCAGGTGGCGATCGACAGCCCGCTCATCGTGAAGATGACGAAGATGGCGTTCCGCCAGGCGATGAGGCTGGCGGGTGCCCGGCCGGGGGCCGGGGTGGTCGCGGGGGCGCTGGGCTGGGACATGGTGGCTTTCGAAGAGGGGGCGGTCGAGCATCCAGAACCGGAATCGAATCGATTCGATCGAGGCTCTACTAGGCTAGGGGATGTGAGTGCAGAGAGACAACCGTCGATCGCGGAACCGTCGCGGCCGACCCTCGCCGACGTCGCGAAGCGGGCCGGCGTCTCGGGCTCGACGGCGTCGATCGCGTTCAGCGGGGTCGGGTCGATCTCTGCGTCGACGCGGGAACGGGTGCTGCAGGCGGCGGAGGAGCTGCGCTACTTCGGGCCCGATCCGCGCGCGCGGTCGCTGCGGCAGGGGCGGTCGGGCATCGTCGGGGTGGTGCTCGAAGACCGCGTGCTGCACTCGTTCCGCGATCCGATGACGATCGCCGTGCTCGACGGCATCTCGCAGACGCTCGGCAGCGAACACTCCGGCCTGCTGCTGCTCACGGCGACGGGAGTGGGGGAGTCGAGCATCCAGAGCGCCGTCTTCGACGCGGCCGTCTTTCTCGGGTGCAGCCCGCGGCTGACGCGGTCGATCGAGGTGATGCGGCAGCGCAACATTCCGATGGTGGCGATCGAGGGGCAGCATTTCGACGGTGTGCTCGACGTGGCGCTCGACAATCGTGAGGCGTCGACGCGGCTGGCGCGGCTGGTGCACGGGCTCGGGCACCGGCGGGTGGCGACGGTCGTGCTGCCGACCGACGCCGAGCGCACGCTGCGGCCGCTGAGCGACGAGGTGCTGGCGCAGGCGACGACCGCCGTGGCGATCGACCGTCTCGCCGGGGCGCGGAAGGTCTACCCGGGGCTCGGCGGGTACGTCGCGGCGAACTCGTCGAGCGACGACGGCTTCGCCGCCGGGCTGCGGCTGCTGGCGGTTCCGGATGCCGCGGCGGGGGTTCACGGGGGCGGGGCGCTCGCGACCGAGGGCGAC